>JAFDWC010000067.1 GCA_018268655.1 Actinomycetota bacterium
CGATGCGGCGCCTGGTCGAGGAGGGCCATATCCGCGGCGAGCACTTCCTCCAGATCGGCCTCCACGGCTACTTCCCCGACCCCGGCGACTTCGAGTGGATGAGCTCGGCCGGGATGCGCTGGTACAGCCGCTACGAGATCGACCGCCGCGGGATGGCGGCGGTGGTCGACGACCTGATCGCGACCGCCGCCCGTGAGCTGCCGGAGCGGATCTTCGTCTCCTTCGACATCGACGTCTTCGACCCCGGCTTCGCCCCCGGCACCGGCGCCCCCGAGCCCGGCGGGCTGACCCCGCGCGAGGTGCTGCCGGCGCTCAACCGCGTCTTCGCCGAGCTGCCGGTGATCGGGATGGAGCTGGTCGAGGTGGCACCGACCTACGACCCGGCCAACGTCACCGCCCTGCTGGCGCACCGCTGCGTGCTCGAGTCGTTGGCCGGCCTGGCGCTCCGCCGCAGCGGCCGCGAGCCGCGCCCGCAGCTGCCGTGAGCAGGGTCGTCAACCGCCACCACGAGGCCGCCTACGCCGGCCTCGGGACCTTCTGCAAGGCCCCGCTGGCGCTGACCCCGGCCGACCTCGAGGGCGTCGACGTCGCGATCCTCGGGGCGCCGTTCGACGAAGGCGTTTCATTCCGTCCCGGAGCCCGCTTCGGGCCGCGGGCGATCCGGCAGGCCTGCAACTTCCTCTGGTCGCCGCCGGCCCGGCCCCACATGCACCTCGGCGTCGACCCCTTCGAGGTGCTCGACGTCGTCGACTACGGCGACGCTGAGTGCCCGCCGGCCGATCTCGCCGGCGCCCACCGCGAGGTCAAGGCAAGGCTGACCGAGCTGCTGGTGGCCGGCGTCTTCCCGGTCGTCCTCGGCGGCGACCACTCGCTCGCCTACCCCGACGTCACCGCGGTGGTGGAGCGCTACGGCAAGGGCAACGTCGGCCTGATCCAGTTCGACACCCACACCGACACGGCGCCGGTGGAGTGGGGAGGGCCGCTCTCCCACGCCAGCCCGATGCGGCGCCTGGTCGAGGAGGGCCATATCCGCGGCGAGCACTTCCTCCAGATCGGCCTCCACGGCTACTTCCCCGACCCCGAGGACTTCGACTGGGCGCGCGCGGCCGGGATGCGCTGGTACAGCCGCTACGAGATCGACCGCCGCGGGATGACCGAGGTGATGGACGAGGTGATCGCCACCGCGACCGCCGAGCTCCCCGAGCACGTCTTCGTCAGCTTCGACATCGACGTCTTCGACGACCTCTACGCGCCCGGGACCGGCTCGCTGGAGTCCGGCGGCCTCACCCCGCGCGAGGTCTTCCCCGCCCTCAACCGGATCTTCGCCGAGCTGCCGGTGGTGGGGATGGACCTGGTCGAGGTCGCCCCGATCTACGACCGCTCCGACCTCACCGCCCTGCTCGCCCACCGCGTCGTCCTCGAGTCCCTCTGCGGCCTCGCCCTCCGCCGCTCCGGCCGCCGCCTCCCGGGCCGCGACTCAACCTGAGGCCGAACCGCCCCGCGGTTGCGCTTCAGAGCGAGGCGAGGGTGAGCTCGAGGCCCTCGGCCAGCGCCGTCTCGGGGCGCCAGTCGAGCTCGGCGCGGGCGCGGGCGGGGTCGATCGTGATCCGCTGCACCTCGCCGGTGCGGGGCGGGGCGAAGCGGGGCTCGAAGGCGGAGCCGGAGAGCTCGGCGAGGGCGCTGACGAGGGCGAGGACGTCGGTCTCTACGCCGGTGCCGACGTTGACCGGGCCGCGGACCTCGGAGCCGGCGGCGGCGAGCATGGCGCTGACGACGTCGCCGACGTAGATGTAGTCGCGGGTCTGGAGGCCGTCGCCGTAGACGGTCGGCCGGCCGCCGGAGCGGAGCAGGCCGCAGAAGATCGCGATCACGCCGGCCTCGCCGAGCGGGTCCTGGCGCGGCCCGTAGACGTTGCCGAGGCGGAGGCAGACGGAGGAGGTGCCGTAGAGGCGCTCGTAGAGGGAGAGGTAGAGCTCGCCCGCCTGCTTGCTCTGGCCGTAGGGGGAGAGGGGCGCCACCGGCTCGGTCTCGGCGAGCGGCAGCTGGCGGCCGTCCCCCTCGCCGTAGATCGCGCCCCCGGTCGAGGCGAAGACCAGGCGAGGCACCTCCGCCCGGCGCGCCGCCTCGAGCAGGTTGGCGGTGCCGCCGACGTTGATCGAGGCGTCGAAGGCGGGGTCGGCGACCGACCTGCGGACGTCGATCTGGGCCGCGAGGTGGAAGATCGTCTCCGGTGCGGCGGCGGCGACCGCGCGCTCCAGCGGCTCGCGATCGCGGATGTCGAGCTCGACCAGCTCGGCCCCCGCCGCCAGCGCCGACCCGAGGTTGTCGAGGCGCCCGGTCGAGAGGTCGTCGACGACCGTCACCCCGTCGCCGCGCGCGAGCAGGGCGTCGACGAGATTCGAGCCGATGAAGCCGGCGCCGCCGGTTACCAGGCATCGCATGGGCGCGCGAGCCTAGACGAAGCCGGGGCCGATGGAAACCCGCAATTTGCCGATCCCCCCATTCGATTGGAACAGTCGTCCAGATCGCTGGTTGACGGCTCTAGGGTGCGGTTCGCCCGGACCTCGAGGAGCAGCGCAACCGAATATCTGGAGCCGCGGCCGCGGGCCGCAATTCCCGTCTTTCCGGGCAGGAGCGATCGATGGATCCCTTTTCGCAATCTCAGTCGCGCGCGCAGCGGTTCCGGGTCCAGGGCCGGGCGATTCTCGACGGCTCCGAGAAGCTCCACGTCCGCGGCGCCACCTACGGCACCTTCCGTCCCCGCGACGGCGTCGCCTTCCCGCCGCGGGAGCGGGTCCGCGAGGACTTCGCGGCGATGGCGGCCAGCGGCGTCAACGCGGTCCGCACCTACGAGCCGCCGCCGCTGTGGCTGCTCGACGAGGCGGCGGCGCACGGCCTGCGAGCAATGGTCGGGCTCGCCTGGGAGCAGCACCTGACCTTTCTCGACGACCCCGAGCGGCGGCGCCAGATCGTCCGCCGGGTGCGGGCGCAGGCGGCGGCGTGCGAGGCCCACCCGGCGCTCCTCTGTTACGCGATCGGCAACGAGATCCCGGCCGCGATCGTCCGCTGGCACGGCAAGCGCGCGGTCGAACGCTTCCTCGAGCGCCTCTACTTCGAGGTCAAGGAGGCCGACCCGGGGGGCCTCGTCACCTACGTCAACTACCCCTCGACCGAGTACCTCGAGCTGCCCTTCCTCGACCTCGCCGCCTTCAACGTCTACCTCGAGGACGAGCGGGCCTACAGCGGCTACCTCGACCGCCTCCAGAACCTCTGCGGCGACCGGCCGCTGCTGCTGACCGAGGTCGGGCTCGACAGCCGCCGCAACGGCGAGCGCGAGCAGGGGCGGGCGCTCGGGTGGCAGCTCCGGCGCAGCTTCGCCGCCGGCGCCGCCGGCGCCTTCGTCTTCGCCTGGACCGACGAGTGGCACCGGGGCGGGCACGAGGTGCTCGACTGGGACTTCGGCCTGGTCGACCGCCAGCGCCAGCCGAAGCCGGCGCTGGCGACCGTTCGCCGCGCCTTCGCCGCCGTCCCCTTCGCCGCCGCCGAGGAGTGGCCGGCGGCCACCGTCGTCGTCTGCAGCCACGACGGCGCCCGCACCCTCGACGAGTGCCTGGCCGGGGTCGCCGCGCTCGATTACCCGGACTTCGAGCTGATCGTCGTCCTCGACGGCTGCGGCGACGACTCGGCGGCGATCGCCCGCGCCCACGGCGCGATCGTCCACGAGACCGACCACCGCGGCCTCGGCCACGCCCGCAACGTCGGCATCGCCGCCGCCCGCGGCGAGATCGTCGCCTTCCTCGACGACGACGCCTACCCGGATCGCGACTGGCTTCGCTACCTCGCCGCGACCCTGCGGCACCGGCGCTTCGCCGGGGTCGGCGGCCCGAACGTCCCGCCCACCGACGCCGGCTTCGTCGCCGAATGCGTCGCCGCCGCCCCCGGCGGCCCGATCCACGTCCTCGTCTCCGACCGCGAGGCCGAGCACCTGCCGGGCTGCAACATGGCCTTCCGCAAGGAGGCGCTGGAGGGGATCGGCGGCTTCGACGAGCGCTTCCGGGTCGCCGGCGACGACGTCGACGTCTGCTGGCGGCTGCAGCAGGCCGGCCACCGGCTCGGCTTCAGCGCCGGCGCGGTCGTGATCCACCACCGCCGCGACTCGGTCCGCCGCTATCTGCGCCAGCAGTACGGCTACGGCAAAGCCGAGGCGCTGCTCGAGCGCAAGTGGCCGAGCCGCTACAACCGCGCCGGCTCCTCGCGCTGGGCGGGCCGGATCTACGAGGCGCCGGCGGCTGCCCCGGCCCTGCGCCGGCCCCAGGTCAACTACGGGACGTGGGGCGCCGAGCTCTTCCAGTCGGTCTACGACGGGACGCGCTCGGCGGGGATCTTCGGCGCCCCGGAGGGCCTCCTGCTGATCGCCGTGCTCGGCCTGCTCACCGCCCTCGGGGCCGTCTGGCCGCCGCTCTTCGCCGCGGCGCCGGCCCTGCTCCTCGCCTGCGCCTGGATCCTCGCCTGCGCCATCGTCAACGGCCGGCGGGCCCATCCCGCGTCGCCGGGGCGCCCGCGCGCCGAGACGACGCGGCGACGCGGCCTGACCGCGCTCCTCTTCCTGCTGCAGCCCGCCGCCCGGCTGGCCGGGCGCCTGCGCAACGGCCTCTCGCCGTGGCGGCGCCGGGTCCCGGCACGGCCGAGCCTGCCGCGGCCGCGCACGGTCGCGATCTGGAGCGAACGGTGGGCCCCGCCGCAGGCCTGGGTCGAGCGGCTGCGGGACGGGCTCGCCGCGCGCGGCGGGCTGGTGCGCAGCGGCGGCCCCTTCGACCGCTGGGACCTCGACCTGCGCGCCGGTGCGGTCGGCGGGGTCAGGATCCGCACCGTGGTCGAGGAGCACGGCGCCGGCCGCCAGCTCCTGCGGGTGCGGATCTGGCCGCGGGCGACGCGGGTCGGAGGCGCCGGCGTCGGGGTGCTGGCGATCCTCGCCGCGATCGCCGCCTACCAGCACCAGCTCGGGGTGGCGGCGGCGATCGGGCTGCTGATCGTGGTCGCGGTGGTCCTCGGCCTCGAGGGCATGGCGACCGCGACCCAGCTGGCGATTCGCGCCGCCGCCGCGCTCGACGAGCGGCCGCGCGAGGACGAGCCCGCCCGCCGGGCGCGCCTCGAGCGGGCGCTGCGGCTGGTCATGCGCCCCAGCCGCGGTGGCGTCGCGGCGGGGACGACGGCGCCGTTCGCCGGCGGGCAACTCGAGAACGAGGAGCGACGATGAGCCCCGGCATGGGGCCGGTGCGGATGCGCAGCCGCTTCGGCCGCGGTCCGCGCCAGCCGAAGGAGGAAAAGGGAAGCGCCTGGGAGCTTTGGAAGGCGCTGCCGCGGGTCGGGCCCTACCTGCGGCCCTATCGCCGGCGGCTGATCCTGGTCATCCTCCTCACCGTCGCCGGCGCGCTCTTCGGCCTCGCCGAGCCGTGGCCGCTGGCGGTGATCCTCAACGACGTCCTGCACCAGACCGAACCGACCGGGATCGTCCGCACGATCTTCGGGCCCGACCCGACCGTCTGGGTGGTCCTGGTCAGCATGGTGACCCTGCGCTTCCTGCTGATCGTCTGCGGCAACGGGGTCACGGTCCTCAACCACTTCCTCGGCGCGAAGACCGAACAGAACATGGTCCTCGACCTCCGCAGCGACCTCTTCGCCCACGCCCAGCGGCTCTCCTTCACCTTCCACGACCGCCGCCAGACCGGGGCGCTGATGAGCCAGATCAACCTCCAGGCCTCGGCCGTGGGGACGATCGTGATGGTGCTCCCGCCGATCGCCGAGGCGCTCCTGACCCTGGTCGGGATGCTGGTGATCTCGCTGCTGATCGACTGGCAGATCGCGCTCGTCGCGCTGATCATCCTGCCGCTGCTGTTCTTCTCCTTCAGCCTCTACGGCCGCCGCATCGTGCCGCGCCTGCAGCGGGTGCAGAAGCTCGAGTGGGACAGCCTCTCGATCGTCAACGAGGCGATGACGATGCTGCGGGTCATCGTCTCCTTCGGGCGCGAGGACCACGAACACCGGCGCTTCCGCGAGCAGGGGCAGACGGCGGTCGACGAACGGGTCAAGCTGACGGTCAGCCAGAGCCTCTACACGCTCGGGGTCCAGACCGCGTCGGCGTTCGGGATCTCGGTCGTGATGGGCCTCGGGGCCTGGCACGTGATCCAGGGAAAGATCTCGATCGGCGAGCTGATCGTCCTCATCACCTACATCACGTCGGTCTACCAGCCGCTGGAACAGATCTCGACGACGGTCGGGATGATCCACGAACAGCTGGTCCAGTTCCACTCCTCGCTGCGGCTGCTGGACACCGAGCCGCTGGTCACCGAGAGGCCGGGCGCGGTGGCGCTCGACCGCGCCCGTGGGCGGGTCACCGCCCGCCAGGTCTCCTTCGCCTACCCGGGCCGGCAGCGCACGCTCGAGGACATCTCCTTCGACGCGCTGCCGGGCGAACGCGTCGCGATCGTCGGCAAGACCGGAGCCGGCAAGAGCACCCTGATGAGCCTCCTGGTCCGCTTCTACGACCCGAAGCGGGGGCGGATCGAAATCGACGGAGTCGACCTCCGCGACCTGCAGCTGCACTCGCTGCGCGATCAGATCTCGATCGTCCTCCAGGAGCCGCTGATGTTCTCGGGGACGATTCGCGACAACATCGCCTACGGCCGGCTCGGCGCCAGCGAGGAGCAGATCCACGCGGCCGCGCGGGCCGCCAACGCCGACGAGTTCGTCCGCAACCTCCCGGACGGCTACGAGACCGAGCTCGGCGAGCGCGGCGCCCAGCTCTCGGGCGGCGAGCGTCAGCGGCTCTGCGTCGCCCGCGCCTTCCTCAAGGACGCCCCGATCCTGATCCTCGACGAGCCGACCTCCTCGATCGACTCGAAGACCGAGGCGGTCGTGCTCGACTCGCTCGACACCCTGATGGAGGGCCGCACCTCGTTCGTGATCGCCCACCGGCTCTCGACCGTCCGCCACGCCGACCAGATCCTCGTCGTCGACGGCGGCCGGGTGATCGAACGGGGCACGCACGAGACGCTGGTCGCCGCGGGCGGCGCCTACACCCAGCTCCACGACGCGCAGACGCGCGAGCGCCGGCGGCCGCCGCGCCGCGGCGCCGACGAGCTCACCGCCACCGGCACCACCGGCGGGCTTACCTGGACCCAGGTCGGGGGCTTCTCGTGAGCCGGCCGAAGGTCGTCGTGCTGGGGATGATGAGCAAGATGCCGGTCGCCGGCGTCGTCTGGCAGAACCTGCACTACCTGCTCGGCTTCGAGCGGCTCGGCTGCGACGCCTACTACGTCGAGACGCACGCGCGGACCCCGTCGATGCTGATGAGCGACCCCGGCGACGACGGCTCGGCCCTGGCGGCGGAGTACATCGCCGCGATCATGCGCCGCTTCGGCCTCGCCGACCGCTGGGCCTACCGCGCCCTCCACGACGACGGCAGCTGCTTCGGGATGAGCGAGCTCGAGCTGGAACGGCTGTACGGGTCCGCCGACCTCCTGCTCAACCTCCACGGCGGCACCCAGCCGCTGCCGGAGCTGGCCGCGACCGGGCGCCTCGTCTACCTGGAGACCGACCCGGTGCAGCTCCAGGTCGAGCTCCACCACGGCCTCCCGGAGACGATCGAGTTCCTCGAGCCCCACGTCGCCTTCTTCACCTTCGCCGAGAACTGGGGCCAGCCCGACTGCGGCCTCCCCGAGCAGGAGCGCTTCCGCTTCCTGCCCACCCGCCAGCCGGTCGTGCTCGACCTCTGGCCGGACCGCAGCGCCCAGCCCGCCGACCTCTTCACGACGATCGGGAACTGGCGCCAGGAGTGGCGCGACGTCACCTTCGCCGGCGAGCGCTACACCTGGAGCAAGCACCACGAGTTCCTCCGCCACCTCGACCTGCCGCGGCGCACCGGCGCCGCCTTCGAGCTGGCCCTGAGCAGCTGGGAGGAGAGCGACCGCGAGTTGCTGACCGACCACGGCTGGCTGGTCCGCGACGGGCTCGAGGTCTCGCGCGGGATCGACGGCTACCGTGAATACGTCGGTTCCTCGCGCGGCGAGTTCACGGTCGCCAAGGACCAGAACGTTCGCCTGCGGACCGGTTGGTTCAGCGATCGCAGCGCCACCTACCTGGCCTCGGGGCGACCGGTCGTGACCCAGGACACCGGCTTCGGCGTCGCCCTCCCCACCGGCGCCGGGCTGCTGGCCTTCGACTCGCCCGAGGGCGCCGCCGAGGCGATCGAACGGGTCGACGCCGACTACTCGATCCACGCCTGGGCGGCGCGCGAGCTGGCCCGCGAGCAGTTCGAGGCGACGGCCGTGCTCAGCCCCCTCCTCGAGCAGCTCGACATCCGGCCGCAGGCGCCGCGCCCGCGCCGGCCGGAGACGGTGTTCCCGCGCGACATGGTGCTGGAACCGGTCTCGCGCCGGCCGACCCGGCTGCCGCCGGAGACCGTCCAGCTCGCCGCCCGCCAGCCGCCGGCGCCGCAGTGGGACGCGCCGCCGCGCCTCGGCCGCGGCAGCGCCAGCGTCGTCGTCGTCACCTACGGCGGCCTCCCGTTCAACCGCCTCTGCCTGGAGACGGTGCTCGCCCACAGCGCCGACGTCGACCTCGAGCTGATCGTCGTCGACAACGGCTCCAGCGATGGCACCACCGAGTACCTGACCCGGCTCTCGCGCGCCGACGCCCGCGTCCGGGTCCTTCTCAACGGCCGCAACACCGGCTTCGCCGCCGCCTGCAACCAGGGCCTCGGGCTGGCCGGCGGCGAGCACCTGGTCCTGCTCAACAACGACACGATGGTGCCGCCGGGCTGGCTGCCGCGGCTGATCGCCCACCTCCGCAATCCCGAGGTCGGCCTGGTCGGCCCGGTGACCAACCGGATCGGCAACGAGGCCGAGATCGAGGCCGATTACCGCCGCTGGGGGGAATACCTCGATTTCGCCGCCCGCCGCGCCCACGAGTTCGCCGGCGACTGGCTGGAGCTGCGCTCGCCGGCGATGTACTGCCTGGCGCTGCGGCGGGAGACGTTCCTGCGGCTCGGGCCGCTCGACGAGCGCTACGAGGTCGGCCTGCTCGAGGACGACGACTACGCCGACCGGGCGCGGGCGGCGGGCTACCAGCAGCGCTGCGTCGAGGACGTCGTCGTCCACCACTTCGGCGAGGCCTCCTTCGGCCACCTGGTGGCGGGTGGCGAGTACGGCCGCATCCTCCGCGCCAACCAGTCGCGCTACGCGGAGAAGTGGGGCCACGACTGGCAGCCCTACGGCCGCCGGCCCAACCCGCGCTACGAGCGCGAGGCCGAGCACCTGCGCGAGGCGGTGCTCGCGACCGTGCCCGAGGGCGCCGCCGTGCTCGTCGTCAGCCGCGGCGACGAGGCGCTGCTGGCGCTCGACGATCGCCGCGCCGGCCACTTCCCGCAGAGCGCCGACGGCAGCTGGGCCGGCCACCATCCCGCCGACAGCGAGGAGGCGATCGCCCACCTCGAGCGGCTCCGCGCCGGCGGCGCCAGGTACCTCGTGGTGCCGCCCACCTACCGCTGGTGGCTGCGGCACTACGACCTCTTCCGCGCCCACCTCGACGAGCACTACCAGCCGGTCCACTCCGACGAGCGCGGCGGCGACATCTACCTGCTCGAGGCGAAGGCGGAGGTGCCGGCGTGACCCGGGCCTCGGTGATCGTGCCGGTGCACGGCCACGCCGCCCTGACCCGGCGCTGCCTCGACGCGGTGCTGCCGCTGCTGCCCCCTGACTGCGAGGCGATCGTCGTCGACGACGCCTCGCCCGACTCGACCCCGGCGCTCCTGCGCGCGTACGGAGAGCGGATCCGGGTGGTCACGCTGGCCGCCAACGAAGGCTTTGCCGCGGCCTGCAACGCCGGCGCCGAGGCGGCCCGGGGCGAGGCGCTGGTCTTCCTCAACAACGACACCGAGCCGCGGCCCGGCTGGCTCGAGGCGCTGCTCGGCCACGCCGCGCGCCGGCCGCGCGCCGACGTGGTCGGCGCCAAGCTCGTCTTCCCGACCGGGACGGTCCAGCACGCGGGCGTGGTCTTCGGCCAGGACGGCTATCCGCACCACCTCTACGCGGGCCTGCCGGAGGACGCGCCCGAGGTCAACCGCTCGCGCCCGTTGCAGGCGGTGACCGGCGCCTGCATGCTGGTCCGGGGCGAGGCGTTCGCGGCGCTCGGCGGCTTCGACCGCGGCTACCTCAACTCGCTCGAGGACGTCGACCTCTGCCTGCGCGCGGGCGCCCGCGGGGGCGAGGTCCACTACTGCCACGAGGCGGTCGTCGTCCACCTCGAGTCGGCCTCGCGCGGGCGCGGCGAGCGGTTCGAGCGGAGCGTCGCCCGCTACCGCGAGCGCTGGCGCGCCTCGGTCCGCCGCGACGACCTCGCGATCTACCTCGAGGACGGCCTGCTCGACGTCGAGTACGCGGCGAGCTACCCGCTGCGGCTCAGCGTCTCGCCGCGGCTCGGCGTCGTCGACGACGGGCGCGGCGAGGAGCGCGAGCAGCTGCTCGAGACCTACGCGCGCCAGGTCTCCGATCTGCTGGCGGAGGTGATGCGGCTGACCGCGATCGCCGGCACGGGCGCGGCGACGCCTGAGGTTGCCGCGACGCCTGCGCAGTTGTCCCCGCATAGCGGGGACAACTGCGCAGGCAGTGCGGCCGTGGTCGACCACCGTGGCCTGCTGGCCGAAGCGAGCCGCCTCGAGGAGGAGGCGCGGGCGCTGCAGGAGCGCTTCATCGCGGCGCCGACGGCGGTGCTCGGCTACCGGCGGCTGGTCGAGCGGGTGCGGGCGGCGGTCGAGGAGACGGTGCCGCTCGGCGCCGACGTCCTCGTCGTCAGCCGCGGCGACCGCGAGCTGGTCGCGCTCGGCGACCGGCCCGCCGGGCACTTCCCTCAGGACCCCGCCGGACGCTACCTCGGCCACCACCCGCGCGACAGCGCCGACGCGATCGCCCAGCTCGAGCGGCTGCGCGAATCCGGCGCCGGCTACCTGGTCCTGCCGGAGACGGCGTACTGGTGGCTCGATCACTACGAGGGCTTCGCCGCGCACCTGCGCGAGCGCTACCCGGCCGCCGAGCGCGGCGTCTGCTCGATCTACACCCTCGCTGGAGGGACGGGGCGATGAGCGGGCAGGCGCGCCTCAGCGAGGTCGAGTACGCGGAGCTGGTCGGCCGCGTGCAGGCTGCCGTGCTGACCCACGTCCCGGCCGGCGCCTCGGTCCTCGTCGTCAGCAAGGGGGACGCGGCGCTGCTCGAGCTGCCGAGCCTGCGGACCGCCCACTTCCCGCAGGCGGAGAACGGCGGTTACGCCGGGCACCATCCGCACGATGGCGGCGCCGTGATCGCCGAGCTCGAAGACCTGCGCCGGCGCGGCGCCGAGTACCTGGTGATCCCCGCGACGAGCAAGTGGTGGCTCGACTACTACGAGGGCCTCGGCGCCCACCTCGCCGGCCACGGGGCACTGGTCGCCGAGGCCCCCGGCGTCTGCTCGATCTTCAGCCTCGGCGCCGAGCCGCCGCCACCACTGCTGCTGACCCCGCTGGCGCCGCCGCGGGCCTCGGTCGAGCAGCTGCGCGAGTTCCTCGCGCTGCTGCTGCCGGGGACCGCGGCGTCGGTGGTGCTGGAAGAGCACGGCGAGGGGATCGCCGCCGGCCTCGCGCCGCTGCGGGCGACGGCGCTGCCGCTGGTCGGCCTCGACGCCACCAGCGCGATCGTCGAGCTGCACGAGCGCGGGCGCGCGGGCGCCGACTACGTCGTCGTGCCGCGCCCGGTCGACCGCTGGCTGGCCGACCACGCCGCGGTCGCGGCGGTGCTCGAGGAGGACCTGAGAAACATCGCGGACCAGCGCCACCTGGGGCGGGTCTTCGCGATCGACGAGAGAGGAGAGGGATGAGCGACCTGCGGGTTCTGTATGTCGTCCACAACCACCCGACGCTGCACCCCGGCGGGGCCGAGGCCTACGCGCTGGAGCTGTACGAGGCGATGCGGGAGACGCCCGGGGTCGAGCCGTTGCTGCTGGCCCGGATCGGGACCAACGTGGCGCGGCGCCGGGTCGCCCACCCGGGGACGCCGTTCAGCGCCGTCAACGGCGACCCGGGGCAGTACTTCGTCTTCACCGAGACCGAGCACTTCGACTTCTTCACCCTCACCTCGCGCGACAAGGCGCTCTACACCCGCCACCTCACCGACTTCCTGCTCGCCCAGCGCCCCGACGTCGTCCACCTCCAGCACACCCACTTCATCGGCGTCGACCTGCTGAGCCAGATCCGCCGCGTGCTGCCCGAGGCGACGATCGTCTACACGCTGCACGAGTTCCTGCCGATCTGCCACCGCGACGGCCAGATGGTGCGGACCTTCGGCGACGAGCTCTGCGCCGAAGCCTCGCCGCGCCGCTGCAACGAATGCTTCCCGGAGCTGAGCCCGCAGGCCTTCTTCCTCCGCGAACGCTTCGTCAAGGGCCACTTCGCCAACGTCGACCGCTTCCTCGCCCCGAGCGCCCAGCTGATGGACAAGTACCTGCGCTGGGGGATACCGGAGGACCGGATCGAGGTCGAGGAGTACGGCCGCCGCGAGCCGCTGCGGCGGGCGGGCGACCCCGCCGCGATGCGGACGCCGACCAACATCGGCTTCTTCGGCCAGCTCAGCCGCTTCAAGGGCGCCGAGGTGATGCTCGACGCGATGGCGATGCTCGACCCCGAGTGCGAGGCGCACCTCTGGCTGCACGGGGCGAACCTCGAGCTGCAGACCCCGGAGTTCCAGGAGGAGTTCGCGGTCCGCAGCGACGAGCTGCGCGACCGCGTCACCTTCCGCGGCCCCTACGACCACGACGAGCTGCCGCGCCTGATGGAGGGCCTGCACTGGGTCGTCGTCCCCTCGATCTGGTGGGAGAACTCGCCGCTGGTGATCCAGGAGGCGTTCTTCCACCGCCGTCCGATCATCGCCAGCGACGTCGGCGGCATGGCCGAGAAGGTCGCGGACGGCGTCGACGGGATCCACTTCCGGGCCGGTGACGCCTGGAGCCTGGCGCGGACGATCGAGCGGGCGACGGCAAGCCCGCAGCTGTGGCAGGAGCTGCGCGAGGGGATCCGCGAGCCGTACGCGATGGACGCGCACGTCGAGCGCTTGCTCGAGCTCTATGCGGAAGACGTCGAGACGAGGAAGGCGGTGGTTGTCGGTGGCTAGGGCGACGGTTGCGGAGAAACGGCTGCGGAAGGCGCTCGACGCCGACGAGCACGAGCTGAAGGCGCTGCTGCGCGAGGAGTTCGCCGGGTTGGCGGCCGAGCAGCGGGCCGAGCTGCTGCAGCGGGTGGCCAAGTCGGCGGTCAAAGGCAACGGCGGCTCGGCGGCGCTCAGCGCCCGGCTGCACGGGGTCCGCGAGGTGCTGCGCGAGCGGCTGCCGATCTGCGTCGTCGACGAGCGCCAGCCGATCGGCCTCGCGGTCGAACAGATCCTCGCGATCGACGAGCGCTCGTTCTGGATCAGCGGCTGGGCGCGCGAGGAGGAAGCCGGCGGGCGGATCGTCGTCGTCTCGCCCGAGGGCCACCGGGTCGACCTCAGCAAGCGCGCCTTCCGCTTCGAACGGCCCGACGTCGTCCAGTTCTACGCCGGGCTGGGGCGGGCCGGTGACCGCGACCAGGGCTTCACGGCCTTCTTCGAGCTCCCCGCCTCCAGCCGGCTCGGCAGCGGCTGGGTGGTCGAGCTGCACACCGCCGCCGGCGCCGCGGTCGAGGTCCAGTGCCCGCCGGTCAACACCGACCCACAGGCGGTGCGGACGACGATCCTCGGCGAGCTCGGCAACCACGCGCCGCCCCGTCGGCTCGCCGCCGAGCACGGCCGCCACGCGCTGAGCCGGCTGCAGGAGCGGATCGTCGGCGAAGCGGAGATCGACTCGGTCGACACCTACGGCGAGCCGCCCGAGCTCCCCGAGGTCTCGGTGATCATCCCGCTCTACCGCCGACTCGACTTCCTCGAGCACCAGCTGCTCCACTTCTCGATCGACCCCGAGCTGGCCGAAGCCGAGCTCGTCTACGTACTCGACTCGGTCGAGCAGCGGGAGGAGCTGGCGGCCCGGGCGCGGGAGCTGTTCGCGCTCTACCGGCTTCCGTTCAGGGTCGTCAACCCGACCGCGGGCAGCGGCTTCGCCGGCGCCAACCGGCACGGGGTGGCGGTGGCGAGCGGGCGCAAGCTGCTGCTCCTCAACTCCGACGTGATCCCCGACCGGCCCGGCTGGCTGGGGGAGATGTGCCGCTTCTACGACGCGGGGGAGCGGATCGGCGCGCTCGGCGCCAAGCTGCTCTACGAGGACGACTCGCTGCAGCACGCCGGGCTCTACTTCCACCGCCTGCCCGGGACCGAGGTCTGGGAGAACGCCCACCGCTTCAAGGGCCTGCACCGGAGCTTCCCCGCCGCCGCGGTCGCCCAGCCGGTCCCGGCGGTGACCGCCGCCTGCGCCCTGGTCGACCGCGAGCGCTACGAGGAGGTCGGCGGGCTGCCGCTCCACTACGTGCAGGGCGATTACGAGGATTCCGAGCTCTGCCTGCGGCTGGCCGAGGCCGGGTACGAGAACTGGTATCTGCCGGAGGCCGAGCTTTACCACCTCGAGGGCCAGTCCTATGTGGCCGAGGCGCGGCGCGGCCTCTCCGACTACAACATGTGGCTCCACTCGGAGCTGTGGGGCGAGGAGATCGCCGCGACGATGGAGCGCTTCGACCCGCACGCGGCGACGGTCGCGGGTCAGGGGGTGCGGCGATGACGGTGGTGAGGATCGAAGCGGTGGAGATCCGGGAGGACGGCGGCCTCCGCGGTGGCCTGCTCGGCCCGGCGCCGGGCGACGGCGCCGAGGTCTTCTCGTTCAACGTGCGCGGTTGGGCGGCGGCGCCGGCGGGTGAGGAGATCGCCGCCTTCCGCGTCCTCGACGGTGAGCGGGTGTGCGCCGAGGTGGCGCCGAACCGGCCAGCCGGGGGCGGTGGCGAGGGCGCCGCCGGCGCGCGCGGCTTCGAGCTGCTGGTGCGGGCGATCGAGCTGGCCCCCGAGTTCTCGGTCGAGGTCGCCGCCGTGCTCGGCGACGGCAGCTCGCGGCCGCTGGCGACGGTGGCCGGCAGCCGCGAGCGGCTGGCGGTGCCGCGCCAGGCGGAGCTCGACCCGGCGATGATCACGACGATCGGGCGCAGCGGCTCGAAGTGGCTGGCCCGGCTGCTCAGCTGCCACCCGGAGGTTCTCGCCTTCCAGCCGCTCGTCTTCGAGCCTCGCGTCGCCACCTACTGGATGACCGCGCTGCGCGAGCTGAGCGCGCCGAAGAGCTACCTGCGCCAGCTCCACACCGAGCGCTGGGACGAGCCGCGCTGGTTCCTCGGCGACGGCGCCGT
>JAFDWC010000068.1 GCA_018268655.1 Actinomycetota bacterium
GAGCAGCTGCAGCTGCTCGCGCGCCAGCTCCGCCAGCGGCGCCCCATCGGCGCGCCGCTCGCCGACCAGCGCCACCAGCGTCGGCCACCAGCCGGCCATCGCCCGCAGCACCCGCCGCGCCGTCTCCAGCTCGGCCTCGCTGGCCGCCACGGCAAGCGCCGCCAGCTCGCTCGGCCGCGGCAGCGGCGGCGGTCCGGCCGCCGGTGCCGGCGGCGCGAGGACCGCCGCCAGGGACGGCGCTCCGGTCGCCCCAAGCATCTTCTCCAGAAGCTCCGCGTCAGCGGCGCGGCTGGCGAGCTGCTCGGCGTCGCCGAAGATGAGCGCCAGCAGGTAGCCATAGGCCCTGGTCCGCTCGATCCGGCTCATCCGCGGACCGCGCGGAACGAGGGCGCGGCCGCGCATCGCCGCCAGCCGGCCGGCGAGGGCCGTGATCTCGTCCCCCTCCCCGGTATCGCTTTGCTCGAGCATCGCCGCCAGCTCGCCGAGCGACTCGGCCAGCGCCCTGCGCACCGGCCCGGTCTCGAGCGGGTAGCCCTCGAGCCAGAGGACGATCCGGATCAGCTCCAGGCTACGCACGGCGCGGCGCAGCTCGAGCAGCCGCAGCAGCTGCGCGGCGGTCCCCGGCGGGTAGTTCCAGCGTGAGTCGGTATGGCGGCGGGCCGGTCGAGGCAGCAGCCCGCGATAGCGCCAGAGCTCGAGCTGGCGTGACGTGAACTCGAAGCCGCGGAGCTCGGCGATGGACGCCAGCTGCTCCCCCTCGAGCCATTCCGAGGCCACCGGCGGGCCCGTCCCTATCGCCTCGTCAACCCCCATCGGGGACGATGCTAACTAACGCACCTTGCGTCACGCAACGGCCCCGGGCGGCGACTGGAAGATGCCGTCGGGATCCCACTCCGCACGCAGCTCCTGCAGCCGCTCCCAGTTTGCCGGGGCAAACGAACGAGCAAGCCGGCCGGGATGGGCCTGGAGGTCGGCCTCGCTGACGAAATGACCGCTGCTGATCGGCTCCAGCAGCGCCGACATCTCGCCGATCCAGGCCCGGTTCTCAGAGTCCGAGGCGGGGTCCTGCCAGACGGCGTAGGGCATCACCAGGGTGCGCTCGTCCATCGAGTAGGCACCGTGCTCGAGCGACAGGCCCAGCCGCTCGCCGTTGCCGGGCATCAACGCCATCACGTTGCTCTTGCCGGAGGGAGCGCGAATGAACGCGTCGCGGAGGAGCACCAGCGCGGCCTCGACGTCCCGCTCTGTCCAGAACGAGTCGGCGAGATAGCGGTGGCCCTCCGGGTACTCGGCGTCAAAGGCCTCGTGGAGAAGCTCGAAGGCGATCGGCTCGAGCTCTTCCCGGGCCAGGATCGGGACGCCCGGCCCGGCCGCCAGCGGCGCCAGCGCCTCCCGCGCCTCGCGTTCGTCGTCGGCGTAGGCGGTGGCGGCGACCATCACGACCCGCTCCGGCAGGCCCTCGGCCGGGGTGTGCTCGGGGCGTTCGGGGCCGAGCGCGGCGGTCGCGACTTCGACCGTGGCCGGCAGCCCGCGCGAGGCCTCGCCGACCCAGCGCCCGACCGCCCCGAGGTCGTCGAAGTCGAACAGCCAGGAGGAGACCCTGGTGTCGGCCGGGCGGTCCTGCAGCTCGATCTCGAACTCGGTGACGATCCCCGGGAAGGTCGGGCCGGCGCCGCGGGCCATCCACAGCAGGTCGCGCCGCTCGTCCTCGGAGGCGACGACCAGCTCGCCGGCGGCGGTTACGACCCGGATGCCGCGCAGCGCGAAGCAGGCGGGCTTCCAGCGGCCCCAGTTGAGGCCGAGGCCGCCGCCGAGCAGGTAGCCGGCGACGGCCGGAGTGCCGCAGTGGCCGGAGCAGAAGGCGAGGCCCTCGGCCGCCAGGGCCTTGGCCAGGGCGCCGCTGCGGACCGCCGGCCCCACCCGCGCGGTGCGCGACTCGGGATCGATCTCGATCCGCTCGAAGGCCGACATGTCGACCAGCACCCCGCCGTCGCGGACCGGGGCCCCGATCCAGCTGTGACCGCCGGAGAGGACGGCGACCCGGTGACCGTCGCGGCGCGCCGCGCGGACCACCTCGACGACCTCCTGCTCGTCGCGCGGGGCGCGCACCAGCTCGGGCGAGCGGTCGAACGGGAGCTCGTTGAAGAGCAGCCCGGCGAGCCGCTCGTCGAACCCCGCCTCGCCGCGGGTCAGCTGTGGGATCTCGGTGTCCATCGCTCTCCTCGGTTCGGTTACGGCCGCGGTTCAGCGGCGTCCTCCCAGTCCATGGCTCATGCTCCCTCTCCCGTCCCCCGCCTATCCATTTGGCAAGCTTCACCCTATCTATCCGTTCAGGGCGGCGCAAGTCGGCGGCGGCGCTGCGTCGGCGTCAACATGAAAGGCCTCTCACCAGAACTTTCGCCGTTCCTTACGCCTGTCTCATCGCCGGCTTAAGCGGGCGCAGCAGGGTGGGCCGATGGACGAAGCCCATCGCCCCGCGGTTCCCCCTGAGCGGGTCGGCGTCTCCGTCGGGCCGTCCCGGGCCCACTCCCCACTCGAGGGCCGCAAGGACTGGGACCGCCACGTCCGCCAGGCCGACGAACTCTCACGCACGCCCGGCTTCCGCGACCTCCGCGACCGGATCGTCACCCGCGCCGCGCCGGCGCCCGGCGAGCGGGTGCTCGACGTCGGCTCGGGAACCGGCCTGCTGGCACTGGCGGTCGCGCCCAGCTGTGCCGGAGTCTGGGCGATCGACGTCGCCCCGGCGATGGTCGAGCACCTGCGCTGGGTCCTCGCCGGCGCCGAGGTCGGCAACGTCTACCCGCTGGTGGCCTCAGCCGTGAGCCTGCCCTTCGACGACGACAGCATCGACCTGGTCGTCTCCAACTACTGCTTCCACCACCTGACCGCTGCCGGCAAGCAGGAGGCGCTGGCCGATGCCTTCCGGGTGCTGAGGCCGGGCGGCCGCCTCGTCTTCGGCGACATGATGTTCGGCTGGAGCCCGGGGATCGGCCGCAACCGTGCGATCGTCGGCGCCAAGGTCCGCGCGATCGCCCGCCGCGGCCCGGCCGGGTACCGGCGGATCCTGGCCAACGGGTTCCGCCTGTTGAGCGGCAGGGGCGAGCACCCGGCGCCGCCGGATTGGTGGCAGGCCGCCCTGCTCGAGGCCGGATTCGACGAGATCCGGATCGAGCTGCTCGCCCACGAGGGCGGCATCGCCTCCGCCACCAAGGCCGCCGCGCCTGGATGAGCTCGATCGCCGGCCCTCGCGGTCCCACCCGCGCCATCGTCAGGCGCCGGCGGGTGGTCGCGCTGGCCTCCCTGCTCGCCGTCGCCGCGGCGATCGCGATCGCGCTCGGCACCCGCTCGAGCGGCGGCGCGGCTCCCGCGCAGCCACCACCGCCCGCCTTCGTCCGCCTCGAGCTCGGCGGGACCACGGTGGCGCGGGCGAAGGTCGACTCAATGCGGAGGCCGGCGGCGTTCGCCGCCGCTCTGCAGGCGCTGCCGAGTCAGCGCGTTGCCCGCGTCGGCCGCGCGAGGATCACCTACGCCGTCGACCAGGCCGCCACCGCGGCGGCGCTGCACCAGGCGCTGCGGCAGGGCGGCGGCACCGTGACCGCGATCGAGCACCCGATTGCCTCAACCATCACGGTGCCCCTGATCAAGCAGCGGCTGCGCGACGACTGCGAGGCGACGGCGCTGTCGATGGTCCTCGGCTACGCCGGGCGGCCGGTCGACCAGCTGCAGCTGCAGCGCGAAGTCGCCCACGCGAAGCCGCTCGACCCGACGACCGGCGCCAACGGGGAAGAGGTCTGGGGCGACCCCAGCCTCGGCTTCGTCGGCCGCGCCGACGGCGGCGGGCCGGCCGGCGGCTTCGGCGTCTACCAGGGCCCGATCCGGGCCTTGGCGCAGAGCCATGGGCTCGCCATGACCGACCTGACCGGGCGCTCACCGAACCGCGTCTACGCGGCGCTGCTCGCCGGCCACCCGGTCCTCGCCTGGGTCGCGCTCTCCCCCGGCCCCTTCGCCAGCTGGGCCTCACCGGCGGGCAGGACGATCCGGATCAACTGGGGCGAGCACGCGGTCGTCCTCACCGGCCTCGCCGCCGGCACGATCGCGGTCAACGACCCGCTCTCCGGCGAACGCCTGAGCTGGACCACCTCCCAGTTCGAATCGATGTGGGCCGGGCTCGGCCACCGCGCCCTCGCCGCCTGAAGCATCCGGCGAGCGTTCCCCGCGACGGCCGCTAGCATCCGACCCCGGACTCGGCCGACCGGTCGGACCGGTGAGAGAGATGACGATCAGCACGGACACCGAGGCGGCCGTTTCGGAGATGCCGCTCAGCCCGCTCTCGTTCCTGATCCGGAGCGCGAGGGTCTGGGAGAACCGCCCGGCGGTCATCGACGGCAACCGCACCTTCACCTACGGCGAGCACTACCAGCGGGTGCGGCGCGGGGTCGGGGCGCTGCGCGACGGCCTCGGCGTCGAGGCCGGCGACCGGGTCGCGGCGCTGCTGCCCAACATCGTCGAGATGCTCGAGCTCCACTACTCCGTGCCGGGCGCGAGCGCGGTCCTGGTCCCGCTCAACACGCGGCTGGCGGGGTCCGAGTACGCCTACATCCTCGAGCACTCCGGGGCCCGGGTCGTGATTGCCGACGCCAGCCTGCGGGCGCCCCTGACGGAGGCGCTCGAGGCGCTCGGCGCCAACGCCCCACGGGTCCTCTGGACGGGAGAGGGCGAGCTGCCTGGCGAGTCCTGGAACGCGCTGGTCGAGCGCTCGCAGCCGCTCGAGCTGAGCCGCCCCGACGACGAGCGCGCCCTGCTCTCGATCAGCTACACCTCCGGCACCACCGGGCGGCCGAAGGGGGTGATGACCAGCCACCGCGGCGCCTACCTGCACACCCTCGGGGTGATCGCCGAGGCCGGGCTCGGCGCCAGCAGCAGCTACCTCTGGACGCTGCCGATGTTCCACTGCAACGGCTGGGCCTACACCTGGGCGGTTACCGCCTCGGGAGCCAGGCACGTCTGCCTGCGGAGCGTCGAAGCGGGCCCGATCTGGGACTCGCTGCGGACCGGCGTCACCCACCTCTGCGCCGCCCCCACTGTGCTCTTCATGCTGGTCGACGCCGAGCAGGCGGAGCCCTGCGCGAACCCGGTCCAGGTCTTCGTCGGCGGCGCCCCGCCGGCGCCGACGCTGCTCGCCCGGGCGGCCGAGCTGAACATCCACGTCACCCACCTCTACGGCCTCACCGAGACCTACGGCCCGACCGTCGTCTGCGCCTGGAACCCTGACTGGGACGATCGCTCCGAGCAGGAGCAGGCGAGCCTGCGGGCCCGCCAGGGAGTCGCCACGATCGTCACCGAGCTGATCCGGGTGGTCGACCCGGAGATGCGCGACGTCGCCGCCGACGGCGAGAGCCTTGGCGAGATCGTGATGCGCGGCAACAACATCATGGTCGGCTACTACGAGGACCCGGAGGCGACCGTCAGGGCGTTCACGGGCGGCTGGTTCCACACCGGCGACATCGGCGTCATGCACCCCGACGGCTACCTCGAGATCCGCGACCGGCTCAAGGACGTGGTCATCTCCGGCGGCGAGAACATCGCCACGGTCGAGATCGAGCAGGCGCTGATGGCGCACCCGGCGATCGCCGAGGCGGCGGTGGTCGGGGCCCCGGACCCGAAATGGGGAGAAGTGCCAGTCGCTTTCGCCACCCTGCGCGGCGCCGAGCGGCCCGACCCCGAGGAGCTGCGCGAGTTCGCCCGCGGCCGAATCGCCCGCTTCAAGGTCCCGAAGCGAATCGAGTTCCTCGACGAGCTGCCGAAGACCGGCACCGGGAAGATCCAGAAGTTCGCCCTGCGCGAGCGGACCTGACCCGAGCCGGAGCCCGATCGGCTCCGCAACCCCACACCCGCTCCGTGAATATCTGAGCGGACCAGGGTAGATTTTCCGTCGATTCCACAGTGATGGACGAGATCGACGGAAAGATCGTCAAGATGCTGCGCGAGAACGGGAGGGCGCCGTTTGCCGCGATCGGCGCCGAGGTCGGCCTCTCGCCGCACGGGACGGCGGACCGGGTGCGCCGGCTCGAACGGCGCGGCGTCATCACCGGCTTCACCGCCAACGTCGACCTCGGCCGGGTCGGCCGCTCACTCGACGCGATCGTCGACGCCCGCCTCTCGCCCAACACCGATCCGGAGAAATTCGAGAAGCAGGTCGCGAAGCTGCCGCCGGTGCGCGAACTGGCCTTCCTCACCGGCCGCTTCGACTACCAGCTGCGGGTCGCCTGCCGCGACTCCGAAGAGCTGGCCCGGACCGTGCTGGCGATCCGCCGCGACGCCGGCGCCTCCCAGACCGAGACCCGGATCGTGATGCGGGTCGCCGTGCTCCAGCCCGCGGTCGACGAGTAGCTCAGGCGGGCGGGTCGTCGAAGAAGGTGAGATCGTCGCCGAGCAGCTCGCGCAGCTCGGGGGTGAGCTCGGCACCGACGAGGGCGGTGAACATCAGCACCGGCTCGCTGCCGCGGTTCTCCCAGGCATGGTCGGTGCCGCGCTGGACGACGACGTCGCCAGGGCTGAGGATCACCTCCTCGCCGCCGGCGAGGATCAGCGTCATCTCGCCGGCGAGGACGACCGCGTAGTCGAGGCTCTCGGTGCGGTGCATCGGTGCCCGGCCGCCGGGCGGGGTTTCGACCACCCGCGCCAGCGAGCCGCCGCCGCGCGGTGCCACCGGGCCACCGGCGCGGGTCGGCTCCGGCTCGCGCGCCGCCAGCGGCGCCCGCGCCTCGCCGCTGCTCCAGACCTCGAAGAAGCGGGACCCTTCCGGCAGCTCCTGGAGGACCGGGACGGGGCCGTCGGCGACGACCACCGAGCGGCCCTCGGCATCGTGGCCGGTGACGATGCGACGGCCCGGCTTCATGCTCGATCGTCCTCGTCCAGATGTCGCGAGACCTCGGTTGCCCTCGCCTGGTCACGCGGGCGGACGACGATCTCGTCGACGTTGACGTGCGATGGCAGCCCGACCGCCCAGCGGATGCACTCGGCGACGTCCTCGCCGGTGAGCGGCGTCATCCCGGCGTAGACGCGCTCGGCGGCCTCGCGATCGCCGTCGAACCGAACCAGCGAGAACTCGGTCTCGACCATCCCCGGGGCGACGTCGGTGATCCGCACCGGCTGGCCCAGCAGCTCCAGCCGCAGCGTCTGCAGCGCCGCCCGCTGGGCGTGCTTGGCGGCCGCGTAGCCGGAGCCGCCGCGGTAGGTCTCGAAGCCGGCGATGCTGGTAACGGCGACGACGTGGCCGTCGCCGGAGGCCAGCAGCAGCGGCAGCAGCGCCTTCGTCACCCGCACCATGCCGAGCGCGTTGGCCTCGTACATCCAGCGCCAGCGCTCCTCATCGGACTCGGCCAGGGGCTCGAGCCCGAGGGCGCCGCCGGCGCAGTGGACGACGACGTCGCAGGCCCCGACCCCGGCGGCGAACGCCGCCACCGAGTCCGGGTCGGTGACGTCAACCACCACCGGCTCGCCACCGATCTCCGCCGCCAGCGCCTCGAGCCGATCCTGGCGGCGGGCGGCGAGCACGGTTCTGAACCCGTCGGCGGCGAGGGCGCGGGCGGTGGCGGCTCCGATCCCGCTCGAGGCGCCGGTGATGACCGCGGTGCGGGCCGCCGCCGCGGCCTCCCCGTTCTCAGGAGACACGGCCGCCCAGGGTCAGCTCGGGGTCGCCAGTGGGATTCTCGATCGGCACCTCGATCCCGGCCAGGAACTCCCGGGTCCGGGCGATCTCCTCGTCGGTCAGCGGCAGGTAGGGCGGGCGCGGGCAGCCGCCCGGCAGCCCGCGCAGGTTGAGCGCCGCCTTCATGATCGCCTGGGCGGAGGCGAAGGTCGGGTCGAAGTTGGGCATCATCGAGAACTCGAAGAATGCCTTGTCGCGGCCGCCGCGGCGGCGCGCCTCCTCGAGATCGCCGGCCCACAGCGCCTCGTAGTAGGCCGGGTGGTCGTTGCCGAGCACGGCGCCGCCGCCGATCGTCCCGTCGCCGCCCTGCTCGGTGATCAGCTTCATGCTCAGCTCGTCGGTGCCGAAGCCGAAGTGGCGCAGCTCCCCCCCGGTCGCTTCGAAAGCGGCGACGAAGCTCTCGAAGCTGCGGGTCGAGTTCTTGATCGCGACCACGGTCTCGATCTCGGCCAGGCGTTCGATCATCGCCACCGAGAGGTCGACCCCGGTCCCCCGCGGCCAGTTGTAGAGGCAGAGCGGAAGGCTGGTCTCGGCGGCGGCCTTCTCGTAGAAGGCGACCGTCTCGGCCTCGTTGGGGACCGCGTAGGGCGGCACCGCGAGCACCACCCCGTCGAGCCCGATGCGCTCCGCCTCGCGCAGGTAGCGGAGCGATTCGGTGACCCGGATCGCGTTGGCACAGCCCAGCACCGGGACCCGCCCGGCGACGGTCTCGTGGGCGAGCTCGAACAGCGCCACCCGCTCCTCCGGCTCCATGCTGAACCACTCGCCGCTGGAGCC
The DNA here is from genome assembly GCA_018268655.1 of Actinomycetota bacterium. Lineage (GTDB taxonomy): Bacteria > Actinomycetota > Thermoleophilia > Solirubrobacterales > 70-9 > VAYN01. Next base: position 8,489 of record JAFDWC010000068.1, read on the forward strand.
GGCGACGACGATCCCGTGCATGCCCTCGGCGACCATCCACTCGACCAGCGTCTGCCAGCCCTCGAAGTCGACCGGCCCATCGGCTCGGTAGGGGGTGGTGATGGCGGGCATGTAGCCCTTCCACTCGACGTCGTTGCGATCCATTCAGCTGCCTCCCGTCTCGGTGGTGGTTCTAGCGACGGCCCGGGCCAGCCCGGCGATCCCGCGACCGAGCGCGTCGGGCTCGGTGGCGAGCGAGATCCGCACCGTGCCGGCCCCCGCTGGGCCGAAGGTCTCCCCCGGCGCCACCGCCACCCGCTCCTCGAGCAGCAGCCGCCGGGCAAAGGCGAAGGTGTCCTGCGCGGCCGGCCCGAGGCCGACCATCGCGTAGAAGGCGCCGCGCGGGACGACGCACTCGAGGCCGCCGGCGGCGAGCGCCGCCAGCGCCGCGTCGAGGTGGCCGCGGTAGGACTCGCGCATCGCGGCGAGGCAGTCCTGCGGCCCGTTCAGGGCGGCGAGGGCAGCTCGCTGGCCGACGTCGGAGGGGCAGGCGATGACGGCCTCCTGCGCCTTCACCATCGCCTCGGCGACGGCGGGCGGCGCGACCGCGTAGCCGATCCGCCAGCCGGTCATCGCGTACCCCTTGGAGAAGCTGAAGATGCTGATGACCGGCGCCTCGCTGCCGAGCGCGGCGGCGCTCACGTGCTCGCCCTCGAAGACGATGTCCTCGTAGACCTCGTCGCTGATCACGGTCAGCCCGTGGCGCTCGGCGATCGCCAGCAGGGCCTCGATCCGGCCCCGCTCCAGCACCGCGCCGGTCGGGTTCGCCGGGCTGTTGACGATCAGCACCCGCGCCGAGGGCGCCAGCGCCTCGACCTGCTCGAGGTCCGGCGCGTAGCCCTCCTCGGCCCGGACCGCGTAGGGCAGCGGATCGGCCCGCAGCAGGGCGGTCGCGAGCCGGAAGGTCGGCCAGCCGGGGTCCGGGAAGAGGACGCCGTCGCCGGGGTCGAGCAACGCCATCATCGCGATCGTGATCGCGGTCGTGCCGCCGCTGGAGACGACGACCTCGCTGCTGTCGGCGACGATCCGGTTGCGGCTCGCGAGCTTGGCGACGATCGCCTCGCGCAGCTCCGGCGTCCCCCGCGAGAGCGTGTAGCGGACGCGGCCGTCGGCGATCGCCGCGCTCACCGCCTCGACCACGTGCGGCGGGGTCGGGAAGGAGGGCTCGCCGAGCTCGAGGTGGATCACGTCCTCGAGGCTGGCCGCCAGGTCCATCACCTCGCGGATCCCCGAGCGGTCGAGCCCGCTGAGGGCGGCTGAGACGAGCTGCTCGCTCACCGTCTCACCATCAGCCCGCCGAGCGAGTGCAGCGCCGCGATCAGGGCCTCGATGTCTTCCGGCGTGTTGTAGTAGTGGAAGGCGACCCGGATGTTGTCGTCGCGGCTGGAGACGATCAGCCCGCGCGCCGCCAGCTCGGCCACCGCCTCGTCCATCGCGGTGGTGCGAATCGCCACCTGCGGCCCGCGCTTGGCCGGGTCGCGCGGCGTCGCCGGCACGAAGCCCTCCTCGTCGAGGCGGTCGATCAGGAGCGCGGTGAGGCTGTCGATCCAGGCGCCGATCGCCTCCAGCCCGACGCCGGCGATCAGCTCGATCCCGGCGAGGCTGTCGAAGACCGCGGGGATCGCCGGGGTGCCGACCTGGAAGCGGGCGGCGTCGGGCGCCTCGTCGTTGCGCTCGACCTGGAAGTCGCCCGGGTTGCGCTGGCCGAACCAGCCGGTCAGGGTCGGGTGCAGGTCGGCGTGCAGGTGCTCGGCGACGTAGAGGAAGGCGACCCCAGGCGAGCCGAGCATGAACTTGACCGTGCCCGCCGTCAGCACGTCGATGCCGGCGGCGTGGACGTCGAGCGGGCGGCTGCCGCAGCTCTGGTAGTCGTCGACGACGAGCAGGGCGCCGACCGCGTGGGCGCGCTCGACCAGCGCCGGCAGGTCGACCCGGTGGCCGTTTTTGTAACAGACGTGGGCGACCGAGAGCAGCCGCAGATCCTCGTCGAGGACCGGGTCGAACGCCTCGGGCCGCAGCTCGCCGGCGGCGTCCGGCGCCACCCGCCGCACCTCCGCCCCGCGCTGGGCCTGGGCGTGCCAGAGATAGGTGACCGAGGGGAAGCTGTAGTCGTCGAAGGCGATTGCCGGCCGCCCCTCCCTCCACTCGAAGCAGCTGGCGAGGACCCCGAGCGCGCTGGTCGCCGCCGGGCAGACGGCGATCTCCTCGGTCTTGGCGCCGATCAGCTTCGCGAAGGCGGCTCGCAGCTCCTCGTGGCGCTGGGCCCAGAGGCCCCAGGGAGCGCCTTCGGTCCGCCAGCTCTCGAGGTACTCGGCGTTGGCGTCGGCGACGACGTCGGCCAGCGCCCCCTTGGCGTTGGTCGCCAGGTGGACCTTGCTCTCGAAGATCGAGAAGCGGCGGCGGAAGGCCAGGACCTCGGCCGGGACCGCTGCGGCTACGCCAGCCCGTACCATTGCTCGGCGTTCTCGTAGAGGACCTTGGCCCGGCGCTCGGCGGGCATCCGTTCGATCAGCACCTCGCAGTCGGCGCCGTGCAGGTGCGGCCGGTCGGAGGAGTACAGCAGCAGCGGCTCGAGCTCCATCGTCTCGAGGAACTCCAGCGCCCGGCCGGGGTCGGTCGGGAGGTCGAGCGGCTGGGTCGTCAGCCGCACCCGTTCGCGCAGGTCGATCGAGGGCAGCCGCTTCACCCAGGGGATCTCGCGCCGGTAGCTCTTCCACATCTTGTCGAAGCGCCAGAGGATCGTCGGCAGCCAGGTGACGCCGCTCTCCATCAGGGTCAGCCGCAGGCCCGGGAACTCCTGGAAGAAGCCCTCGGCGACCAGGCTCAGGAGCTGGCCCTGGAAGACGCTTGCGTTGGCCGCGACCTCCTCGATGTAGCTGTCAGGCCAGCCGCTGGCGGTCGGCGGGGCGCCGCTGACGCCGCCGAAGTGGAGCCCGATCGCGAAGCCGCGCTCGGCGGCGGCGCGGTAGATCGGCCAGTAGCGGCGGTTGCCGTAGGTGGTCTGCGAGACGACCGGCATCAGCACCTGGACGAAGCCGTCCTCGCGGCTCCAGCGCCTGATCTCCGCCGCCGCCGCCTCCGGGTATTCGACCGGCACCACCAGCGAGGCGCGGAGGCGGTCGTCGGCGGCCAGGAACTCCTCCCGCAGCCAGCTGTTGACCGCCGCCGAGAGCTCCGCCGTCAGGTCCGGGTGGCGGATCATCTCGACCCCGTAGTAGCAGTTGAGGAGCGCCCGGTCGGCCGGTCCGGACAGGGCCGCGGCGCGGACCGCCTCGAGGTCGCCGAGCCGCTCGGAGACGACCGCCGGCGGGTAGACGTGGCCGATCCCGGCCGGCCCCGCCCAGCGGTTCTCGCCGAAGCGGTCGCGCCAGTGCCGCGAGAGGTAGGGGGCGATCGCTTCCAGCCCCGGGACGTCGCAGTGGACGTCGCAGTCGAAGACCGGGCTCACGCCAGCGCCTCCGCCGCGGCCGGCAGGTCATAGAGGCTGCGCGCGTTGGCGTTGAAGATCTTCGCCTTGGCCGCGGCCGAGAGGTAGCGGGGCAGCGCCCGGTCCGGGGCGTCGAAGTCCCAGTGCGGGTAGTCGGTGGCGAACATCAGCCGCTCCTCGAGCCCGAGCGCCTCGACCATGTACTCGAACTGGGCCTCGTCGTCGGGCTCCTCGATCGGCTGGGTGGTGAACCAGAAGTGCTCGCGCAGGTACTCCGAGGGGGCGCGGCGGAGGTCCGGGACCTCCTCGCGAAGCACGCCCCAGAGCCGGTCGAGCCGCCAGGAGAGCGGCACCATCCAGCTGAAGCCGCCCTCGACGAAGACGATCTTCAGCTCCGGGATCTCGTCGAAGACCCCGTTCAGCGCCAGGCTGGCGGCATGCGCCTGGTAGGGCTGGACGTGGCCGGTGTGCATCTCGAAGTAGAAGGAGTGCCAGCCGGCGCCCGAGGGCGGGTGGCCGGCGATGCCGCCGACGTGGACGGCGATCGGCAGCCCGCGCTCGGCGGCGGCGCGGTAGATCGGCCAGTAGCGCCTGTCGCCCATCGGCGCCTCGTTGCGGAGGGTGATCAGGACCTGGACGAAGCGCGGGTCCTCGCCGTGGCGCTCGATCTCGCCCAGCGCCGCCTCGACGTTGTCGACGGTGGCGGCGATCGAGGAGCGCAGGCGCGGCTCCGGCTCCAGCCACTCGGCCAGGGTCCAGTCGTTGATCGCCCGGGTCAGGGCGGCGCCGTAATCGCCCTTCTGGGCGCTGAACTGGAACACTTCGGAGACGTTGAGGACGCCATAGTCGATCCCCCATTCGTCGAGCAGCTGCTCGCGCAGGAAGGGCAGGTCGGAGCCCGGCATCAGGCCGTTTGGCGGGAACGAGTCGACGCGGGCGGCGGCGACGTGGGTGGTGGTGACCCAGTACTGGGTCTCGAGCAGGCCGCGCATCCCGAACCGCTCGTGGTAGCGGCGCCAGCGCTCGTCGAGGTAGGGCATGATCTGCGCCTGGCTCGGCAGCATGTGGTGGATGTCGCAGTCGATCAGTCCCATTCCGATACCTCCTGACGCACTTACCTTCCGACCTCGATGAACACATACTGCTCCTCGACCGCGACGGCGTACGCCTCGGCGGTGTAGGGGCCCGGCTGGCGCCCGCTTGGCTCGGCGTCCTCGGCGGACGGCTCGGCGGCGCCGCCGACCGTCACCGGGTAGGGCTTGACCCGGGTCTTCGCCGGGTCGAACCACGACTGGCCGGTTTCCAGGTCGAACTCCCAACCGTGCCACGGGCACTCCATCAGGTAGCGGCCCTCGGTGTAGCTGTAGGCGCCGGGGCGCTCGGATTCGAGCCAGCCCATCACCCGCCCGCGGCAGAGCGGGCCGCCCTGGTGGGGACAGACGTTGCGCAGGGCGAAGAAGCGGTCGCCGGTGTTGACCACACCGATCGACCGCCCCTCGACCTCGACGATGCGCGCGGCTCCCAGCGGGAAGCCGGAGACCGGCCCGAGGTTATGCCTCGCCATGCTCACCTCCGGCCAGGGCCGGTTCGTCGACCAGGCGGTCGCCGGGCCGGCGCTCCATCTCCGCCTCCTCACCCAGGGTCTGGCCGAAGCGCGCCACTTTGTCCGGCGAGGTCGCCTTCATCCAGACCAGGATGACGATCCCGAGCGCGAGCCAACCGGCGGTCACCCAGACCGCGGCGTTGAGCGGCGAGGGCGGTTCCGGCACCACCGACCAGTAGATGGTGAGCGCGCAGATCGCGATCGCGATCACCGGTGCGATCAGGTCGAGGGCCGGGTTGTAGCGGACGTGCGGCAGGGTGCGCTCGCGCCAGAAATAGGTGACGCCGGCGGCGGCGACCAGGATGTAGGCGGCGAGCAGGGCGAAGGTCGCGGCGGTCGCCATGAAGGCGAAGTAGGTGAACGGGTCCCACTTGATGTAGGCGAGCACGGTGACCAGGATGACGGTGAGGACGATCGAGACCAGGACCCCGACCCACGGCGTCTTGAAGCGGGGGTGGGTGTAACCGAACGGGCTCGGCAGCCCTCCCTCGCGGGCCATCGCGAAGACGACCCTGGAGACCAGCACGGTCGCCGCCAGCGAGGCGACGAAGGCGTCCAGCGCCACCGCGCAATCGACCACCACCGCGAGGCCGCTGCCGACGTAGTGGGTGACGATGGTGTCGTAGGCGGTCGGGTTTTCCGCCCATTCGGCGGCGTTAGCCGGGCCGAACCCGATCGAGAGGCAGAAGGTGACGAAGACGTAGAAGACGAGGCCGGTCAGGACCGCGGTGAGGACCGCGCGCGGGATCACTTTCAGCGGCTCCTTCGCCTCCTCGCCGAGCACCATCGCCGCCTCGAAGCCGATGAAGGCGCCGAAGGCGAAGACGAGGCCGTGGAAGAGGTCGCCGACGCTGCCGAGGTGGCTCGGGCTGAACGGCTGCAGCGAGACCCCTTCGGCGCCGCCCTGGAAGAGGACGGCGAACATCCCGATCAGGATCGCGGTCGCGCCGATCCCCGCCGCGATCAGCTGCGCTTTCAGCGAGAGGCCGATGTCGACGAGGGCGAGGAAGGTCAGCAGCACCATCAGGATCAGGAAGACCGGGAACCAGCCGAGGTGGACGTGGAGGTGGTCGGTGAGGACGGTCGAGAGGTAGGTCGAGCCGATCACCATCACGAACGAGATCCCGGCGGCGAACCCCATCGTGTAGAGCCAGCCGCCGAGGAAGCCGGCGCTCGGGTTGAGGCCGCGCGAGATGAAGGTGTAGAGCCCGCCCGAGCTCGCCATCCGCTTGGTGAAGCGGATGATCACCGAGGCCAGGCAAAGGCTGGCGATGCCGCCGAGCACGTAGACGAGCGGCGTCGCGGCGCCCGCGTAGCCGGCGACCGCGGTGGTGCCGGTGGCGCTCCCGAGCGCCAGCGCCAGCAGCGCAAAGGACTGGCCGAAGGTCTGCAGCAGACCAACGGCCCCGTGACGTAGTTCCCCTGCCTGAGCACTGCCGGTTGAAGCTGCCATTCCCATTCGCTCCCCGTGTGTAGTCCCAGTTCGCAGCCTGCATCGCCGCGCTGAGCGACCTTAGATTTCCGCCCGTGGGGCGGTCAAGGACCTACGGTTACGATCGCTGAACCGTCTGATTAGGACTCGCACGGTTCGCGGGATCGGGGTTGGGCGTGAGGGGCGTCGGGGTCCCCTCCCAAAACGCTCCGCCTGCGGCTCCGCTGGAGTGTTTTGGGAGGGGACCCCGACGCCCCTC
>JAFDWC010000069.1 GCA_018268655.1 Actinomycetota bacterium
GGGGGTGGCGATTTCATGCGTTTCGTGAGAGGGGCGTCGGGGTCCCCTCCCAAAACACTCCAGCGGAGCCGCAAGGCGGAGCGTTTTGGGAGGGGACCCCGACGCCCCTCACGCCCAACCCTGATCCCGCGCCGTCCCTCGCCCCGCCCCAGCCGCCCTCCCGCTCAATACGATTCGCGGGGTGAAGCCGAGGGGGTGGTTGAGCTTGGCCGTGATCCTGGCCGGGATCACGGTCTTCGCGCAGAGCGCGGGTGGGGCCGAGGGGAAGGCGGAAGCGCCGCGCTGCCACGGCAAGAAGGCGACGATCGTCGGCACCAGCGGTGACGACGTGATCCACGGCACCGACAAGCCCGACGTGATCGTCGCCCTCGGCGGCAACGACACGATCTACGGCGGCCTCGGCAACGACACGATCTGCGGCGGCGCCGGTGATGACCTGATCCACGGCGGCCGCGGCAACGACCTGCTCGATGGCGGCCCCGGCACCGATCGCGTCTTCGGCGACCTCGGCGACGACAAGGTGCTGGGCGGCCCCGGCAACGAAGACGAAGTCAGCGGCGGCCTCGGCATCGACACCGTCAGCGGCGGTCCCGGCAACTACGACCTGGTGCGCGGCGACTACGGCTACGACCGCATGGACGGCGGCCCCGGCAAGGGCGACATCGCCTCCTTCTCGACCGCCGTCGCCGGCGGTAAGGGCAGCGGTGTCTGGGCCTCGCTGCCCGCCCACAAAGCCTTCGGCGACGGCCACGACCGGCTCTTCCGCTTCGAGTCGCTCGAAGGCTCCGCCTTCCGCGACACCCTGATCGGCAACGGCGCCGCCAACTCGCTCGACGGCGGCCCCGGCAACGACACCCTGATCGGCGGCGGTGGCCCCGACACGCTCAACGGCGGCCAGGGCAAGGACGCCTGCCGGGGCGGCCGCACCCACCTCTCCTGCGGGCCCGAAGCGAGGCCGCGCGGCTCGGCCTACGTCCAGCTCGATCCCGACAGCGCCGGGGGCGGGGGCCTGCAGGTGGTCGGCGGCGCCGGTCCCGACCACCTCACGGTTGCCTTCGACGAAGCGACCCAGAGCTTCGGGGTGAGTGCCGCCGCCGCCCTCGCCACCGGCCCCGGCTGCGAACACCTCGGCGGCGACCCGAAGCGGGTCAGCTGCCCCGCCCTCGGGCCGGCGCGCTGGATGATGGTCGACCTCGGCCCCGGCAACGACTCGCTGCAGGTCGAAGGCTCGCTCGCCGCCGTCGACTTCGTTCGCCTCGCCGGCGGCGAGGGCAACGACGTCATCCACGGCGGCCCCGAGGACGACCTGATCGAGTCCGGTCCCGGCGCCGACAAGATCTACGGCGGCGACGGCGAAGACGGGCTGATCGGCGGCCTCCCCGGCCCGACCTACCTCTACGGGGAAGGCGGCGGCGACCTGCTGGCGGCCGGCGGCGGCTGCGCCGGCGGCGCCCTGGTCGGCGGGCCCGGACGCGACGATGCCTCCTTCGCCGAGACCCAGGCCCACCCGGGGACGCTCTACATCTCGCTGGCCGCCCACTCGGCCTGGATCAACGCGATCAAGAACTGCCGCCACGTCCGCCTGGCGCCGTCGATCGAGGACATCGAGGGCTCGTTCGACAACGACGTCCTGATCGGCGACTCGGGGCCGAACATGCTGCTCGGGCAGCCCGGCGTCGACAGCTTCTTCGGCCGCGGCGGGGACGACACGATCGTCGCCGCCGACGGCGTCAAGGACTGGTACATCCAGTGCGGCCGCACCGGCCATCCGGAAGGCATCGCGATCATCGACTCGATCGACCCGGCACCGAAGGACTGCGCCAAGGTCATCCGCGGCACCCCGGTCGCCGGCCTGCACAAGTAGTGCCGGCGGCGGACGTTCGTCCGAGCCCGGGCCGGAGCTCGGGGCGCCGCTACCTAGAATTGCGCATCTCGATGCCAGGCGCCCGCAAAGCTCCGTTGCCGCGGTTGTTCCTGCTGACGCTGTTGGCGGCGCTGGCGCTGCCGGCGGCGGCCCGCGCCGCCGGCGCCGAAGTCCCGTTTGCGACCCGCTTCGAGAGCAGCGGCCGCGGCGATCTCACCCTCGCCGCCAACACCCTGATGACCTGCCCCGACGCCGGCGGCGCCAACGCAGAATGCATCGCCGCCCGCCAGGGGCAGGGGGGCGCCGCCGCGCTCAACAACAACAACTACGAGATGGAACTGGTCGACGTCGACTCCGACCCCGCCACCTTCGACTCCTCGAGCGCGACCCTGGTCCTTCCCGCCGGCGCCAGGGTCGAGTTCGCCGGGCTCTTCTACGGGGCGCGGACGAGCAGGGGCGAAGGCGCCGGTGGCGCGCCTGCTCCGTCGCCGGCGAGCCGCGGCTCGGTCCTGCTGCGGGTTCCCGGCGCGCTCGGCTACGCGCCGCTCAGCGCCACGGTCAACGACAGCGCCGCGATCGCCGGCGCCTACACCGGCTTCGCCAACGTCACTCCCCTGGTCGCCGCCGCCGGCTCCGGCACCTACATAGTCGCCAACGTCCAGGCCGGGACCGGGAAAGACCGCTACGCCGGCTGGTCGCTCGTCGTCGCCTACGCCGACCCGGCCGCGGCCCCGCACAGCGTCCGCGTCTTCGAAGGCCTGGCCTCGATCAAAGCCGGCGAAGCGCCGCTGCGGATCGGCGTCTCGGGGCTCGAGACCACGGCCGCGGGAACCGTCGCGGCCAACGTCGGCGTCGTCGCCTACGAGGGCGACCGCGGCTCCAGCGGCGACCGCCTGCTGCTCGACGGCACCCCCGTCTCCGACGCCGCCAACCCGCCCAACAACGTGTTCAACAGCTCGATCGCCTTCCGCGGGGTCGATCTCGGCGGCCGCACGCCGAACTACCTGAACCAGCTCGGCTTCGACGCCAACGTACTCAGCGCCGACGGGATCCTCGGCAACGGCGCCACCGCGGCGACGCTGGAGGAGTCGACCAGCCTCGAGCAGTACCTGACCCAGGTGGTCGCGGTCTCGATCCAGCTCGACCCGGCCGCGCTCGAACCGCCGCCGGCCCCCGCCCCGGCTCCGACCGGCGCCAAGCACCACGGCGGGCAGATGGAGCCTGAGCCGGCGCGGCTGCGGCTCGAGCTCGACGGCCCCGGCGGCGTCGTCCACCCGACCGCGGTGGTCAGCTTCGGGGCGACGGTGAGCGCGAGCGGCGCCGAACCGGCTCGCCACCTCTCCGTCTGCACCAAGCTCCCGGCGGGCCTGCACCTGCTTCGCGCCCCTGGCGCCAAGGTCGCGGGCGGCGAGGCCTGCTGGCGACAGGCAAAGCTGAAGCCCGGTGCCCACCGCACCTTCACGGCGACGGCGCGGGTGCCGGCGGCGGCCGCGGGCAAGTTGGTGACGACGACCACGGTCCGGGCCGCGAACGCGCCCGGGCGTCGGGCCCGCAGCGTGATCCGGGTGCGGCCGCTGCCGACACTTCCCTGCGCCCGGGTCTCCGTCACCGGCCCGACCGCGCACGCCTCCTGCTGAGCCCCGGCGGCCGGGCTGGAGACGCCGCAGCCGGAGCTGGGGGCGTGCTTGGCGGCCGGGTAGGGGACGATTTCCGGCTTGCCGCCTTCGGTGATCGTCAGCGCCTGGCCGAGCGTCGCCCCGGCCTGGGCGGCGAGCGTGGCGGCCTTCGCCTTGGCCTTCTGGAAGGCGGCGCCGAGCGCCGTCGCGTAGGCGGCTTCGGTGTCGCCGACGAAGTAGACCGGGCCGCGGACGCCGGTGGCGCCGGCGCCGATCGCCGCTTGGATCAGGTCGCCGGCCTTGGCCGGCTGGTGCAGGGTGACGGTGATTCCCTCGCCGGCCCGGAACTGGCCGCCGCGAAGCTTGGCGACGCCGACGCGCCCGGTCTTGACGTCGCCGGAGCCGACCCCCGGGATCCCCTGGACCGCGACGATGACGTTCTTCAGCTTCGCCGAGACGGCCTTCAGCGCGGCACCGCGGCTACCGCGAGTGAGGCTTACGCCGAGCCCGACCGAAGCGCTGTCGTTCGGGACCTTCACGGTCGTCGTCGCTTCGACCGAGACGGTCCGTTCGGCGCCGAGGGCCGCCGCCGGGGCGGCGAGGATAAGGAGCGAGAGGACAAGGGCGATGGGGAGCAGCATTCGGTTGCGCATGTGAGCACTACGGTAGCGGGGGCGGTTCGTCACATCGCGCGGGCGAATCCGTCATTCAGTGCCGCCAAAGAGCCGGTCCCGCAGGCGGGAGAGCGCCGAGGGCGGCCGCGGCTGCGTCCGCGCCCACTCGTCGCGGGTCGGCAGCCGCCCCGCCTGGCGGGCCCGTTTGACGCAGGCGGTGTGGGCGTGGCGGCGCCTGCTGGTGTCGCCCTCGGGCGCGATCAGGAAGTGCTCGGAGAGCGCCGGCAGGTGGTTGCCGCAGAGCGGGCAGCGGTAGGTCGCCGGCTTCAGGTTCTGCGCCGGTCGGATCAGCCACCACCTCGCTTCGTCCGCCACCCCGCCAACCTACCCCGCGACTCCCGTCACGTTGTCCCCGCATAGCGGGGACAAAGCCCGAGCCGTCCCGCGACTCCGGTGACGTTGTCCCCGCTATGCGGGGACAAAGCGCCGCGGCGCCCCGGGGGGCGCTACTCGCGGCGGTGGTCGCGGCTCATCGCCACCATCGCCGCCCCGGAGGTACGCGCCTCGGCCAGGCCGCGGAGGCGGTGGCGGGCGAAGACCTCCTCCAGCTCCTCGCGGCTCAGGGTCTCCCGCTCGAGCGCCTCCTCGGCCAGGTCGTCGAGGCACTCGCGGTTGGCGGCGAGCAGGGCGCGGGCGCGGCGGTAGGCGTCGCGGGCCAGGGTCATCGACGCCTGGTCGACGTCGCGCCGGGTCTGGTCGGAGATCTGCCACTGGCCGACCGGCATCGCGATCGGCGGCGGCCCGTCGTGATCGAGGGCGACGCCCATCCCGAATTCGGTCACCATCTGGGCGCAGATCGCGTAGACGTGGGAGAGGTCGGAGGAGACGCCGGAGTAGCCCTCGCCGAAGACCTCCTCCTCGGCGGCGCGGCCGCCGAGCGCGGTGACGACGTCGTCGAGCAGCTCGCCGCGGGATTTCAGGTAGCGGTCTTCCTCGACCGCGGGGGCGACGAAGCCGAGCGCCGAGCCGCGCGGGACGATGCTCATGATCTCCGGCGCCCCGTTGCTGACGAGCCGGAAGCAGAGCGCGTGGCCGGCCTCGTGGTAGGCGACCAGGCGGCGCTCCTTCTCGGTCAGGCGGCGGGTCTGCTGGGAGCCGACCGACTGCCGCAGCAGCGCCTCGTCGAGGTCGTCGCGCTCGATCGCGCCGCGGCCGGCGCGGCCGGCGATGATCGCCGCCTCGTTGAGCGCGTTGGCGAGCTGGGCGCCGGTCATCCCGGTCGTCTTGCGGGCGACGTCGGCGAGCTCGAGCCCGGCCGCCAGCGGCTTGCCCTCGGCGTGGGCGCGGAGGATCGCCTCGCGGCCGTCGCGGTCGGGCGGGGAGACCAGCACCCGGCGATCGAAGCGCCCCGGCCGCAGCAGCGCCTTGTCGAGCTTGTCGACGTGATTGGAGGCGGCGATCACGATCACCGTCGCGTCAGCTTTCTCGAACCCGTCGAGCTCGACCAGGAGCTGGTTCAGCGCCTGCTCGCGCTCGCTGGTGCCGCCGTCGCCACCGCCCCCGGAGCGGGCGCCGCCGATCGCGTCGAGCTCGTCGATGAAGACGACCGCGCGGCCGGACTTGCGCGCCTCCTTGAACAGGCGGCGGATCCGGGCGGCGCCGCGGCCGACGAACATCTCGACGAAGCTGGAGCCGGAGGCGGCGTAGAAGTCGCAGTTGGCCTGGGCGGCGACGGCGCGGGCCAGCATCGTCTTGCCGGTCCCCGGCGGCCCGTACAGCAGCACCCCGCCGGGCGGGCGGGCGCCGAGCTTGGCGAACCGACCGGGGTCGTGGAGCCACTCGGCCACGTCCATCAGCTCGTCCTTGGCCGCGTCGACCCCCTGCACTTCCTCCCAGAGGACCGGCTTGGTCCGGCTCGCCTTCACCGTCTCCGGCTTGGTCGAGCCCATCGTCGCCCGCATCAGCCGCAGGAAGACGAAGAGCAGCATCGACATGAAGAGGACGCCGAAGACTGGATACCAGTTGAAGAAGAAGTTCTGGACGCTTTCCGACACTGCTCCGGAGTGTCCTACTCCTGGGCCGTTTCCCGCCTGAAAAGTGGGTCGGATATTCGTCCGCGAGGACGAAAGACGACGGACGGATGGTCGGTACCGGCGCCCCTCCGCCGGCTGTTCCTTCTTCTTCGCGCGGGCAAGCGGAACGGCTCCACTCAGGACCTAACTGAGATAGGTCCTTAGGATCGCCGGATGAGCGACCGCCCGTTGGCCAGCGCACCGGAGCTGAAGGCGCAGATCGAAGCCGAACGCGGCGGCCGGCCGTTCCTCGTCTTCCGCGACGGTGAGGGCGGGCAGCGGATCGTCGCGGTCGAGCCCGGCGCCGGCGAGCTCTGGGTCGGCCGCGGCGACTCGGCCGACGTCCGCCTCGGCTGGGACGGCGAGGTCTCGGCCCTGCATGCCCAGATCGAGGTCGTCCGCGACGAGTGCACCCTGGTCGACGACGGCCTCTCCCGCAACGGCTCCTTCGTCAACGAGGAGCGGGTCCACGGCCGCCGCCACCTGCGCGACGGCGACACGATGCGCTTCGGCCAGACCGCGGTGGTCTACCGGCGGCCGGGGGAGGGGGTGCCGGAATCGACCGTGATCGCCGGCGAGGTCAGCGCCGCGGCCACCGTCTCTCCGGCCCAGCGCCGGGTCCTGGTCGCCCTCTGCCGCCCCTACAAGGACGGCGCCGACTTCGCCACCCCGGCGACCAACGGCGAGATCGGCGCCGAGCTCCACCTCTCGGTCGACGCCGTCAAGACCCACCTCCGGGCCCTGTTCGAGAAGCTCGATGTCGGGGCGCTGCCGCAGAACCAGAAGCGCGTCGCGCTCGCCGAGCGCGCCCTGCAGACCGGCATCGTCCAGCGCCGCGAGCTCTAGCGCAGCGGCTCAGCTGGCGCCCGCGTCCCGCATCAGCAGCGCGATCTGGACCCGGTTGCCGGCCCCGAGCTTCTCCAGCAGCTTCGAGACGTGGGCCTTCACGGTCGGGACCGAGAGGTGCAGCTCGGCCGAGATCTCGGCGTTGGAGAGGCCGCGGGCGACCGCTTCGGCGACTTCGAGCTCGCGCGGGCTGAGGCGGGCGACCAGCTCGCCTGCCTCAGCCCGGCGGGAGTCGCCGTTGCCGCCGCCGGCGACGAGCTCGATCAGGTGGCGGGTGACGGCGGGGGAGAGCATGCTGTCGCCGGCGGCGACCAGCTCGATCGCGCGGACGATCTCCGCCGGCGGCGTGTCCTTGAGGAGGAAGCCGGCGGCGCCGGCGCGGAGCGCCCGCAGGACCAGCTCGTCGGCGTCGAAGGTGGTCAGCATCAACACCGCCGGCGGCGCCGGCTGGGCGGCGAGCAGTTCGGCGGCGGCGATCCCATCGAGCTCGGGCATGCGGATGTCCATCAGGACGACGTCGGGCCGGTGGCGGTCGACCGCGCCGAGGACGCCGCTGCCGTCGCCGACCTCGGCCACGACCTCGATCCCGGCGGCGCCGCCGAGCAGCATCCGCAGGCCGGAGCGGACCAGCGGGTCGTCGTCGGCTAGCAGGACCCTGATCGGGCCGCGGTCGGTTGCCACGGCCCTCAGCGCTCCGCCGGCAGGGTTGCCCGCAGGGCGTAGTCGCCGCGCTCGTCGGGGCCGTGGCTGAGCTCCCCGCCGGCCAGCCCGACCCGCTCGCCGAGCCCGATCAGGCCGCTGCCGGCGCCCGGCAGCGCCGGCTCGGCGCCGCCCCCGAGCGCCGCTCCGACCGGCTGCGGGTTGCGCAGCTCGACCTCGAGCAGTCCCTCCGCGGTCAGCCCCGCCCGCACCCTGACCCGGGCGTTGGGGGCATGCTTGCGGGCGTTGGTCAGGCCCTCCTGGATGATCCGGTAGGCGGTGCGGCCGCTGAGCTCGGAAACCGCGGCGGTGCCGTCCCGTGGCAGCCCGATCTCCGCCTCCACCCGCATCCCCGCCGCCCGCGCCTCGGCGATCAGCTCGGGCAGGTCGCGCAGCGAGGGCTGCGGCGGCAGCGTCGCCCCCTCCGTCCCCTCGCGCAGCACCCCGATCACCTCGCGCAGCTCCTCCAGCGCCGCGTGGGCGGCGGCGCGGATCACCCCGGCCGCGGCGGCGATCTCCTCCGGCGGTGCGTCGGGTCTGAACTCGAGCGCGCCGGCGTGCAGGCTGAGCAGGGAGATCCGGTGGGCGAGGACGTCGTGCATCTCGCGGGCGATCCGCCGCCGCTCCGCCTCCCGCGCCTGCTCGGCGTGGAGCTGGCTTTCGGCCTCGAGCCGGGCGGCGCGCTCCCGCAGGGAGACGACGAGGGCGCGGCGCGAGCGCGCGAACAGGCCCCAGCCGACGGCGATCCCGATCAGCAGCAGCGTGATCAGCATGTCGCCGAGGTAGCTGCCGGCGGGGAACAGGGCGGAGTAGGAGGCCGAGGCGAGGAAGGCGCCGAGCGCGATCCAGGCCAGGGCGCGGCGGTCGCAGCGCAGGGCGGCATTGAAGACGACCACCAGCGCCGCGCCGCCGGCGAGGCCGGAGACGGCCGAGGCCGGCAGCACCACCGCCGCGACCGCGAGTGGGTGGCCGCGGCGGAACCACAGCAGCGAGCAGGCGGCGAGACCGAGCAAGAGGTCGATCGCGGCGAAGAGGCCGCTGTGCTCCTGCCAGGTGCTGGTGAGGACGATGGTCCCGACCCCGAGCGCGAGCAGGAAGATCACCGCGTCGACGACCCAGTCGCGGAAGGTGCGATGCTCGCCGTCGCCGCCGACCATCGCCCCCGGCAGCAGCATTCGCTGCCAGCGGGAGAACTCGAGCCCGGCCGTTGCGCCCGCGGAGTCCACCGCGAACAGCGTACGCGGCGGCCCGCGGCCCCACCCCCTACCGAAGTCGGGGGCGATCACCTACTTCGGCAGGGGCGGGAATCGACCGCGGTCGCTTGCCAGCCGCCGGGCGATCCCGCAGGCTTGGGGCCATGATCGAAACCAAGGGCCTGACCAAGCGATTCGGCGGGCGCACCGTCGTCAACGACATCTCCTTCCGCTGCGAGCCGGGGACGGTGACCGGCTTCCTCGGCCCCAACGGGGCCGGCAAGACGACCACGCTGCGGATGGTCTGCGGCCTCTCCGAGCCGGACGCCGGCAGCGCGACCGTGCTCGGCGGCGGCTACCGCGAGCTGCCGAACCCGGGGCGGCGGGTCGGCGTCCTGCTCGATGCCGCCGCCCAGCACGCCGGGCGCCGCGGCCGCGAGGCGCTCGTCGTCTCCGCCGAGACGATGGGGGTCAGCCCCGACCGGGTCGACGGCCTGCTCGAGCTGGTCGACCTCGACCGCGCCGCCGCCAAGCGCCGGGTCGGCCAGTACTCGCTGGGGATGCGGCAGCGGCTCGGGATCGCCAACGCCCTGATCGGCGACCCCGAGGTCCTGATCCTCGACGAGCCGGCGAACGGGCTCGACCCCGAGGGGATGCGGTGGATGCGGGGGCTGCTACGAGACTTCGCCGACCGCGGCGGCACCGTCCTGCTCTCCTCGCATTTGCTGCGCGAGGTCGAAGCGGTCGCCGACCGGCTGCTGATCATCGGCAACGGCCGGATCGTCGGCGAGGGCAGCATCGAAGAGCTGCTCGCCGGCGCCGGCACCCTCGTCCGCGCCGCCGACCCGGAGGCGCTCGAGCGGGCGCTCGCCGCGGCGGGGCTGCGCTCGCAGCGCGAAGGCGAGGACGGCTTCCTGGTCGAGGCAGAGCCGCGGGCGGTCGGCGCCGCGGCGCTGCTCGGCGGCGTCGCCCTCAGCCACCTCGCCCCGTCCGGCGAGGCCGGGCTCGAGCAGCTGTTCTTCCAGTTGACCAGCGACGGCGCCGCCGACGGCGCGAGCGCCGCCGAACCGACGGAGGTGACCAAGTGACCAGCAGCGCCGAAGCGCTCCCGGCACCGCGGCCGCAGCTGCGCGACCGCGACGCCCGCCCCGGGCTGGCCCGCCTGACCAGGGTCGAGCTGCGCAAGATGACCGACACCCGCAGCGGCTTCTGGCTGCTGCTGGCGGTCGCCGGGCTGATGCTGTTGACGGTGGTGATCTCGCTGCTCAGCGGGCACGCCGCCGACCACCGCTTCCGCACGATCCTCTCCAACGCCCTGCAGCCGGCGCTGGTGCTGCTGCCGGTGGTCGGGATCCTCCTCGTCACCGCCGAGTGGAGCCAGCGCACCGGCCTCGTCACCTTCGCCCTGGTCCCAGCGCGGCTGCGGGTGATCCTCGCCAAGGCGCTCGCCGGCACGCTGCTGGCGCTGGTCGCGGTGGTGGTGGCGGTGGTGCTGGCGGCGATCGGGGTCGCGATCGCCTCGCCCCCGACCGACCACGTCTGGACGCTGCCGGCGGGACTGCTCGGCCAGGACGCTCTCTACCTGGTGCTGGCGATGCTGACCGGGATCGGGTTCGGCGCCGCTCTGCTCAGCCCGGCGCCGGCGATCGTCCTCAGCTTCGCGCTGCCGATTGCCGTCGCCGCCCTCGGCTCGATCTCCTGGCTCGAAGGCCCGGCCGAATGGCTCGACACCTCGAAGGCGCTGAGCCCGCTGAGCGAAGAGGTCCTGAGCGGCAGGCAATGGGGGCAGGTGCTGACCGCCAGCCTGCTGTGGACGGCAGTGCCGCTGGCGATCGGCATCTGGCGGATCAGGCGCAACGAGGTGCGGTGAGGCGGCGGGACGGGGCGAGGGATCAGGGTTGGGTGAGGGGAGCGCCGGCGCACCCCTCCCGAAAACGCTCCGCCTTCGGCTCCGCTGGAGTGTTTTCGGGAGGGGCACCCCACCGCTCCCGACGAATCCGCTGAGAACTCGCAACGTCTCGCAGCTCAACAAAGAAGCTGCGGGCAACCCCCCGTCTGTTTGAAGCTTCCGCGCTTCGGGGCCGCGAGGCTAGACGGACTTCGCTCGGGAGGGGGTCGGGGGACCCTCCGAACGTTTTGCGGCTGAGGCCGGGAGCTCGATCATGGCACCAGCCGAATACTCCCCAGCCGACAGGCCGAGAGAGGAGGGTCCCCCGACCCCCTCCCGCGCTAGGCCCGCTCGACCTGGCTGCCGCCGACGATCGCGTCTTCGCCGGAATCCTCGAACAGGACCCAGGCCTTGTTGCCGCCGTCGTAGTCGGGCGCCCACAGCTTCAGCGTCGCCGGCCGGCCCCAGACCGTGACCTGCTCCTCGCCGGTCGAGTCGAGGCCGCGCCAGATCCGCACGAAGGGGTTCTCGGCCGCCTCGGCGCCGATCGTGGTCGGCTCCTTGTGGCCGGGGTGGACGGTGGTCTCCGGCGGCAGCTCCAGCAGCCGCAGCACCGAAGCTTTGAGGTCGGCGAAGCCGGAGGCGCCGGGGGCCATGGTGCCGCCGACCGTCCCCTTGAAGAGGACGTCGGCCGTGAAGACGTCGCTGCCGTCGATCAGGAAGGCGAGGTGGCCGGCCGCGTGGCCGGGGGTGTAGAGGGCCTTGACGTGAAGGCCGCCGGCCTCGAGCTCGTCGTCGTCGCCGAGGATCACCGCGACTTCCTCGTCGAGCTCGGCGGCGGCGTCGGCGTGGGCGACCAGCGGCGGGCTGCCGAGCGCGGCCCGCGCCTCGGCGAGGCCGGCGACGTGGTCGGCGTGGGGGTGGGTGACAAGGACGTGGGTGACCTCGATCCCGTCCGCCTGCGCCCGCGCGACCAGCGGCCCGACCTCGTCGTTGCCGTCGATCAGGACGCCGGTGCCGGACTCGGGGTCGGCGACCAGGTAGCTGTTCGACAGCCAGAGCGGGTTCTCGGTGCGCTCGACGATCACGCGCCCATCCTAGCCGCGCTCGGCGCGGCCGACTCTCAGCGCGCGCCGGGCTTGGCGAAGAGGAACTGGACGTCGCCGATCCGCCGCTCGCGGAAGCCGGCCTCCGAGGAGCTCAGGTAGAAGTCCCAAAGCCGCCGGAAGCGCTCGTCGTAGCCGAGCCCGCGCAGCCGCTCCCAGGCGTCGAAGAAGCGGTCGCGCCAGCTCGCCAGGGTCGGCGGGTAGTGCTCGGTGATGTCGTCGATCCAGACCTCGCGCATGCTGGTCACCCGCTCCAGGCAGCTCGCGATCAGCCGTCGCGACGGCAGACAGCCGCCGGGGAAGACGTGGGTGTTGGCGAAGCTCCGGGACGCCTTCTCGACCTCGTAGATGCCGTCGTCGATGGTGATCGCCTGCAGCAGCATCAGGCCGTCGTCGGTCAGCAGCTCGTCGCAGCGGCGGAAGTAGTCGTCGAAGTACTGCCAGCCGACCGCCTCGATCATCTCGACCGAGACCAGCCGGTCGTAGCGGCCGTCGAGGTCGCGGTAGTCCTCGAGCAGGACCGTCACCTGGTCCTCGAGCCCCGCCGCGCGAACCCGCTCCCGCGCGAGCTCGAACTGCTGGCGGGAGATCGTCGTCGTCGTCACCCGGCAGCCGCCGTGGCGCGCCGCGTGGATCGCCATCCCTCCCCAGCCGCTGCCGATCTCGAGCAGGTGGACGTCGGGGCCGAGCCGCAGCCGCTCGCAGATCCGGTCGAGCTTGGCCAGCTGGGCCTCCTCGAGGCTGGCGTCGGCGGCCGGCCAGTAGGCGCAGGAGTACATCATCCGCTCGTCGAGGAAGGCGGCGAAGAGGTCGTTGCCGAGGTCGTAGTGGGCGCTGATGTTGGAGCGCGCGCCGGCGCGGGTGTTCTCGGGGACGAGGCCGCGGAGCCGGTGCCAGACGCCGCGGGGACGGGCGACGAGGCCGCGGACGCCGTCGAGCTCACGCAGTTCGCGGGCGGCGATTTGGATCAGCGCGACCAGGTCGTCGGTCTCCCAGAGGCCGTCGACGTAGCTCTCGCCGAGCCCGACCGAGCCGCGCAGGGGCCCGCGCCAGGCGGCCGGGTCGTTGATGCGGACGGTCGCCTTGAGGTCGGCGCCGGGCTCGCCGAAGCTGCGGCTGCGGTCGCCTTCGACCACCTCGATCTCACCGTTGCGGACGCGGCTCAGCACCTGACCGACCCCGGCGCGGACGAGCGCGTCTCTCATCCGGCCATGTTATGCGGCCGCCGGAGCCGTCTCAATCAGCCATATGGGCGGTAGATCATCCTGTAGCCGAGCAGTTCGGAGACGGTCTCGAAGCCGAAGCCGCGGGCGCGCAGGGTGTCGATCACCCGCGGCAGGGCGGCGAGCGTCTCGTCGCGGGGGCCGCCGCCGTCGTGCATGAGGATGATCGAGCCGTTCTGGGCGTGGGAGACGATGTTCGAGTAGATCGCTTCGGTCCCCGGCAGCGACCAGTCGCGCGGGTCGACGTCCCAGGTGATCGTCCGCATCCCGAGGCTGCCGGCGGTTTGGATCACGCTTTCGTTCAGGGCCCCGCCCGGAGGCCGGAAGAGGCACGGCTGGAAGTGGGTGTACTGCTTGATTCGCGCCGCCGCGCCGGCGATCTGCTGGTAGCCCGGGTATTCGACGTGGTTCATCGTGTGGTCGCCGATCTCGTCGCCTTCGGCGAGGATCCGCCGCATCACGGCTTCGCGGCCGGGCATCTCCTGGCCGATCTCGAAGAAGGTCGCCGGCACTTCCTTTTCGCGGAGGACGTCGAGGAAGCGTTCGGTGTATTCGCTGGGGCCGTCGTCGAAGGTGAGGGCGACGACCGGGTGTTCGCGCGAGCCGTTGGTGACGAGGCCGGCGGTGCCGCCGGTGCAGCCGACGGCGCGGACCGGGCGCAGCCGGAAGACCTTCGGCGGGCCGGCTTCCGGCGGCAGCTGCTGGGCGCACTGGCGCCGCACTTCGCAGCCGCCGCTGAGCAGCGCCCGCCAGCCGTAGCGCTGGGGCGAGAGCCGCCCTTCGCGGGGGACGAAGGAAAGCACCAGCTTCCCCGGTTCGGGCCGCTTCACGGTGGCGGCGACGGTTCTCTTCGCCAGCGGCCTGCCGGTCGAGTCGACGACGACGAGGCCGGTGCGGTGCTTGAAGCGCTTGCCGCCGAGGCAGAGCCGGCGTTCTTCGGCGCCGCCGGCGGGGGCGCCGAGGGCGAGGCAGAGGTAGCGGGAGGACGCGCGGCGGGTGTCGGGCTGGGCTTCGAGCTTGGCGAGTGCGACCGGGGCGCTGGTGCGGACCGAGAAGACGAGCTCGCGGCCGGCCTGGGTGAGCTGGGCGCGGAGCAGCTGCGGCTGGCTCGGCTTCGCGGGGGCGGGCGGCGGCGGCGCTGCGCCCGCCCCGGCCGGGGCGGCCAGCGCGGCGCCGGCGAGGAGCGCCGCGGCGGCGAAAAGGATCTTGCGGAGGGGGGAGATGGCCGGGTGGTTTAAGTCGGGTAAGGGAGGCTCGTCATCTTAGGATCGCCCGGGCTTCGACTGTGTTTCCATCAACGTGAGCTTCTCCGCGCCCGTCCGCGCGCGCCGTGCCGCCGCCATGGTCGGCGTCGTCGGCCTGCTCGCCGCGGTCGCGGCGCTCGCCCGCCCCTCCGCGTCCGCGACCGCCGCCGCTCCGGAAAACGGCGCCGGCGGGCTCGAAGAAAAGCCCGGGCCCGGGCCGTCCGCGCCGAGCCCCTCGGGCTCGGGCCGTGGACGCACCGCATTCGACCGGCAGGGGATGTGGATCTGGTACGTCTCGCGCTCCCAGGGCGGCTCGGTCGCGGCGATCATCGCCCAGGCCAGGCGCGCCCACATCGGCACCGTCTACGTCAAGTCGGGCGACGGCGCCACCGTCTGGAACCAGTTCAACAAATCGCTGATCGGGCCGCTGCACCGGGCCGGGATCGACGTCTGCGCCTGGCAGTTCGTCTACGGCAACGAACCGGTCGCCGAGGCCAACGTCGGCGCCGTCGCCGTCCACCGCGGGGCCGACTGCCTGGTGATCGACGCCGAGGCCGACTACGAAGGCAAGTACGCCTCGGCCGACCTCTACATCCGCACCCTGCGGGCGAAGATCGGCGCCAACTTCCCGCTCTCGCTCTCCGGCTTCCCCTACGTCGACTACCACCCGGCCTTCCCCTACTCGGTCTTCCTCGGCCCCGGCGGCGCCCAGTACAACCAGCCGCAGATGTACTGGAAGGCGATCGAAACCTCGGTCG
>JAFDWC010000006.1 GCA_018268655.1 Actinomycetota bacterium
GACCTGGCGGCGGCGCTCTACGTCGGCCTGATCACCGACACCGGCAAGTTCATGTACGACAACACCAACGCCCACACGCATCGGGTCGCGGCCGAGCTGATCGAGGCCGGGGTCGACGTCGACGACACCTACCGCCGCCTCTACGAGCACGTCCCGATCGAGAAGCTGAAACTGCTGGCGCGGGCGCTGGAGGGGATCTCGCGCCACTGCGACGGGCGCGTCGCCACCTGCTACATCACCGAGGCCGACTACGCCGCCACCGGAGCCGGCGAGGAGATGACCGAGGGGATCATCGACCACGTCCGCTCGATCGAGGGGATCAAGGTGGCGGCGGCGATCCGCGATCTCGGCAACCGCGGAGCGGCCGCCCGCAAGGTCAGCCTCCGCTCCCGCGACGGTGAGATCGACGTCTCGGCGATCGCCCGCAAGCGCGGCGGTGGCGGCCACAAACGCGCCGCCGGCTTCTCGACCGATCTCGAGTACGACGATCTGGTCGCCTTCCTCTGCGGCGAGGTCGTCGCCCAGCTCAGCGACTGAGAGATGACGGAAGCTGACCTCGGCGGGGCCGTGCTGCTCTACGACAAGCCGGCTGGGATCACCTCGCACGACGCCGTCGCCAGGCTGCGGCGCGAGCGCGGGGTCAAAGCCGGCCACGCCGGCACCCTCGACCCCTTCGCGACCGGGCTGCTGCTGATCCTCCTCGGCCGGGCGACGCGCCTGCAGCGCTTCCTCACCGGCCTGCCGAAGACCTACCTGGCGACGGCACGGCTGGGCTGGCTCTCCTCGACCGGCGATTCCGACGGTGAGCTGACCGCGACCGGCAACTACCCGGACTCGCTTGAGCTGCCGACCGGGACGGTGCGCCAGCGGGTGCCGATGACCTCGGCCGTCCGGGTCGGCGGCGAGCGCCTCTACAAGAAGGCCCATCGCGGCGAGGTGGTCGAGACCCCACTCCGCGACGTCGAGGTCCACCGGGCCGAGCTGCTCGGCGCCGACGACGGGTTCGCCCACTACGAGATCGAGTGCTCGGCCGGGACCTACGTCCGCACCCTGGTCGAGACCCTCGGCGACGCCTACTGCTCCGACCTGCGACGGACCGCGATCGGCCCCTTCGAGGTGGCCGAGGCGGGCCGGGAGCTGTCGCTGCCGGAGGTCGCCGCGCTCGTCCCCGCCGTCGCCGAGGCCCTGCGCTGATGGCGATGAAGGTGACGACGCTGAGCGCCGCCGAGCGCCGCCCCCGCCACGTCGCGATCGGCACCTTCGACGGCGTCCACCTCGGCCACCAGGCGGTGATCGACGGCGCCGACACCGTCCTCACCTTCGATCCGCACCCGCTCACGGTGACCCACCCGGAGCGGCTGCCGAAGCTGATCACCCCGTTCGAGGTCCGGCGTGACCTGATCGAGGGCCTGGGCGTCGCCGAGCTCGTCGTCATCCCCTTCGACGAGGAGTTCTCCCACATCGCCGCCGAGGACTTCATCCGCCAGGTGCTGATCGAGAAGCTCGACGCCCGCAAGGTCTCGATCGGCGAGAACTTCAACTTCGGCGCCAAGGCGCGGGGGACCCCGGAGATGCTCGCCCGCCATCGCGAGTTCGAGACGCGGGTGGTGCCGCTGATCGAGGTCGACGGCGAGATCGTCTCCTCCGGCCGCGTGCGGGAGCTGGTCGAGGCCGGCGACGTCGCCGAGGCGCGGCGCTGCCTCGGCGCCCCGTTCATGGTCGAGGGGCCGGTCGTCAAGGGCGAGCAGCGCGGGCGCGAACTCGGCTTCCCGACCGCCAACCAGCTCCCCGACCCGGCCCTCGTCGTGCCCGGCTACGGCGTCTACGCCACCTTCGCCAACGGCATCCCGGCCGCCACCAACGTCGGTGTGCGGCCGACCTTCGAATCGGAGCTGGGGCTGCTGATCGAGACCTTCCTGATCGACCGCAGCGAAGATCTCTACGGGCAGAACCTGCGGGTCGCCTTCGTCGAGCGGCTGCGCGGCGAGGAGCGCTTCGACTCGGCCGAGGCGCTGATCGAGCAGATGAACCACGACGTCGAGGAAGCGCGGCGGATCTGCGCCGGCTTCGCCACCGCCGGCCCATGAATTGCATCTGCGGCTGCGGCCAGCGACTGGCCGCCAAGCAGTCCGACCTCAACCTCCTCGCCGGCGAGGTGGCGATCGAGCTGGTGGTCTGGGACAAGGCGCGGGCACTGCGCTCGCCGGTCGCGGCAGCGGAGATCGGGGCGATCCTCAGCGAGGGGGCGCCCCGATACCAGCTGCTGCTGGCGACGATCCACGCCGGCGATGACCTCGGGCGGCTCGAGCGCGAGGCTATCGGCGAGTGGCTGGCCGACTCGCGGAGCGCCCGCAAGCGGCTGGGCGGCGAACTGCCGGTGGTGCCGAAGAAGAAGATCTCGCTCAGCAAAGAGGACCAGGCGCGGATCGACCGCGTCCATCCCGAGCGGACCTTCAGCGGCCACAGCTGGGAGGCGCCCGCGGAGGCGCCAGCGGAGGTGGAAACGGAGATGCCGCCGGCCGGCGCCGGCGCCCCCGATCCCGAGCTCGACGCCCTGATCGCCGCCGCCGACGGCGACGACTACGAGCGCCTTGCGGTCGCCTGGCTCGGCCGCCTGATCGCCACCAGCTCGCCCTCGCTGGACGAGCTGCGCTGGCTGCTCGGCCGGCTCGAGGACCTGCGGTCCGGCCGCCGCGACGAAGCCGAGCCGGCCCTGCGCCGCTTCCTCGCCGAGCGAGGCTGACACCGAGCCCAAGCGAGCGCCTGTGCTACTTTCCCCCGAGCCGTGACCCGCGAGGGCGCGGTTTTTTTGAGACCGACATGAGCCTGACCAAGGAAAAGAAGAGCGAGCTGATCGGCAAGTACGGCCGCGGCGAGAAGGACACCGGCTCCGCCGAGGTCCAGATCGCGCTGCTGACCGAGCGCATCAACGAACTCACCGGTCACCTCAAAGAGCACGGCAAGGACCACCACTCGCGCCGTGGCCTGCTGATGCTGGTCGGCAAGCGCCGCCGGATGCTGCGCTACCTCGAAAAGTCGGATCTCGAGCGCTACCGCGCGCTCGTCGCCGAGCTCGGCCTGCGTCGATGATCGCCGTCGGCGAGCCGGCCCCGGATTTCAAGCTCAACGACCAGGACGGCGAAGAGGTCTCGCTGGCCGATTTCGCCGGCCGCAAGGTGATGCTGGTCTTCTACCCACTCGACTTCAGCCCGGTCTGCTCGGACCAGCTCTCCGTCTACCAGGAGGTCAAGCCCGAGCTGGCCGAGGGCGGGGTGGAGCTGGTCGGGATCAGCGTCGACAGCTCCTACGCCCACAAGGCCTTCCAGGAGAAGCTCGCGATCGACACCACCCTGCTCGCCGACTTCGAGCCCAAGGGCGAGGTCGCCCGCGCCTACGGCTCCTACATCGACGGCCCCGGGGTCGCCAACCGCACCCTCGTCCTCGTCGACGAGGACGGCATCGTCGCCTGGACCCACGAGTCGCCGAGCCCGGGAGAGTTCCCCGGCTCGGACGTCGTCCTCCAGGGCGCCGCGCAGTAGTCCCTGCAAACTGGGCCGCCCTGTACTCTTCCTGGCGGAAGAGAACGACAGTTCTGAAAGCAGATGGCCGTCAACCGGGCGGCCGGAGGTAAACAACTAAATGAGCATGTTTGACGTGAAGCGCGTCTCGACGGACGTCGGCGACAGCCAGATTTCCTTTGAGACGGGCAAACTCGCGAAGCAGGCGAGCGGCGCGGTCGTCGTCCGCAGCGGCGACACGATGGTCCTCTGCACGGCCACGATCGGCTCCCTTCGCGATGTGGACTTCCTTCCCCTCACCGTCGACGTCGAGGAGCGGATGTACGCCGCGGGCAAGATCCCGGGCTCGTTCTTCCGTCGCGAGGGGCGCTCCGGCGAGAAGGCGACGCTGACCGCGCGGATGATCGATCGGCCGATCCGGCCGCTGTTCCCGAAGGGCTGGCATTACGAGACCCAGCTGGTCGCGATCCCAATGTCGGTCGACCAGGTTCATCCCTACGACATCCTCGCGATGAACGGTGCCTCCGCGGCGCTGGCGATCTCGCCGGTGCCGGTCGAGAAGCACGTCGGCGCCGTCCGCATCGGCAAACTCGAGGGCGAATTCGTCGTCAACCCGCCGGAGGAGAGCCACGAGGAGCTCGAGCTCGACCTGATCGTCGCCGGCACCGACGAGGCGATCCTGATGGTCGAGGCCGGCGCCACCGGCGTCAGCGAGGCTGAGATCCTCGACGCCCTCGACATCGCCCACGGCGAGATCAAGAAGCTGGTCGCGGCGATGGAGGACCTGCAGCGGCAGGCCGGCAAGGACAAGCTCGAGATCGCGGCTCCGAAGCTCGATGAGGGGCTGCTGAGCGAGATCCGCTCCTCCCACGGCCAGGCGCTGGTCGACGCGATCGCCACCGAGGGCAAGCTCGAGCGCTACGAGGCGATCGACAGGGTCAAGGACGAGGTCGTCGCCCGCTACGCGACCGAGAGCGGCGACGAGGACGCCGACTCGGACCGCAAGTCCGAGGTCGGGGCGGCCTTCGACAGCATCGAGAAGGACACGATCCGAAAGGCGATCGCGGTCGAAAAGAAGCGCCCCGACGGCCGCGCCGCCGACGAGATCCGGCCGATCGAGACCGAGGTCGACATCTCCCCGCGCGTCCACGGCTCGGCCCTCTTCACCCGCGGCGAGACGCAGATCCTCTCCAACGTCGCGCTCGGCACGACGCGGATGGACATGCGGATCGACACGCTCGGGCTGCAGACCACCAAACGCTTCTGGCACCACTACAACTTCCCGCCCTTCTCGGTCGGGGAGGCCGGCTTCATGCGCGGCCCGAAGCGCCGTGACATCGGCCACGGGGCCCTCGCCGAGCGGGCGCTGGCGGCGACGATCCCCGACGAAGAGTCGTTCCCGTACGTGATCCGGGTGGTCTCCGAGACGCTGGAGTCGAACGGGTCCTCCTCGATGGGCTCGGTCTGCGCCTCCTCGATGGCGCTGCAGGCGGCAGGCGTGCCGGTCTCGGCGCCGGTCGCCGGCGTCGCGATGGGCCTGATCAAGGAGGGCGACGACTACATCGTCCTCACCGACATCGCCGGCGTCGAGGACCACCTCGGCGACATGGACTTCAAGGTCGCCGGCACCGCTGACGGGATCACCGCCCTGCAGATGGACATCAAGATCACCGGGGTCACGTTCGACATCCTGCGCGACGCGCTCGACCAGGCCCACAAGGGCCGCCAGTTCATCCTCGGCAAGATGGCCGAGGCGATCGACGGCCCGCGCCCGAAGCTGTCGCAGTTCGCGCCGGCGATCGAGTCGATCAAGATCGACCCGGAGAAGATCGGCGCCGTGATCGGCAAAGGCGGCGAAACGATCCGCGCCCTCTGCGAGGAGTTCGAAGCCGAGATCGACGTCGAGGACGACGGCACGGTGCGGATCTACGCGCCAACCGGCGAGCTCGTCGACGGCGCTGTCAGCCGCATCAACTCGATGACCAAGGAGGCCGAGATCGGCGATCGCTACGACGCCGCCAAGGTCGTCAAGACGACCACCTTCGGCGCCTTCGTCGAGCTGGTCAAGGGCACCGACGGCCTGCTCCACATCTCCAACGTGAAGCCGGGGGAGAGGGTCGACTCGGTCGACGACGTGCTCAGCGCCGGCGACCTGATCGACGTCACCGTGGTCGAGGTCGACAAGGAGCGTGGCCGGATCGGCCTGCGCCTCAGCGACGACCCCTCGATCGAGGGCAAATCGCCGGAGGAGCTGGCCGCGGTCGGCTCCGGCAGCGGCGGCCGCAACGGCGGCGACCGTGACCGCGGTCGCGGCGGTCGCGGCGGTGACGGCCGGCGTCGCGAACGCGAGCGCCGCCGTTGAGCGAGCCGCGCGTAACCGAGCTCGGCTCGGGCGTCCGGGTGGTGACCGAGGAGGTTCCCTCGGTCCGCTCGGTCGCGCTCGGGCTCTGGGTCCGGACCGGATCGCGTAACGAGACCCCGGCGCAGGCCGGGGTCTCGCATTTCCTCGAGCACTTGCTGTTCAAGGGGACGCCGCGCTTCTCGGCGATCGAGATCTCCGAGCGCTTCGACGGCCTCGGGGCCTCGGTCAACGCCGCCACCGGCAAGGAGACGACGCACCTGCACGCGCGCTTCCTCGACGAGCACACCGACGCGGTCTTCGACCTGCTGGCGGAGATGCTGCTCGACCCGACCTACCCCGAAATCGACTCCGAGCGCCAGGTCGTGCTGGAGGAGATCGCGATGTACGAGGACGAGCCCCAGGACCGCGTCCACGACGTCCTCGCCGAAGCGGTCTTCGGCTCCCACCCGCTGGGGCGCCGGGTGCTGGGCGAGGCTGAGGTGATCGCCTCGATCCCGATCCCGGACATCAGCGCCTACCACCGGGCCCGCTACGCCGGCCCGGAGATCGTCGTCGGTGCCGCCGGCCACCTCGACCACGACCGCATCGTCGGCCTGACCGAGAAGCTGGTCAGCCCCGATCGCGGTGACGGCGATCGGGTCGACATGGCGCTCGAGGGGGGCGCCCGGCTCTGCTTCCACCAGAAGGAGACCGAGCAGTACCACATCTGCTTCGGCGCGCCCGGCCTGCGCCGCGAGGACCAGCGTCGCTATGGCCTCGCCGTCCTCGACTCGATCTTCGGCGGCTCGACCTCCTCGCGGCTCTTCCGCGAGGTTCGGGAGAAGCGCGGGCTCGCCTACTCGGTCGGCTCCTACAACGAGCAGTTCACCGACCAGGGCCTGGTCGCGACCTACGTCGGCACCCGCGAGGACAACGTCGAGGAGGCCTGCGCGATCATCGGCGCCGAGCTGGCGCGGCTGCGCTCCGAGCCGGTCTCGGCGGAGGAGCTGCAGCGGGCGAAGGAGAGCGTCAAGGGGCGCCTCGTCCTCTCCTCGGAGTCGACCGCGGCGCGGATGACGCGGATCTCGCGGGCGACCCTGTTCGGGCTGCCGATCGAAAGCCTCGACCAGATGCTGGCCAAGGTAGACGCCGTCGAGGTCGACGAGCTGACCGAGCTGGCGGCAGAGCTATACGGCGAGGAGCGCCTCTCGGCGGCCTGCGTCGGCGCCGACGAGGCGAAGTTCCGTGCGGCGCTGGCACCGGTCTCTGAGACCCTGGTCGCGGCGTGATCCGAGTCGGCGTCTCCGGCGCCGCCGGGCGGATGGGCGCGACGGTCTGCGAAGCGGTCGAAGCGGCTGACGGGCTCGAGCTCGCCGGCCGCGCCGATCCGGCGCTGGGGGTCGAGCTGGGGGAGATCCTCGACGCGGTCGAGGTGGTCGTCGACTTCAGCGTCCCCGACACCGCCCTCGACAACATCCGCGCCTGCCTGGCGGGCGGCGTCCACGTCGTCGTCGGCACCACCGGCTTCGACCTCGAGGCGGCGCGGGCGGCGGCCGAGGCGAGCGAGGCCAAGCTCTTCGTCGCCCCCAACTTCGCGATCGGGGCGGTTCTGATGATGGAGGTGGCGCAGCGGATCGCCCCGCACATGCCGGAGTGCGAGGTGATCGAGCTGCACCACGACCGCAAGCTCGACGCGCCCTCGGGCACGGCGAAGCGGACCGCGGAGCTGATCGAGGCCGCAGGCGGCAACGTCCACCAGCCGATCCACTCGGTTCGGCTGCCCGGCCTGGTCGCCCACCAGGAGGTGATCTTCGGCGGCGTCGGCCAGACGCTGACCGTCCGCCACGACTCGATCGACCGCCACTCGTTCATGCCCGGCGTCGTCCTCGCGGTGCGTGAGGTGGGCGCCCTGCCGGACCATTTCACGGTCGGGCTCGAGAAGCTGCTCTGAGTGTTCGCCACCGAGACCGACGGACGGGATACCCTGAGGCCAGGATGAACGAGATCAAGGGCGTAATCACCGCAATGGCGACGCCGTTCCGCGAGAACGGCTCGGTCGACCTCGACGGCGCGCGCCGGCTCGCCGCCCACCTCCTCGACCACGGCTCGAACGGGATCGTGATCGCCGGCACCACCGGCGAGTGCCCGACCCTGACCGACGGCGAGGAGATCGAGCTGCTGCAGGCGGTTCGGGCAGAGGTCGGCGACGAGGTCCTGCTGATCTGCGGCACCGGCACCAACGACACCCGCCACTCATGCGAGCTGACGAAGATGGCGGCCGACGCCGGCGCCGACGCCTCGCTGGTCGTCTCGCCCTACTACAACAAGCCCAACGAGGCCGGCCTCCGGGCCCATTTCGAAACCGTCGCCGCCGCCGTCCCCGAGCTGCCGATGGTCGTCTACAACATCCCCTCGCGGGTGATCGTCAACGTCTCGAACGAGCTGCTCGCCGAGCTGGCGAAGGTCGAGAACATCGTTGCGGTCAAGCAGGCCAACAACGACGAACTCGGGCCGGTCGAGGGCATGGCCCTGCTGGCCGGCAACGACGAGGTCTTCCTGCGCACGCTCGAACTCGGTGGCTCCGGCGGCATCCTCGTCGCCGCCCACATCGTCGGCGAGCAGATGCGCGAAGTCTGGGAGGCCGCCCAGGCGGGGGACCTCGATCGCGCCCGCGAGGTCGACTCCCAGCTGCACGACGTCTACGGGGCGATGGGCGTCACCACCAACCCGATGCCCCTGAAGGGCGCGCTGGCGATGATGGGCCTCTGCGACGAACGCATGCGCCTGCCGCTGGTGCCGCTCAGCGACGAGCATCGCGCGGTTGTGCGCGCCGCCCTCGAGGGCGTCGGCGTGCCGGCCGCCCACTGAACACGGCGTGCGCGCCGACCAACTTCGAGAAAGAGAGACAAGTAGTGCCCAGTGACAAACTTCGCGTGCTGCCCTTGGGCGGCCTCGGCGAGATCGGCAAGAACATGACCGTGATCGAGTACGGCGGCAAGATCGTCGTCGTCGACACCGGCCTGATGTTCCCGACCGCCGAGATGCATGGAATAGACCTCGTCCTGCCCGACTTCAGCTACCTTCGCGGGCGCAGCGAGGACATCGAGGCGATCGTCCTCACCCACGGCCACGAGGACCACGTCGGGGCGCTCCCCTACGTGATCCGCGAGATCGGGATGCCGCCGGTGATCTACGGCGGCCTGTTGACGATCGGGATGGTGCGGTCGAAGCTCGACGAGCACAAGCTCGGCGAGAAAGCGCCGCTGCAGGAGCTGCCGCCGGGGGAGAAACGCCGCCACGGGCCGTTCGAGCTCGAGCTGATCCACCTCGCCCACTCGATCCCCGACATGCGCGGGGTGCTGATCGAGACCGACGCCGGCAAGGTGCTGATGACCGGCGACTACAAGTTCGACCAGACGCCCGTCGACGGCAAGCCGGCTGACGTCTCGCGGCTGGCCGAGCTGGGGCGGGAAGGGCTGACCCTGCTCTGCGGCGACTCGACCAACGCCGACCGGCCGGGGGTGGCGCCCTCGGAGTCGAGCGTCGGGCCGGCTCTCTACCAGGAGTTCGCCCGCTGCAAGGGTCGGATCATCGTCACCTCCTTCGCCTCCAACATCCACCGCGTCCAGCAGGTGATCGACGCCGCCGTCAGACTCGACCGCAAAGTCGCCCTGGTCGGCCGCTCGATGCGGAAGAACTTCAACATCGCCTCCAACCTGGGGATGGCGAACGCGCCGCAGGGCGTCTTCATCCAGCCGCGCGAGATCGAGGACTTCCCGGACGAGCGGGTGGTGGTGATCTCGACCGGCAGCCAGGGCGAGCCGCTCTCGGCGTTGCGGCGGATGGCCAACAACGACCACCGCGACGTGCAGCTGCACGAGGGCGACACGGTGATCTTCTCGGCGACGCCGGTGCCCGGCAACGAGCGCGCGGTGAACGAGACGATCGACCGCATCTACGAGATCGGCGCCACCGTCGTCACCGCCAAAGACGCCCCGATCCACGCCTCCGGCCACGGTTGGCAGGAGGAGCTGAAGCTGATGCTGAACCTGACCAAACCACGCTTCGTGATGCCGGTCCACGGCGACCACAAGCGGCTGCGGCTGCACTCCGAGCTGGCCCAGGCGGTCGGGATCGACGAGGAGAACGTGTTCCAGGGTCGCAACGGGCTGCCACTCGAAGTCGACGCCAACGGCGCCGGCTTCGGCGAGGACATCCACGCCGGGACGATGTACGTCGACGGCGTCGACATCGGCGATCCCGACGACGCCGCGCTCCGCGACCGCCGCGAGATCTCCGCCGACGGCATCTTCATCGTCGTCGTCACGATCTCCTCCGACGACGCCTCGATCGTCGCCGACCCCGAGGTGATCTTCCGCGGCGTCGCCTTCCTCGACGACGCCAACGCGCTGGTCGAAGACATCTCCGACCTGGTCGAAGACTCGATCGAAAACGCCACCTCGAGCAACGGCGCCGTCCGCGACCCCAACCTGGTCGAGGAGGACCTCCACGCCGAGATCGGCAAGTTCGTCTGGCAGCGCCTCCGCCGCCGGCCGATGATCGTCCCGGTGGTGGTCGAGGTCTAGGACCGCTCCGAGCACCGGCGGTCGCCGGTGCGGCGCGGGCTTGGGACGGACGATCCGCCCGGCTGCGGCTCTGGCAGGGTGAAGCCGCACCCGGCCGGATCGCCCCGCAAAGAAGGGGACCCCGCGGCGAGGTTGCCTTTCCAGGCGCATACCCCGGGTGCTCGCGTCGCGTTGAAGCCCGCAGGACTCCTGAGTTGAGGAAGGCGACCCGAACCACGGCAGCTGATGAGGAGGAGGCGCTTCTTCCCTTCGACCTTTGTCCCTGGCCGATATTCGGGAGCCGGATTCGTTGGAGGGGCGCGGGGGGACATTCCCGGGAATGTCGCGAAGCGGCGGAAATGCAATCCGGTCCCTGCGCCCCATAGGGGCGCACCATCATCCGGAGCGTCGCCCGAAGGGCGCGCGACTGAATTCCCGGGGAGGACCCCCCGCGCCCCTCAAGCCAACCCCGATCCTTGGCTGTCCCACGGCCCGAACCAAGGCAAAGAAAAAGCCCGCCGGGATAGTGTCTGGGGAGAATCCCGGCGGGCTAGTGTGTCTCGTCCACGGGGAAATCTAGGTTGGGTCCCTAAAGGCCCACTAAAAGATCGGCGACTCGTTCCTAGGAGACCTCGACCGGGTCCCGGTTTTGCTCTGCCATTGGGATCCGAGCCCGGAACAGGGCGCCGCCGCCGACGGATTCGCCGGCTTCGACGCTGCCGCCGTGCGACTTCGCGACGGCGCTGACGATCGCCAGGCCGAGCCCGGTGCCGCTGCCGGCGGCGGTGTCCGAAGGCCCTTCGCCGCGGACGAAGCGACCGAAGATCTGCTCGCGCATGCCGACCGGGACGCCGGGGCCGTCGTCGGCGACTTCGACCACCGCCTGGCCGGCCGCTTCGCTCAGCCGCAGCTCGATCGTCGCCCCCTCCGGGGTGTGGCGGGCAGCGTTGTCGAGCAGGTTGAGGACCATGCGGTGGAGCTCGTCGGGGCTGCCTTCGACCCGCAGCGGCCGCTCGTTGTCGATCTCGAGCACCCGCCGACCCATCAACGGCGCCGCCTCGGCCGCCGCCTCGCCGGCGATTTCCGCCAGGTCGCAGCGACGGTGGGCGCCGAGCCGACCGGCATCGGCCCGGGCGAGGAGCAGCAGGTCGGCGACGAGGCGGCTCATCCGCCGCGAGGAGCGGAGGGCGGAGTCCACCACCTCGCGGTCCTCCGGCTGCTGCTGGGAGTCGAGCGAGGCCTGCAGTAGTTCGAGGTTGGCGAGGATGCTGGTCAGCGGCGTCCGCAGCTCGTGCGAGGCGTCGGCGACGAACTCGCGCTGTTTCTGCATCGTCGCCTCGCGCTCGGCGCGGGCGGCGTCGAGCGAGCTCAGCATCAGCTGCAGCGTTCGCGCCAGCTCGCCGACCTCGTCTTCGACCACCGGAACCGGCATCGCCTGCGAGGGGTCGCGGGTGGTGGCGATCTCGCGAGCGGTCGCGGTCAGCGAGGCGATCGGGCGCATCGCCCGGCCGGCGATCGCGACCCCGGCGAAGATGGCCAGCAGGGTGCCGCCGAAGATGCCGCCGGCGATCAGCAGCCAGACGCGGTCGATCGTCGCTTCGACGTGGTCGATGCTGCGCCCGTACTGGGCGTAGCCCGTGAATTCACCGCCGGCGCTGATGAGTTCCGTCGCAACCAGCATGTCGCCGTGCTCGGTCAGGCCGCGTTCGGGTTGGCCCAGGGCCTCGGATCGGCCACCGCTGCGCAAGACCACCCCGTTGACGTCGATGATCCGCGCCGAGGCGTCGTTCGGGCGGATGAAGGGGTTCAGCTGCGGCCCCTTCCTCGCTTCTGGTTCCACCGCGAACGGCGGGTAGACGATTTCGTATTCGCTGGCGAGGATCTGGGCGGCGCTGCGCACCTCGTTGTTGAAGTCATCGCGGATCCGCTGGGTGGCGATCTGACCGATCGCGCCGCCGAAGACGAGCAGGATCGCCAGGGTCAGCCCCGCCGAGACCGAGGCGAGGCGCCACCGGACCGGCCAGGAGCGCGGATGCAGGAGGCGCCGGAGCCAGGCTCCGAAGCGACTGGTGGCGGTCGCCAAGGGCTAGTCCTTGAGAACGTAGCCGGCGCCGCGTTTGGTGTGGAGAAGCCGCGGCTCGCCGCCGTTCTCCAGCTTGCGACGCAGGTTGGAGATGAAGACGTCGATCGTGTTGGTCGCCGCCATCGGGTCGTAGCCCCAGACTTCGTCGAGCAGGCGCTCGCGGGAGACGACCAGACGCTCATTGCGCATCAGAAACTCGAGCAGCTCGAACTCGCGATTCGTCAGCTCGATCTCGCGGTCACCACGCTTGACCTCGCGCGTGTCCGGGTTCAATGTCAGGTCGCCGACTTCGAGCGAGGCGGCGCCGCGGGGCGGCCGCCTCCGCAGCAGGGCGCGGATCCGGGCCAGGAGCTCTTTGCGCTCGAACGGCTTCACCAGGTAGTCGTCCGCGCCGGAATCGAGTCCGGTGACCCGGTCCTCGGTCTCGGTGCGGGCCGTAAGGATGAGGATCGGCACGTCGCCCTCCATCCGCAGCTGCCGGCACACCTCGACCCCGTCGAGGCCTGGCAGGCCGAGATCGAGGACGACCAGGTCGGGGACGAAGCCGGCGGCGACGTCGAGCGCCTCGACCCCGTCGGCGGAGGTCCGCACCTCGTATCCCTCGTTACGCAATGAGCGGCGGAGGACGTCGGCGATATCGGCGTCGTCCTCGACGACGAGGACGCGCCCGCCCATCTGGGCCTCGGGGTCGGCAAGCATCATGCAGACGATGTTAGCCGCCGGCAAACCTGAATTCCCCCGCTTTTAGTGGGAATTTAGGGCGATTGTCGGAGTCGGCCCGAAACCGGGATCGAGTTGGGCTCCGGGCGGGCCGACGCGTCGCGCAGGGGAAGGGAGGGGGGCGTCGAACCGGGTTCCCATGTTCGTTCGTCAGAAGAGGTCTGCCCCTGCCCGCCGCAAAAAACCTGCCAAAGGCAAAAAAGCCGCGAAGCCGCGGCGGGGGCTGCACCTGCCGGACGGGATCGAGCAGCGCCATCTCGACCTGCTCGGCCTCTTCCTCCTCGCCGCCTCGATCTACCTGATCTTCGTCCTCTTCGCGGGCTGGGAGGGAGGCAAGGTCGGATACGGGCTGGAAACCGCGCTGCTGTACCTGTTCGGCTCGGTCGGGGCGCGGATCTTTGTCCTGCTGCTGCTGGCGAGCGGTCTGATGCTGCTGACCGGAACCTCGGTCTCGACCCTGGCGCGAGGGATCGGCCGCGGTCTGCATGCGATCTTCATGGGCGGTGGCGATGCCGCCCGGACCGCGGCCCGGACCCACGCCGACTGGCGCGAGGACCGTCGCGCCCGCGCCGAGGAAGCCGAGACCAGCGCCGGGCCGACCGACGTGATGAAGGGCTACCCCGAGGACGACGAGGACTTCGAGCCGACCGTGGCCCTGGCTGACGACGACACCGCCGATTTCGCCGCGGCCGGGATCTTCGACCGGGCCGCCGAGGCCGCCGAAGAAGCCGAAGGAGAGGACGAGGAGGCGGAGACCGAGATCGTCGCCGAAGAGCCGGAGCCGGAGCCCGAGCGGCTGCCGGAACCCGCTCTCACCGAGGCCCCCGGGAAGACGCCGATGGGCAACACCCGCGGCGTCACCGTCGCCGACGATCTCGACTACAACCCGCCGCCGATGAAGGCGCTGGAGCGCGGCAAGGGCGACAAGGGCCCCGACCCGCGCGACCAGGAAGCGATCGGCCGCAAGCTGATCGAGACGCTCGGCCACTTCGGGGTCGAGGCGAAGATCATCGGCGTCGTCAGCGGCCCCCACGTCTCGCTCTACGAACTGCGTCTGGCGCCGGGGATCAAAGTCAAGAAAGTCACCGAGCTCGCCAACGACCTCGCCTACGCGCTGGCCTCGACCGACATCCGCATCCTCGCCCCGATTCCCGGCAAACAGGCGGTCGGGGTCGAGGTGCCGAACACGCGCCGCCGCATGGTCCGACTCGGCGACATCTACGCCGGCCGCCCGGAGAAGACCTCACCGCTGGTCGCCTGGCTCGGCAAGGGAATCGACGGCAACGCGGTCTGGACCGACCTGGCGAAGATGCCGCACGTACTCGTCGCCGGCACCACCGGTTCCGGCAAGAGCGGCTGCATCAACGCGATCCTCTCCTCGATCCTGATGCAGGCGACGCCCAACGACGTGCGCCTGGTGCTGGTCGACCCGAAGCAGGTCGAGCTCAACCACTACGAGAACGTGCCCCACCTGCTGACCCCGGTGGTGACCTCGCCGCGGCTTGCCGCCAACGTGCTCTCGAACCTGATCGGCGAGATGGAGAGCCGCTACGGGATCATGTCGCAGGCGCGCTGCCGCAACCTGGCGGAACTGAACACGAAACGCGAACGGGAAGGCGAGCTGCCGCTGCCGCACATCCTCTGCGTGATCGACGAGCTTGCGGACCTGATGATGGTGGCGCCGGCCGAAGTCGAGGACTCGATCATCCGCCTCGCCCAGAAGTCGCGGGCGACCGGGATCCACCTCGTGCTGGCGACCCAGCGCCCCTCGACCGACATCATCACCGGCACGATCAAGGTCAACATCCCGGCCCGGATCGCCTTTGCCGTCTCCTCCCAGACCGATTCCCGGGTGATCCTCGACCAGGGCGGCGCCGAGGCGCTGCTGGGCCAGGGCGACATGCTGTTCCGCGGCGCCGGCACCTCGAAGATGCAGCGGGTCCAGGGCGCCTTCATCACCGAGGACGAGATCGCCCGGATCACCAACCACTGGGCGCGCCAGGGGGAACCGGAGTTCGAAGAGGAGCTGCTGGAGACGCCCGAGGGAGCGGTCGAGGAGGGCCGGGGCGAGGACGATTTCGACCCCGACTCCGACGACCTCCTGGACGAGGCGATCCGGCTCGTGGTCCAAACCGAAACCGCATCGGTATCGATGATCCAGCGCCGGCTGCGGGTCGGCTACACGCGCGCCGGGCGCCTGATCGACATGCTCGAGCGGCGCGGCGTGATCTCCGGCTACGAGGGCTCGAAACCACGGCAGGTGCTGATTACCCAGGCCGATCTGGCGCGGGTGCTGCAGCCGGGGGGCGGCGACCCGATTCCTGCGCATGTGTCACAGCCGGGGCCCGGTGCCGGCGATCCGGCTGACGATTTCGACTCCTGAGCGACCGCGGCTGTGAGGTACCGTGCCGGACGTGATTCGCGCTGGGATCGTCGTCACCGGGACCGAGGTAATCACCGGCCGCATCGCTGATGCGAACGGGCCCTGGGTCTCGGAACGGCTGGCCGAGCTCGGGGTCGAGGTCGCCCACATCCTGATCGTCGCCGACCGCCCCGACGACCTCGAGGCGGCGCTGCGCTTCCTCGCCGCCGAGGAGATCGACCTGATCGTCACCAGCGGCGGCCTCGGGCCCACCGCCGATGACCTCACCGCCGAGGTCGTCGGCCGCTTCGCCGGCCGCGAGCTGGTGCTCGACCCGGAGATGGAGGCGAAGGTCTCGGCGATCATCCGCGCCTTCGCCCGGCAGCGCGGCTGGGCCGACGAGGAGGCCCTGGTCGCCTCCAATCGCAAGCAGGCGATGGTGCCGGTGGGGGCGACCGCACTCGACCCGATCGGGACCGCACCGGGGCTGGTGGTGCCGGCCGGCGAGCAAGTCGTGGTCGTGCTGCCGGGGCCGCCGCGAGAGCTGCAGCCGATGTGGCCGGTGGCGCTGGCGACCCCGGAGGTGCGGGCCGTCCTCGATCGCGCGACGGCGCTCTACGGGTTCACGATGCGGATGTTCGGGGTGCCGGAGTCGGAGGTGGCGCAGAGCCTGCGGGAGATCGAGGCCGACGGGGTCGACCTCGAGGCGGTCGAGATCACCACCTGCTTGCGGCGAGGGGAGATCGAGATCGACGTCCGCTACCGGGACGAGACGACCGCCGTCGCCGCGGAAGTCCGCGACGGACTGGTGGCGCGGCACCCGAGCGAGACCTTCAGCCTCGACGGCGAGACGATCGACGAACAGGTGGCGACGCTGCTGCGGGGTCACCGGCTGGGGCTGGCCGAGTCGTGCAGCGGCGGCCTGCTGGCAGCGCGGATTACCGACCTGCCGGGGGCGTCCGACTACTTCAACGGCAGCGTCGTCTCCTACTCGAACGAGGCGAAGGCGGACCTGCTCGGGGTCGACCCGGCGCTGATCGAGGCCAGGGGTGCGGTCTCGCCGGAGGTGGCGGAGGCGATGGCGATTGGGGCCCTGGAGCGGTTCGGCGCCGACCTCGCGGTCGCTATCACCGGCGTCGCCGGGCCAGGTGGCGGTAGCGAGGAGAAGCCGGTCGGATACGTCTGCTTCCATGCTCGGCTGGCGGACGGGACGGCGCTGGCCCGCGACCCGGTTATCCCGGGTGACCGCAGCGACATCCGCGAACGCTCGGCCCTCGTCGCGATGCACCTGCTGCGGGTCTTGCTCGGCGGCGGCCAGGAGCTGGAGACCTAGCGCGCGGCGTCTCCCGGGCGCCGAAGTTTCGCTTTCGTGCGCCTTCGTGGCGCGAAGATTTGCTTCCTGGTGCTGACTCGTGCGCCTCGGCGGCGTAGCGTGGCGGCCATGGCGAAGGAGGTCGGCAAAGGCAAGCGGGTGCGCCTGTTCGTGGCCCTCGACCTGCCCGCGACGGTGCGGGCGGGGATCGGTGCTTGGGGCGAGCGCGAGCTGGCCGACCCGGCGTTGCGGCGGGTTCGCGAGGATTCGCTGCACGTCACCTTCGCCTTCCTCGGCAGCCGCGAAGAGGGAGAGGTCGAGTCGGTGGTGGCTGCGGTGCGGGCGGGCGGAGACGCCCCTGCGCCGCTGCTGGAGCTGCTCGACCCCGTCCAGCGGCCGCCGCGGGGGCGGGCGCGGCTCTTCGCCCTCCCGGTTCTCTCCGCCGGGGCCGAGCAGATGCAGGCGGCGGTCGCCGAGCGGCTGGTCGAGGCGGGGCTCTACGAGCTCGAGAAACGCCCGTTCTGGCCCCACGTGACGGTTGCTCGGTCGCGCTCGGAGAGGGGGAGTCAGATGGTGGCCGAGAGGCCGCCTGGAGAGCTCCCGGAGGCGCTCCGCGAGCCGTTCTATGGCGTCCGGTTGACGCTCTACCGTTCTCAACTCCAGCCGACCGGTGCGCGCTACGCGCCGTTGGCGCAAGTCGAGCTGCCCGGTGCGGGCGGCAGTGAGGTGATCTGAAGATGGCGGATAAGAAGGTGAACTTGAAAGACGCATCGGCAAAAGAGGCCAAGGCGAAGGACGCGGCGCTCGAGTCCGCCGTCACCGGGATCAAGCGAGAGTTCGGCGAGGGCGCGCTGATGCGGCTCGGCGACAAAGGGACGGTCAAGGTCGAAGCGATCCCGACCGGGGCGCTGGCGCTCGACCTGGCGCTCGGGATCGGCGGCGTGCCGCGCGGCCGCATCGTCGAGATCTTCGGTCCCGAGTCCTCGGGGAAGACGACGCTGGTCAACCACATCATCGCCCAGGCTCAGGCCCTGGGCGGCGTCTGCGCCTTCATCGACACCGAGCACGCGATCGACCCCGTGTACGCACGGGCGATCGGCGTCGACACCGACGAGCTCCTCATCTCCCAGCCCGACTACGGCGAGCAGGCGCTGCAGATCGCCGATCGGCTGATCGCCTCGGCCGCGGTCGACGTGGTCGCGATCGACTCGGTCGCGGCGCTGACCCCGAAAGCCGAGCTCGACGGGCAGATCGGAGACACCACGGTCGGCCTGCAGGCGCGGCTGATGTCGCAGGCGCTGCGCAAACTCGCCGGCAGCCTCAACCGGACCAAGACCGTCTGCCTCTTCACCAACCAGATCCGCGAAAAAGTCGGCGTCCAGTTCGGCTCGCCGGAGACCCAGCCGGGAGGCCGGGCGCTGAAGTTCTACTCGTCTCAGCGACTCGACATCCGCCGCATCGAGACGCTCAAGGACGGCACCGAGGCGGTCGGCAATCGAGTCCGGGTCAAAGTCGTCAAGAACAAGGTCGCCGCACCGTTTCGCCAGGCCGAGTTCGACATCGAGTACGGGGTCGGAATCTCGCGCGAGGGCGGCCTGCTCGACTTCGGAATGGAGCAGGACCTGGTCCAGAAATCGGGCTCGTTCTTCTCCTACGGTGAGACCCGCCTCGGCCAGGGTCGCAACAACGCCAAACAGTTCCTCGCCGACAACCCCGAGCTGGCGCTCGAGATCGAAGGCAAGGTGCGGCGGGCGCTGGGGATCGACGGCGAAGAGCCGGCTCCGGAGGCGACCGCGGCGGGTGCCGGGGGCATCGAGTCACCGCTCGCGGAGGCGCAGGCGCAGGCGGCCTGAGGGTTGTCTGCGCCGCTCTTGGGCAGCAGGGTGTCCGGGGGCTCCAGCCGATAGGGTTCCGGCCGTCGCATGAGCAACGAAACGCTTCTCTACATCTGCGGGATCATCCTCGCCGTCTCGGCGGTCGGGGTCAGCTTCATCGGGCTCAAAGTCAAATCTTTCCCCGGCAAAGCGATGCCGCTGATCGTCGTCTGGTTCGCGATCTTCGTCGTCGGCTCCACCACCTTCGCGGTGCTGCACGCCAAGGACGAGGACGCCAACAAGGCCAAGGAGGCGAAGTACGAGGAAGCGGGCGAAAAAGCCGAACGTGAGGGTGGCCACGTGCCGCCGCTCAAGAGCGGCAATGAAAGCTCGGGAGAATCCGAAAGCGAAAGCGAAGGCGGCTCCGAAGAAGGCGAAGAAGAAGCTGGGGCCGAAGAAAGCTCTGAAGCCGCCGAAGAAGCCCCCGAAAGCGCTGAAGAAGGCGAAGCGGCTGAAGGCGGCGTGGCTGAAGGGGGCGCCACGGCAGGCGGTGCCGATCCGGAAGCGGGCGCAACGGTCTTCGCCGAAAACTGCTCCGTCTGCCACGGCGAAGACGGTCACGGCGGCGCTGGCGGACCCGACCTGACGACGATGCCGAAAGCGCAGAACGAACCGGAAGCGATCGAACAGGTCACCGACGGCGGTGGCGGCATGCCTCCGTTCGGCGGGCAGCTGAGCGAAGAAGAAATCCAGAACGTGGCGGCGTTCGTGGTCCAGAAAGTGGTCGGCAAGGGCTGATCTGCCCGGTCGCCCAGCGCCCGAGGGGTAGCGGGGACGGCTTGAGGCAAGGGGGGTGCGGTTGCCCGTCCCTCGGAAGCTTTTCCAAAGAGGGGGATCGCCCCCGCTGTTTGTGAGCTGACTGACCTTGGTCGTATTCGGGGTTATCTGCGGGTGGGAGTGGGGCGGGCGTCGGCGGTTCCTCCCAAAACACTCAAGCGGAGCCGAAGGCGGAGCGTTTTGGGAGGGACTGCCGAGGACCGCCACGCAACCGCTGCCGGGTAATCTCGACCCATGCCAGCGGCCGCCAAGCGCTTCCACGTAACGACCTTCGGCTGTCAGATGAACGTGCACGACTCCGAGCGCATGCGCGGCATGCTTGCCGCCCTCGGGTACGAGGAGGCGCCGAGTCGCGCCGAGGCCGATCTGATCCTCTTCAACACCTGCTCGATCCGGGAGTCGGCCGACAGTCGCTTCGTCGCTCACCTCGGGGAGGCGAAGCGGCTGAAGGGGGAAGATCCCGAGCGGGTGGTCGGGGTGGGGGGGTGCTGGGCGCAGTCGGTGAAGGAGGAGGTGTTCGAGCGCTTTCCGTTCGTCGACGTCGCCTTCGGGCCGGGCCAGATCCACAAGCTGGCCGAGTTTCTCACCTCCGATTCGCTCACCGCCCAGGGCTATTTCGAGTTCGAGGACTTCTCCGGTCACCTGCCGGCCCGCCGCGAGCGCGAGTTCCAGGGCTGGCTGCAGATCTCCCAGGGCTGCAACTGCGCCTGCTCCTACTGCATCGTCCCCTCGACCCGGGGGCGCGAGGTCAGCCGCGACCCTTTCGAGCTGGTCGCCGAGACGGAGGCGCTCGCCGCCGACGGGGTCCGCGAGGTCACCCTACTCGGCCAGAACGTCAACAGCTACGGCCGCGACCTGCCGAAGGAGGTGCGGATCGGCTTCGCTGAGCTGCTGGGGCGGATCGATGCGGTCGCGGGGATCGACCGCATCCGGTACACCAGCCCGCACCCCAAGGACATGAAGGAGGACGTGGTTCGCGCCCACGCCGAGCTACCCGCGCTCTGCGAGCAGATCCACCTGCCGCTGCAGTCGGGATCGAGCGCCGTGCTGAAACGGATGCGCCGCACCTACGGCCGCGAGCGCTACCTCGACCGGGTGGCGCTGATCCGCGAGCACGTCCCCGACTGCGCGATCACCACCGACGTCATCGTCGGCTTCCCGGGTGAGACCGAGGCCGACTTCGAGCAGACCCTGGAGGTGGTCGACGAGGTCGGGTACGACGGCGCCTTCACCTTCATCTTCTCGCCGCGGCGGGAAACCGAGGCGGCGACGATGGACGGGCAGCTTCCGCATCCGGTCAAGGCCGAGCGGCTCGAACGGCTGGTCGAGCTGGTCCAGCGGCGAGCGAGCGAACGGGCGCAGCGCTTCGTCGGCCGCACGATGGAGGTCCTGGTCGAAGGCACGAGCCGGACCGACGAGACCAGGCTGCGCGGCCGTACCCGCCACGGCAAGGCGGTCAACTTCGACGGCGCCGCCGCCCCCGGCGAGCTGGTAGAGGTCGAGATCACCGGCGCCACCTCGCAGACGCTGGCCGGGGTCGCCGCGCGGCCGCTCTCGCACCTTCTCTAGCGCTGCCGTGGAGATACTCGCGATCTTCGGCCCGACCGGAGTCGGCAAGACCGGCGTCGCGATCGAGCTCGCGGAGCTGCTGCGAGGGCGCGGCGAGGACCCGGTCGCGATCAACTGCGACGCGCTCCAGGTCTACGCCGGCCTCGAGACCCTGACCGGGGCCGCGACGGCCGCCGAGCGGGCCCGCCTCGAGCACCGCCTGCTCGCATTCGTCCCGGTCACCGAGGACTTCTCGATCGGCGACTACATGCCACTCGCCCACGCCGAGATCGACGCCGCCCTCGCCGCCGGCCGGCGGCCGCTGGTCCTCGGCGGCACCGGCCTCTACCTGCGCGCCGCCCTGGCCGAGCTCTCGCTGCGCAAGGTGCCGGCCGAATCGTCCGAGTCGGAGCTGTGGTCGCCGGCGACCCGCCACCCGACCCGGATCTTCGGCCTCGACATGGACCGCGCCCGCCTCTACCAGCGGATCGACGCCCGCACCGAGGCGATCGTCGCCGCCGGCGCGGTGGCCGAGGCCCGCCGCGCCGACGCGCTCGGGCCCGGCCGCAGCGCCCGCAAGGCGCTCGGCTTCGACGAGCTGCTCGCCGGCGACCTCGAGCTGATGAAGCGGCGCTCGCGCAACTACGCCCGGCGCCAGCTCACCTGGGCCCGCAAGATCCCGAACCTGACCTGGATCGAGCGCACCGAGCTCAGCGACTCGGAGGTGGCGCGACGAATGGCCGACGAAATAGGGTTGGCGGTGTGAGCGAGTCCGGCGCCATCGCCTTCGAGAAGTGGCAGGCGCTCGGCAACGACTACCTGATCGTCGAGCGCGATGGCCTGCCCTGGGAGCTGACGGCGGCGCGGGTACAGCTGCTGTGCGATCCGCACTTCGGGGTCGGCTCCGACGGCGTGCTGATGCTCGCGCCCAGCGATGACCCCGAATTCGTCGCCGAGCTGCGGATCTTCAATCCCGACGGCTCCGAGGCCGAGCTCTCCGGCAACGGCGCCCGCGAGGCGATCCTCTACCTGCGCCGCCACGGCTGGACCGACGCCGACGAATTCGCGATCTGGACCGTGGCCGGCCCAATCCGGCCGACGATCACCGGCGAGCTCACCTGCAGCGTCGACATGGGCCACGCGTCGACGGTCTCCAAG
The DNA here is from genome assembly GCA_018268655.1 of Actinomycetota bacterium. Lineage (GTDB taxonomy): Bacteria > Actinomycetota > Thermoleophilia > Solirubrobacterales > 70-9 > VAYN01. Next base: position 22,259 of record JAFDWC010000006.1, read on the forward strand.
GACTTCCCCTCCGGCGGCGAGGAGGGCCGGGGCACGCTCACCTCCGGCGGCCGCGAGTGGGAATTCCAGCATGTCTCGGTCGGCAACCCGCAGTGCGCGATCGTCGTCTCCCGGCCCGAGCTCGAGCGGCTCGACCTCGGAGCGCTCGGGCCCGGGATCGAAGGCAGCGACCTCTTCCCCAACCGGACCAATGTCTCGTTCCTGTCGATCGACGGCTCACGGGTGCGGGCGCGGATCTTCGAGCGCGGGGTGGGGGAGACGCTCTCCTCCGGCACCGGCGCCTGCGGCGCCGCGGTCACCGCCTTCCTCCGCGGCTCCCAGAGCCCGATCACAGTCGAGCTCGACGGAGGCGAACTCGAGGTCGAGGTCGGTGACGACCTCGCCGTCACCCTGACCGGCTGGGCGCAGCAGATCTGCTCCGGCCAGCTGTCGCCGGAGCTGGCAAAAGCGCTCGCCGCCGCCAACCAATAGGGTGCCGCGGCCGATGCCGATCGCCGAGCCTTCCAAGCGCCTCGGGGGGATGCCCCCGTACATGTTCGCCCAGCTCGAGCAGCGGATTGCCGAGAAGAAGGCGGCGGGGATCGACGTGATCAGCCTCGGTATCGGCGACCCCGATCGCGCGACCTATCCCTACATCGTCGAGGCAATGCAGAACGCGGTCGCCGACCCGGCAACCCACCAGTACCCGAGCAACCGCGGCGGCACCGTCTTCCGCGAGGCCTTCGCCAGCTTCTACGACACCCGCTTCGGGGTCGCGATCGACGCCGAGACCGAGGTGATCCCGGCGATCGGCGCCAAGGAGTGCATCTACAACGTCTGCTTCGCCTTCATGGACCCGGGGGACGTCGCCCTCGCCTCCGACCCCGGCTACCCCGTCTACACCGGCGGCCCGATCCTCGCCAACGGCGTCCCCGAGGTGATGCCGCTGGTCCCCGAGCTCGGCTTCGCCCCCGACCTCGAGGCGATCCCGGCCGAGACCGCGGCCAAGGCGAAGCTGATGTTCGTCAACTACCCGAATAACCCGACCGGCGCCGTCGTCCCCGAGGGCTTCTTCGAGCGGGTGATCGAGTTCGCCCGCGAGCACGAGGTCCTCGTCGTCCACGACAACGCCTACTCGGAGACCACCTACGACGGCTACGTCGCCCCGAGCTTCCTGGCGACGCCGGGCGCGAAGGAGGTCGGGGTCGAGGTCTTCTCGCTCTCCAAGGGCTACAACATGACCGGCTGGCGCTGCGCCGCGATCCTCGGCAACGCCGACGCGATCCGCGAGTACTGGCGGCTCAAGACCAACATCGACTCGGGCCTCTTCGACGCGGTGCAGCTGGCCGGCGCCGCCGCCCTGCTCGGCCCGCCGGAGCCACTGCGCGAGCAGAACGAGATCTACCTCCGCCGCCGCGACCTCGTGGTCGGCGCGCTGCGCGAGATCGGCGTCGACGTCACCGCTCCCAAGGGCACGATCTACGTCTGGGCTCCGGTCCCCGAGGGTCACACCTCGACCTCATTCGTCGAGCTGGTGCTGGAAGAGGCGGCGGTGGTGATCTCTCCGGGCTCGATGTACGGGCCGAGCGGCGAGGGCTTCTTCCGGATCTCCCTCACCACCCCCGACGACCGCATCGAAGAGGCGGTCGCGCGAATGCGCGAGCACCTCGCCTAGCACGCTCCGGCTGGCCAGTTCCGGGGGCGGTCGAACCCGACGTCGCCCCCGTTCGTAATCCCGGCCAAGCACAGACCGCACCGATAGAGGGCCGTCTGGGGAGGGCCCACGGAAGGAGGCTTACATGGCTTCGATCATCGCCTCAGAGGCGACCGCTACCCGCTGCCTGCTCGTCGTCGCGAAGCCGGCGGGGGCACCGGAGCTCCGACGTTTGCGCGAGATCGCGCCCGGCCGGAGACTCGAGCTGCGGGTACTGGCCCCAGCCTTCGTCCGCAGCCGGCTGCAGTTTCTGACCAGCGATGTCGACGAGGGGATCCGGCGCGCCCGCGGCCGCCTGGAGCGCTCCCTGGCGGAGATCGAGGCGGACGGCGAGCTGCGGGCCCGGGGTGAGGTCGGCGACGCCGATCCGCTCTTGGCGATCGACTGCGCACTCGCCACCTTCGCCGCGGATGAGATCGTGATCGTCCGCTCCGGCGAGCGCCGCAACTGGGGTGAGAGGCGGCTCGCGGCGCAGGTCGGCGAGCGCTTTTCGGTGCCCGTACGGGAGATCGAGCCCGCGCTCTAGGCCGCTTCGCGCTCGGCCCGCTTGCGCCAGTAGCGCTCGAGGCCGGCGTACTGGTACTCGAGTGGGGCCGCCTGGGCGATCGCCTGCCGCTCTTCGTCGGTCCCGGCCCTTTCGGCGATCCGCCGAGCCAGGTCCACCCGGTACTCCTCCTCAGAGAGCCGCGCCGAGAGCTCGCCCTCCTCGGCCAGCGCCTCGCGCAGGGCGGCCAGGTGAGGCCGCGGCTCCTCGACAGGGCCGAAGTGGGTGATCGCGAGGCGCTCCGGGTCCCAGGCTTCGAGGATCGCGATCGAGTCGCTCCAGAGCTCGAGGTCGATGTCCGGGGGTGGGGTGGGGGCGAGGACCAGCGAGGTGCCGGGGACGCGGACGCCGGCGACGTCGCCGGTGAAGGCGGTGCCGCTCTCGTGCAGATAGGAGACGTGGTGGGAAGCGTGCCCTGGCGTGTAGGCAGCCTCCATCCCCAGCACGGTCTCGCCGCCGCGCAGGGCCCGCACGTTGGCCTCTGGGACAGGCAGGAACTCGCCGTACAGGCGCCCCATTTCGTCGCCGTAGAGGCGGCCGGCGCTGGCCAGCAGCTTCGAGGGGTCGATCAGGTGCGGGGCGCCGCGCTCGTGGACGTAGACCTCGAGCTCGGGCCAGCGCTCGACCAGGCGCCCGGTCGCGGCCGCGTGGTCGAGGTGGATGTGGGTGAGCACGATCGCCCGCGGCTCGAAGCCCTCGCCCAGCGCCGCCAGCACCGTCGGCAGGGTCACCTCCGGCCCGGGGTCGACGAGGGCGCCGTCGACCTCCCAGCAGCAGATCGCGTGGGGGTTGCCGAGGTGGAGCGTGTCGATCGCGCGCACGCCCGGCAGCTTATGCAGACGCCGCAGCGGGCAGCTTGCCCTCGGCCTCGAGCGTCGCCCGCAGGCCCTCCTCGAGCCCGCGCGGGTGGTAGCCGAGCTCGCGCTCGGCCTTCTCGTAGCTGGCCCAGAAGGTGACGCCGTCGGCCGAGTTGATCAGCTCGCGCAGGTTCGGCGGCTGACCCATCGCCTTGCCGACCAACGGCCCGATCGGGATCATCGCCTTCATCAGCGGCACCGGGATCGCCCGCTTGGGCGCCTTGCGGCCGGTCAGCGCCGCCACCGTCGCGATCGTCTCGCGGGTGGTGGTGGCCGGGCCGCTCAGCACGTAGGCCTCGCCCGGCCTGCCCTGGTCGAGCGCGAGCAGGATGCCGGCGGCGACGTCCTCAACGTGGCTGAGGCAGATTCCAAGCTCGGGGAACGGGATCAGCGGCATCTTCCCGGCCAGGAACTGGTTCAGCAGCTGCCCGATCGAGGAGGTGTCACCAGGGCCGTAGACGCCGCCGGGCTGGACGATCACGCACGGCAGGCCCTCGCCGATCAGCCGCCTGGCGACCTGGTGGGCCTCCCACTTGGTCTCCTCGTAGCAGGAGGTGAAGCCGTCGCCGGGGTGCTCATAGGCCTCGTCGACGATCCGCCCGTGGGTGTTGCCGAAGACGCCGACGGTGGAGACGTAGACGACCTTCGGGATCTTCTCCTCGAGCGCCGCGCTCAGCACCCGTTCGGTGCCGCCGACGTTCGCATCGCGCATCGCCGGCCGCTGCGAGGCGGGGATACCGACCTCGTAGACGGCGGCGGCGTGGATCACGGCGTCGCAGCCGAGCATCCCCTCGCGGATCGCCCGTTCGTCGCCGAGGTCACCGGCGACGACCTCGCAGCCGAGCGCGGCCGCCGCCTCGGCCCTGCCGGGGTTGCGGGCGAGGACGACGACCTGGTCGCCGCGCTCGCGCAGCTGGCGCACGATCGCGCCGCCGATGAAGCCCGTTCCTCCCGTCACGAAGACCTTCACGGTACGCAACGATACCCGGCCCGGACGGGCCGTACAATTCGCCTGAGTGCAACGTTCGCGAACCGGCCGCAACCTCGATTCCCGCAATGGCGCCGCTCCGGTTGCCGGCGCTGGCGTGACCAACCGCCGGGCCGCCCAACGGGCGCTGGCAATCGGGATCGTCGACGGCGGCGAGCCCGAGGGCCAGCCGCTGGCCGAGCTCAGGGAGCTGCTGCGGACCGCCGGCGTGGCGACCGCCGGGGTCGCCACCCAGCAGCGCTCCAAGCCCGACCCCGACCGCTACTTCGGCCGCGGCCGGCTCGAGGAGCTGAAGGACGAGATCGCCGCCAGCGGCGCCAACCTCGTCGCCTGCGACGACGAGCTGGCACCCCGGCAGGAGCGCAACCTCGAGAGCGCGCTCGGGGTCCCGGTGATCGATCGCACCGCGGTGATCCTCGACATCTTCGCCGACCACGCCCACTCGGCCGAGGGCAAGCTGCAGGTCGAGCTGGCTCAGCTCGAATACAACATGGCCCGCATGCGGGGCCTCTGGACCCACCTCGAGCGCCTGGGCGCCGGCCGCATCGACGGCGGCATCGGCACCAGGGGCCCCGGCGAGACCCAGATCGAGACCGATCGCCGGCTCGCCCGCAACCGGATCGCGGCGCTGCGGCGGCGGCTCGAGCGGCTCGAGCGCAACCGCGGCGTGATGCGGGCCCGCCGCGAGCGCTCCTCGCTGCCCCGCGTCGCCCTTGCCGGCTACACCAACGCCGGCAAGTCGACGCTGCTGAACGCGCTGACCGGGGCCGAGGTCACCGTCGCCGACCGCCTGTTCCAGACCCTAGACCCGACCACCCGCAGCCTCGAGCTCTCCGGCCGCGACTACCTGCTGACCGACACCGTCGGCTTCATCGAGAAGCTGCCGCACCAGCTGGTCGAGGCGTTCAAGGCGACGCTCGAGGAGACCGTCCTGGCGGACCTGATCCTCCACGTCGTCGACGCCTCCGAGCCGCAGGAGCGGCGGGCGCTCGACATGCAGGCGGTCGACGCGGTCCTCGAGGAGATCGGCGCCGGCGAGAAGCCACGGCTGCTGGTCCTCAACAAGGCCGACCTGCTGGGCGACGAGGAACGGCGGGAGGTGCCGCTCTGGCACCCCGACGCGGTCCTGATCTCGGCCGCCACCGGCGCCGGCCTGGACGAGCTGCGGGAGCGGATCGAGGCGGCCTTCGCCGAGACCCTGACCGAGGTCGAGCTGCTGATCCCCTACAGCGAGGGCGGCCGCCTGCACGAGCTGCACGAGGTCGCCGGCGAGCTCGAGCGCACCGACCGCGCCGACGGGGTCCTCGTCCACGCCCGCGTCCCCTCGGCGGAGTTGCACCGCTTCGACGACCTCGCCGTCGCCTGAGCCTCTCCGGGTGCGCCTGGCGGCGTCATCGGTCGCTCACGTGCGGAGCACGCTTCGCTCCCTGCTTCCTTGCCAGCCACCGCCGGAGACGCTCAGTAGGCTGCCCGTGTGGAACTGGCGGTCGCGAAGCTGAATGACACCGCGGTGCTGCCGACGCGGGCGCACGAGGGGGACGCCGGGCTCGACCTCTATGCGTGCGAGGCGGCCCATATCGGGCCCGGCGAGCGCTGGAGCGTCGGCACCGGGGTCGCGGTCGAGATCCCCGACGGGAACGCCGGCTTGGTCGTGCCGCGCTCCGGCCTCGCCCGCGACCACGGCATCTCGCTGGTCAACTCGCCGGGCCTGATCGACTCCGGCTACCGCGGCGAACTGCGGGTGCTGCTGCTCAACAACGACCCCGCCGACATCTTCCGGGTCGCCGTCGGCGACCGGATCGCGCAGCTGGTCCTGGTGCCGATCGCGGTGGCGAACGTGGTCGAGGTGCCTGCCCTGGCCGAATCGGCGCGGGGCGACGGCGGCTTCGGCTCCAGCGGCCGCTAGCGAGCGGCGGGTGGGGCTGCCGCGCCGGGCGCGTCGGCGAGCTCGCCCATCAACTCGACCGCCCGCGCCAGCGCCCGCAGGTCGTCCTCGGAGAGCTCAGCGAGCATCCCGGCCAGCCAGCCCTCGCGCTGGCGGCGGTCGGCGTGGAGGATCTCGAGCCCCTTCGCGGTGAAGAGGACGAGCGAGCGGCGGCGATCGTCGGGGTCGGGCCGGCGCTCGACCATCCCCGCCGATTCGAGGTCGGCGACGGTCTGCGCCATCGACTGAGGGCGGACCTTCTCGGCCGCGGCGAGGTCGCTGACGCTCTGCGGCCCATCGCGGTCGAGGCGGCCGAGGACGGCGCCCTGCGACATCGAGAACCGATGCTGCTCGGCCCGCAGGCGGCGGATCAGCTGCCCGACCACGACCCGCAGCTCGCTCGCCAGCGGCGCGATCTCGGGGGGCGAGGGAAGGGTGGAGGGCATTTTCGACCTCAAAGTCTACGACAACTGCAGGCAAACTGCACAGGTTGCCTGTGTATTATCGAGCGGAGTGCCGGACGACCGCTACAAGTGGATCGCGCTCTCCAACACGACGCTGGCGATCCTGCTGGCGACCCTGGACGCCTCGATCACGCTGATCGCGATGCCGGACATCTTCCGCGGCATCCGCCTCGACCCGCTCGTCCCCGGCAACAGCTTCTACCTGCTGTGGATGATCCTCGGCTACCTGGTCGTCTCCAGCGTCCTCATCGTCAGCCTCGGCCGGCTCGGCGACATCTTCGGCCGGGTCCGGATCTACAACCTCGGCTTCGTCATCTACACCGTCGCCTCGCTGCTGCTGGCGATCGACTGGCTCACCGGCTCGGCGGGGGCGCTCTACCTGGTGATCTTCCGGCTCGTCCAGGGGGTCGGCGGCGCCTGCCTGCTCGCCAACGCGGCGGCGATCATCACCGACGCCTTCCCGCCGAACCAGCGCGGGATGGCGCTCGGGATCAACAACATCGTCGGCGTCAGCGGCATGTTCGTCGGCCTCATCCTCGGCGGCCTGCTGGCGCCGATCGACTGGCGGCTGGTCTTCCTGATCTCGGTCCCGGTGGGGCTGTTCGGAACCGTCTGGGCGTACCTGAAGCTGGAGGAGAGAAGCGAGCCGCGGCCCGCCAGGATCGACTGGGGCGGCAACGTCACCTTCGGCCTCGGCCTGGTTCTGGCGATGGTCGCGGTGACCTACGGGATCAAGCCCTACGGCGGCTCGCCGACCGGCTGGGGCAGCCCGCGAGTGCTGGCGCTGCTGGCCGCCTCGGTGCTCAGCCTGGTCGCCTTCGTGCTGATCGAGCGCCGGGTCGCCGAGCCGATGTTCCGGCTGCCCCTGTTCCGGATCCGCGCCTTCACCTTCGGCACCCTCTCGACCTTCCTGGCGGCGATCGCCCGCGGCGGCCTGATGTTCATGCTGATCATCTGGCTGCAGGGGATCTGGTTGCCGCTGCACGGCTACGACTACACCGAAGCGCCGCTCTGGGCGGGGATCTACATGCTGCCGCTGACGATCGGGATGCTGCTCGCCGGCCCCACCTCGGGGTACCTCTCAGACCGCTATGGAGCGCGCTTCTTCGCCACCGGCGGCATGCTCGCGGCGGCGCTCAGCTTCGCCCTGCTGATGCTGCTGCCGATCGACTTCGGCTTCCCGGTCTTCGCCGCGATCCTGTTCATGAACGGGGTCTCGATGGGGATGTTCGCCTCGCCGAACCGGGCGGCGGTGATGAACAGCCTGCCGAAAGCCGACCGCGGCGCCGGTGGCGGCATGAACCAGACCTTCCAGAACTCGGCCCAGGTGATCTCGATCGGGATCTTCTTCACGCTGCTGATCATCGGCCTCGCCTCGACCCTGCCGGGTGCGCTCCAGCATGGCCTGGAAGCGCACGGGGTCGGGCGTGCGGCCGCCCACCACGCCGGCGAAACGCCGCCGATCTCAGTCCTCTTCGCGGCCTTCCTCGGCTACAACCCGATCGAACACCTGGTCGGCGCCGGCGCGCTCGAAGCGGTCGGTCCGCAGGCCCGCGCGGTCCTCGAAGGCCACAGCTTCTTCCCGCACCTGATCTCCGGCGCCTTCAGCGACGGGCTCGACACCGCCTTCAGCTTCGCGATCGTCGCCTGCCTGGTCGCCGCCGGCGCCTCGCTGCTGAGGGGTGGTCGCTACCACTACGCGGAGGAGGACACACCGGTCCCCGCCACGGCAAGCGAACCCGAGCGCAGGCCCCAGCTGTCACCCGAGCTGGAGGGACAGCATGCGCGTTGAGTGGCACGGCCAGTCGGCTTTCAGATTGAGCGGCGAGGAGGGAACGGTCTTCCTCGACCCCTTCGGCGAGATGGCGGCCGCGCGCGAACGCGGTCTCGGGTGGCGCTACCCGCCGATCGCCGCCGCCGGCGTCGACCTGCTGCTGATCACCCACGAGCACAGCGACCACAACGCGGTTGAGGTGATCGCCGGCGAGCCGGCGACGATCCGCGCCCTGGCCGGGACCCACGAGTCGCCGCTCGGGCCGGTCGTCGGCGTCGCCTCCGAGCACGACGCCGCTGCCGGGACCAAACGCGGCCCCAACACGATCTATGTCTTCACCCTCGACGGCGTCCGGGTCGCCCATTTCGGCGACTTCGGTCAGGCGGCGCTGCGCCCGGAACAGAGTCAGGCGATCGGCACCGTCGACCTGGCCCTGGTGCCGGCCGGCGGCGGGCCCACGATCGGCGGCTGCGCCGCGGCCGAGATCGCGCTCTCGCTGGGGGCGAAATGGGCGGTGCCGATGCACTACCGGACCCCCAGGATCGACTTCCTCGAAGATGAGGCCGAGTTCGCCGCGGCGTTCCCCGAGGTGATGCGCTTCGAGGGCCCGTCCTTCGACACCGACGAACTCGAACAGGCCGAGATCGGCGCCATCGCCGTGATCCCGGCCGCGCCCTAACCGCCGTACCGATCTCTTCCCGGGTGCGCTGCAAGGGTTTGGGGGGCTATGGCGACCGAAAAGCTTGCAGCGCGTTCGGCTCGGGCTCAGGCGCCGGCGGCGGCGCGGGCCGAGGCGTGGGCGGCGTCCTCGAGCGCGTCGGGCAGCGGCTCGAGCTCCGGCCTGGTGCCGTAGCGACGCTCGAGAGCGAGGGTGATCAGGTGGTCGGCGAGCCAGGCGTTCTTCGGCAGCAGCGGGCCGTGCAGGTAGGTTCCGACCAGATTGTGGCGGCGGACGCCCTCCCGGCCGTCGACGCCGTTGTTGCCCTGACCGGCGAGGACGCGACCGAGTGCCGGCACGCCGGCGCCGAGGTAGGTGCGGCCGCCGTGGTTCTCGAAGCCGGCGAGGACGCGGGGGCCGGAGCCGAGGTCGACCTCGATCGCGACGTTGCCGATCAGCCTCGGGCCGTCCTCGCGCACCGTCTCGAGGTCGACGAGGCCGAGGCCGGGGAGCTTCTCGGCGCCGAGCTGGTAGCTGTGGCCGAGCAGCTGATAGCCGCCGCAGACGGCGAGGAGCACCGCTCCGCTCTCGACCGCGGCGGCGAGGTCTTCGCGCTTGCTGGCGACCATGTCGGCGGCAACCATCGCCTGGTCGCGGTCCTGGCCGCCGCCGACGTAGAAGAAGTCGGCGCCGCTGGCGTCCACCGGTTCCCCGGGCCCGGCGCTCGAGTAGGCGAAGCCGATCCCCCGCCACTCGCAGCGGCGCTGGAGGAAGACGATGTTGCCGCGATCCGCGTAGATGTTCATCTGGTCCGGGTAGAGGGCGCAGACGCGGAGCTCCATCAGCACTCCTTCCCGAGCACGACGACGGTGGCGCCGACGTGGATGTCGGTGGGGCCGATCTGGCGGCGCTCGACCGGGACCAGGCCGGCGGCGGCCCCCTCTTCCTCCAGCTGCGCCGCCGGGAAGGTGGTGATCCGAACCCGGTTCGGTTCCTCGCTCAGCTCCCCCTCGGGCGAGACCAGCTGCCGCAGCCGGTGGATAACGATTTCGCCGGGGCCGACCGCGGCCTCGACCGCGAGGCTCGAGTAGACCCAGCCGTCGACCTCGCGCACGTCGGGGAGCGGCGGCGGCGAGCCGTCCGGCGCCGGCATCTCCTCCAGGATCGAAGCGGCGAAGCGGCCACCGGGATCGAGGTGGTCGGCGACCCGGCGCAGGCAGGCGATCCGGTCGTCCGCCGCGTCGAGCAGCTGCAGGGTCTGCATCGGCGCCAGCGCCAGCGGCACCCGGCGGCCGAGCTCGAAGTCGCGGGCATCGGCGCGCAGGGTCAGCACCGGCAGCTCGGCGCCGCGCGCCGCCAGCGCCGCCAGCAGCTCGGGCTCGATGTCGACCCCGACCACCGGGTGGCCGCGGCGCGCGAGGTGGAGGGCGACCCGACCGGTGCCGCAGCCGAGGTCGAGGATCTCGCCGCCGGCCGTCGCGGCAAGCTCCTCCCAAACGGCGAGGTCAGCCCCGTAGGAGCCGCACTCGACGTCGTGCCAGACGGTCTGCTCGCCGATCGCCATGCTCACCGCCAGAACTCCTTGGCGAGGCCGCGGTCGGAGAGGAGCTTGCGCAGCTCCAGCAGCGCCGTGTAGGTGGGAAGCGCGAAGAGGCGGGCAGGACCGCCATCCGGAACGCCCTCGCGAGCGCGGGCGACGGCGCGGTCGAGCGAGGCGTCGATCTCAGGTACGACCTCGATCCGCGCCGTCTCCCAGCCGGCGTACTTCAGCCGCAGCGCCATCTCCGGCGCCCTGGTGCCGGCGCAGACGACGCGCCGCACGGCCTCGCCGAGCAGCTCGAAATCGGCGTCCCAGATCCAGGAGACGTCGCGGCCGTCGGCGATCCGGTCGTTGAGGGCGATCCAGAGGTCGATCCCGCTGCCCGCGGGGACTGCCGCGCCCGCCGTGCCGCTGCCAGCCAGCGACCGCTCGGCCTCGAGCTTCAGAGTCCTCAGCACCTCGTTCGCCCCGGCCGGATTCTTGATCAGCAGGATCGAGAGCGCGGCGCCGCCGAGATCGATCGTCTCGACCCGCCCGAACGCGGCCCGCATCCCGCCCAGCGCCGCCGCGATCCGCGCCGGCTCCACCCCGAGCCGCAGACAGGCGGTGACCGCGGCAAGCGCGTTGTAGACGTTGTAGAGGCCGGGGAGGGGGAGCTCGAGCTGGATCTCGCCGACGGGCGTCCGCACGGTCGCGCTCGAGCCCTCCATCCCGCGCAGCTCGATCCGGGTCGCCGCCACCTCCGGCTGCGGCCGTTCCGCCCCGCAGTTGGGGCAGCGGTAGTGGCCGAGGTGGCCGACGAAGGCGCGCTCGTACTCGTAGGGGTGGCCGCAGCGGCGGCAGTGCTTGGCGTCGAAGGCGTGCTGGAGCTGCGGCAGCGCCTGCGAGGCGTCCTCGATCCCGAAGTAGGAGACACCAGCCCGGGGGCGCTCCTCGCCGTCGCGGCCGAGGTCGGCGATCAGCGGGTCGTCGGCGTTGAGCGCGAATGCGCTCGCGCCCTCACGGGCGGCCACGGTCGCCGCCCACTCGTCCGCCAGCGCCTCGATCTCGCCGTAGCGGTCGAGCTGGTCGCGGAAGAGGTTGCCGAGCACGATCAGGGCCGGGTCGAGCTGCTCGGCCACCCGCGGCAGCCAGGCCTCGTCGACCTCGAACAGGCCCTCGCGGCCGCGCTGCTCGAGCAGCGCCGTCGCCACGCCCCAGCTCATGTTCGAGCCGGCGCGGTTGTGGACCGGCGGCCGCCCCTCGGCGGCGAGGACGGCGGCGATCATCCCGGCGGTCGTGGTCTTGCCGTTGGTCGCGCTGACCAGCGTCGCGCCGTCATCGAGCCGTTCGCCGAGGCGGGCGATCGCCTCCGGCTCGAGCCGCAGCAGCACCCTTCCCGGCAGCGTCGTGCCGCCGCCGCGGCCGCTGGCGCGGCTGGCGGCCCCGAGCGCCCGCGCCGCGGCCACCTTGGTCCCGAACAGGACGCTCAAGAAGCGGGATCCCGCGGGACGAGGACGCTGAGGGCACGCGGCAGCACCCGCAGCGACACGGGGAGGTCGGTCAGGCGCTCACCGTCGGCGTAGACGGGGAAGGGCCGACTGGCGCTGAGCTCGAGCTGCGAAGCGCGGAAGACCTGGACCGGGTCCTCGCCGACATGGGTGCCCTTGAACACCTTGCGCAGGTTAGCCAGGAAGCGGAGCTTGCCGATCTCGCCGACGGCGACGACGTCGAACTCTCCGTCGTCGAGCTCGGCGTCGGGGGCGATGTACATGCCGCCGCCGTAGGCGCTGCTGTTGGCGACCGCGACCGAGTAGCCGCTGACCCGGGTCCGCGAGTCGCCGACGGCGATCGTGAACCGGGCCGGCTTCCAGCCCGCCAGCACCCGCAGCGCCGCGTAGGCGTAGACGAGATTGCCGCGCAGCCACGAGGTCTCGTTGGCGACCCGGTTGGCTTCCGAGTCGAAGCCGACGCTGGCGATGCCGAGGAAGCGCTCGCCGTTGGCCTCGCCGACGTCGATCCGGCGGCTGTGGCCAGCGAGCACGGTGGCGATCGCCCGCTCGGGGTCGGTGGGGATCCCGAGCACCCGGGCGAGGTCGTTGCCACGGCCGCCGGGGACGATCCCCAGCGGCGTCTCGGTTTCGGCGACGGCGCCGCCGATCGCGCCGAGCAGCCCGTCGCCGCTGATCACAACCGGAATCTCACCGGCCTCGACCGCGACCAGCGCCTGCTCGATCCCGTGCTCCAGGCTGCGGGTGCGGGCCACCCTGAACTCGACCCGGCGGGCGTCGAGGCAGGCCTCGACCCTGGGCAGCAGCTTCAGCGCTCGGCCGCCGGCCGAGTGCGGGTTGACCAAGATCGCCAGCGGCGTCCCTGCGAGGTCCATGCCTGCGCCGCAGCCTATTCGCCCGCGGTCGGTGGGCCGCCGCCCCGCAGCCGCCCCACCGCATAGCCGCCATCGCCGACGATTTCCGCCCAGATCGGTTCGATTCCGCGCCGCCGCAGTCGCCAGGAGCGGAGGCGAGCCGCGGCGCTCTGCTCCGGGCCACCAGCGCTGCGGGCGAGGATCAGGTAGCCGCCCGGGCGCAGGACCCGGGCCAGCTCGCGGGGCACCGGCTTGGCGTCGAGCAGGGCGACGAGGTCGAAGAGGTCGTCGGGAAAAGGGAGCTTGCGCGGCCCACCCGCCTTGAAGGCCACCCGGCCTTCGGGGTCGAGGCCGACCCGTCCGGCGGCGCGCCGGATCGCCGCCTCGTCGGCGTCGACGCCGCGGACGCTGGCCCGAGGGAACTCGCGGGCGAGGAAGAGGGCGCCGTCGCCATCGCCGCACTCCACCTGGAGGATCCGCTCCGGGTCGCCGACGTGGAGCGCGGCGGTGGCGAGCGGGGTCAGCGGCGGCACCTCGGGCACCGCTCGATCGTACGCGCCGTCCGCCGGGATGATCTACGCTTCGCGGCCGTGCGGGAGCAGCAGTTCGACAGGCGCTGGATCATCCTTGGCGTTTTCGCGCTGGTCGCGGTCGCGATCGTCGCCATCATCCTCGCCTCGCGCAGCGGTGGCAGCAGCAGCGACAGCACCACCGCCAGCGGCCAGGTCGGCAAGAACGGATGCGAAAAGGTCGAAGCGCCCGAACCGCGCCAGGAGTCGCTGAAGGCGCCAACGCAGAAGGTGAAGAAGGGCGAAAAGCTGACCGCGGTGGTCGAAACCAGCTGCGGCAACTTCGACATCGCCCTCAACACCACGCAGGCGCCGAAGACGACCAACTCCTTCGCCTACCTTGCCGAAGAAGGCTTCTACGAAGACCTCACCTTCCACCGCATCGTCCCCGAATTCGTGATCCAGGGCGGCGACCCTGAAGGCACCGGCGCCGGTGGCCCCGGCTACAAGGTGACCGAGAAGCCGCCCGCGAACCTCGCCTACACCAAGGGCATCGTGGCGATGGCGAAGAGCTCGACCGAGCCGCCCGGCACCTCGGGCAGCCAGTTCTTCGTCGTCACCGGCGCCGACGCCGGCCTCCCACCTGAATACGCGCTGGTCGGCAAGGTCAGCTCCGGGATGGACGTGGTCGAACGGATCGGCAAGCTCGGCACCCCGGAAGAAAAACCGAAACAGACGGTGCTGATCAAGAACATCAAGATCGAACGCGGGTAGGCGCCGCTTCGTCAGTGACCCCCGCAAACCCGCGGGTGCGGCTGGCGGGCGCCGCACCGAGGGGGGCTAGGACGCAGGGAGGCCTAATGGCGGAGCCATTAGGCTGATCGAGGACGACGCTCCGCGAAGTGTGTGCGGTGCCGCCAGGCGTGCGTGGGGGCTTGCAGGTGGTCACTAAGCTGGGTCAGTGGCCAAGGTCAACGTAGGCGACGCGGCTCCGGACTTCGAGCTCCCGGGAACCGGGGGCAGGACCTACGGCCTGGCCGACTACCGCGGTCGCAAGCTCGTCCTCGCCTTCTACCCCGGCGACTTCACCGCCGTCTGCACGAAGCAGTTCTGCTCCTACCGCGACAACGCCGAGCAGCTCGACGGGATCGGCGCCGAGGTGCTCGGGATCTCGCCCCAATCGGTGGACTCGCACGAGCGCTTCAGCGAGGAGAAGCGGCTGAACGTGCCGCTGCTCGCCGACGAGGACAAGTCGGTCGCGCGGGCCTACGGCGTCCTCGCCGGGCCGATGGTCCGCCGGGCGATCTTCGTCATCGACGAGGAGGGGATCGTCCGCCACCGCAAGGTGACCCTCGCCGGGTTCACGTTCGAGTCCGTCGACGACCTCGAACGCGCGGTCGCCGCGCTGGGGGCCTGACGGCAGATGGCGGGACCGACCGGGGTCGGGTTCGAGGTCGGGCCAGCGCCGGTCCTGCGGGGCGAAACGGCGGGGGAGGGGATGCCGATCGTCCTCTGCCACGGGATCACGGCGACGCGACGCTACGTCGTCCACGGCTCGCGGATGCTCGAGCGCGCCGGCTTCCGGGTCATCACCTACGACGCCCGCGGCCACGGCGAGTCCGACCCCGCCCCGTCGGGGGAGGGTTATGGATACCCGCGGTTGGTCGACGACCTCGAACGGGTGATCGCCGCCGAGGTGGGATCGGACCGGTTCCTGCTCGGCGGGCACTCGATGGGCGCCCACACCGTGGTCGCCTACGCGCTGCGGCACCGCCAGCGGCTGGCCGAGCGGCTCGCCGGGCTGGTGGTGATCGGGCCGGTCTTCCGCGGCGGCGAGGTTCCCGACAGCGCCCACGTCTACTGGGACCGCCTCGCCGACGCGCTGGAGCGCGGTGGGGTCGACGGCTTCGTCGATTTCATCGGCCGTGAGCAGGGCACCGGCGCGGCCTTCCGCGACGCGGTCCTGCGCTTCACCCGCGAGCGGATGCTGGCGCACCAGCATCTGGATGCGGTGCTGGCGGCGCTGCGCGAGACCCCGCGCTCGCGGCCGTTCGAGGAGATCGGCGAGCTGGGAGAGATCGAGGTGCCGGCGCTGGTCGTCGCCAGCCACGACGAGGCCGATCCCGGCCATCCCTACAAGAGCGCCGTCGCCTACGCGGAAGCGCTGCCGCGGGCGACCCTGGTCAGCGAGGGCGAAGGCGAATCGCCGCTGGCCTGGCAGGGAGGCAAGCTCTCCCGCCAGATCGCCTCCTTCCAGGAGTCGCTATCTTCATCGCCATTGCTATGAAAGTTCCGACCGAACGATGAGGTTTCCGAGCGAGGCGAATCTCCGGCGGGCGATCGCCTTCGTGGCGGCACTCGGTATCGGCGTCGCCACCTACATCGCGATCGCCGACTCGGGCGGCGGCTCGCCGACCTGCCTCGCCGGCGGCCACGGCTGCGCCACCGTCGCCGCCAGCTCCTACTCGCACATCGCCGGCATCAACATCGCGATCTTCGGCATCGTCGGCTACATCCTGCTGCTGACCAGCGCCTTCTTCGCCAACGACTACGCGCGGCTCGGGGGCTTCGCCGTAGCGCTCGGGGGCTTCGGATTTAGCATCTATTTGACCTATCTCGAGATATTCAAGATCGAAGCGATCTGCCAGTGGTGCGTGGGCAGCGCTGTGCTGATGACGATCCAGTTCCTGCTCAACGCGACGCGGTTGCTCGGTTACGCCGGCACCGACGCAGGCGCCGGCGCTGGGGCAGATTCAGAGCCCGACGGCAGGAATCCGGAAGCAAGCACGGTAGGGGGATAGATGAGCAACAAGCGAGAGCGAGAGAAGCGGCGTGAAGAACGGATCGCCGCCGAAACCCAGGCCGCGAGCGGCGAGCGCCGCACCCGCATGCTGCAGATCGGCGCCGGCGCGGTCTTCGTCGCGATCATCGCGGTCGTCGTCGTGATAGTCGTCGCCAGCTCCAGCTCGAAGAGTGGCGGCGATGCCTCCAACCTGGTCGAAATCAACCATGTCGACAAGCTGCTGAGCGGCATCCCGCAGCAGAAGCTAGTCCTCGGCAAGGCCAGCGCCCCGGTCGAACTGATCGAGTACGGGGACCTGCAGTGCCCGATCTGCAAAGAGTATTCGGAAGAATTCCTGCCGTCGCTGATCGATAGCCAGGTCAAGCCCGGCAAGCTGAAGATCATCTTCCGCAACTTCCCGATCATCAGCGAAGAATCGATCCCGGCCGGCCAGGCTGCGATCGCCGCCGGCGCCCAGGGCCGCGGCTGGAACTACATCGAGCTCTGGTACCGCAACCAGGGTGAGGAGCGCTCCGGCTACGTGACCGACGAATTCATGGAATCGATCGCCAAAGGCGCCGGGGTCGAAGATCTGAAGAAGTTCAACCAGGAACGCAAGAGCAAGGCGACCCAGGAAGAGGTCACGCGGACCTACCAGCAGGCGCAGACCTTCGGCTTCAGCGGCACGCCGTCGTTCGCGATCAAGGGCCCGGGCACCAACGGGATCGAACTCCTCAACACGCCGGAAACGATCGAAGACTTCGAAGCTGCGATCCAGAAGGCGAGCTGAGCACCCCGAGCCGGTCGTCGCTTGTCGTGCCGGGCGGGCGACAAATGACGAACGGGGCGCTGTCAAGTCCGCTCCTCCCGGGTCGGGTTGACATAACAAAGATTATCGTGCGTTGATTCTGTGACTCAGGGGGTCACGGCGAGGCGCGCCAGCTCCCGCGCCCCAGCCAGCGGGCCGTTCGGAGCGAGAGCCGAGGGTGAGGCACCGGGATGCTCCGGGGCGATTCGGACCCGCAGCGCCCGCGGCCGCACCCGGAACCGCAGCGGCGACTCGAATGTCACCGCCTCGCCGTCGACGCCGGCGGCGACCTCCTCGTCGGCCTCGACCGTGAGCTCCCGCGCCACCAGCTGCTGGTAGCGGCCCGCCGACCGGCTTTCCCCCGGCAGTGGCGGCGTGAAGTCGACGATCCCCAGCTGACCGCCGTCGAGGCGCGGCCGCGTTCCCGAACCGAGCGTCGGCCCGAGTCGGTAAGGGTTGTTTGAGATCAGGATCAGGGCCTCGCTGGTCTGCGGCTGGCCGTCGTCGGCCCGCCAGCGCAGCTGGCGCGGGTCGCCGTCGGGCCCGAGCGTCGTCGACAGCGTGTCGAGCAGCGTCCGCAGCTTCGCTGCGCGGTAGCCCTCCTGGCTCACCGCCTGCGCGTAGACGCCGAGCGAGACGTTGTTGACGAAGACGCGACCGTTGACCTCCCCCAGGTCTACATAACGCTCACCCGCCCCGGGGAGGATCGCGCCGAGCGCGCCGACCACGTCTTCGCGATCGACGCCGAGGTCGAGCGCGAAGTGGTTGCGGGTCCCGGAAGGGATGCAGGCATAGGCGAGGTCGTGGGCTGCCGCGATCGTCGCGACCAGCGCCTGGGACCCGTCGCCGCCGGCCATCGCCAGCAGATCGGCCCCCCTCCCCACCGCGTCTTCGACCAGCTCCTTGAGATCCTGCCCTGGCTCGAGCTCGACCACCTCGATGCCGCGCTCGCGCGCCGCCGCGACGAGCCCGACCCTGGCGGCGCGCCCGTCGCCCGAGCGCGGGTTGACGAAGAGCACCGGCTGCTGCGGCGCTGGCGCCCGCGGCAGCTCGTGGGCGGGCCGGAACGCCCGCCTGCTCGCCGCCAGGGCGGCGAGCAGCGCCACGATCGAGATCGCCAGCAGCAGGACGTTGCCGCCGGTGAGGGTGAAGACGATCACCCCGAGCAGCAGCAACGCGGCGACAGCAAGGCCGAGCAGCCGCGCCGAGCCCTGGCGCAGGAGGCCGGTCCAGGCGGCGACGAGGGCGACGACGATGCAGGCGAAGACGACCAGGCCGCGGGGGAAATCGGAGACGAAGGCGTAGGCCGCCGTCCCGACCGCGATGATCATGCAGAGCAGGGCGGCGATGGCGACGAGGCGGCGACTCATATGATCGGCCCGTGAGTCTTGCACGTGAGCTGCTGAGCGAGGTGAAGGCCGTCGACACCGCCGTCTACGCGGCGGTCGCCGCGGCGGAGACGCCCGGCCTCGACCGTGGCATGAGCGCCCTCAGCCGGGCCGCCGACCACGGCAAGCTGTGGTTCGGCGCCGCGGGCGCCCTGGCGCTGCTCGGCGGCGGCCGTGGCCGCGCCGCCGCCCGCCGGGGCCTGGTCTCGCTGGGGATCGCGTCCGCCGTCGCCAACCTGGTCGCCAAGCCGCTGACCACCCGCCGCCGCCCCGAGCGACAGGAGCTCGAGGAGCTGGCGGCACGCCAGGTGCCGATGCCGCGGACCAGCTCCTTCCCCTCGGGCCACAGCGCCTCGGCCTTCGGCTTCGCGACCGGCGCCGGCGCCGCCTGGCCGGCCGCCTCGGCGCCGCTGCGGGCGCTGGCGACGGTTGTCGGCTACTCGCGGGTCCATACCGGCGTGCACTATCCCGCAGACGTGCTGGTCGGCGCCTTCCTGGGCGTCAGTGCCGCCGAGCTTGCGGGCAGGTTGCTGGACTAGGCGCGGCCGGCCCCCCATGCCGGGGACAGCCGCGGAGGAGCCGCCGCTAACGGCGGGCGGCGAGGAGCGCGTCGAAACGCTCGAAGGTTTCGTTCATCCCCCGCTCCATCCCCGACTGCAGCATCCCGTCGCGTTCCTCGGTGGTGAAGAAGGTGGTGACGCTGACCAGCCGCGTCCGCTCGCCGAGGTCCTCGAGGATCCCGGTTTCGAGGCAGACGTAGCCCGGCATCCCCTCCCATTCGAAGGTCTCGACGATCCGCTCGGGCGCCGTCACCTCGCGGTAGACGCCGCGGAAGGACACCTCGTTGCCGTCGCAGTCCTGGCTGTGGAAGCGCCAGAGACCGCCCGCCCGCGGCTCCATCACCTCGACCGCGGTGGTCGTGCCGTGCTGGCCCCACCACTGCGGGATCAGCTCCGGGTCGGTCATCGTCGCGAAGACGAGGTCGCGCGGGGCGTCGAAGACGCGCTCGACGCGGATCTCCCGCTCGCTCGGGGTGGTCACGGTCGCGATCTGCTGCTCAGTTGCCATCCTGCTCTCCCTTTCGTCGGGCCAGCAGCGTGTCGAGTCGCTCGTAGCGCTGCTCGGCCAGCTTGCGGTAATCGGCGATCCAGGACGCCACCTGCTCGGCCCGGTTGGGACCGAGGCGGCACTGGCGCGCGCGGCCGACCTTCTCGCTGCGGATGAGGCCGGCCTCCTCGAGAACCCGCAGGTGCTTCTTCATCCCGGTCAGCGAGATCCCCACTGGCTCCGCCAGCTCGCTGACCGTGGCGACGCCTTCGCGGCCGAGCCGCTCGACCACGGCCCGGCGGGTCGGGTCGGCGAGGGCGGCAAAGGTCCTGTCGAGCTCCTGATACTGAACCATATGGTTCAGTGTAGCGCAGAGCTACCGCGGAGCAACGGCCGCACCAGCGGCGGCGCCTTCGGCAACCGCCCCCGCTCGAGCCCGCCCGTCTCGAAGCCGGCGGCGGCGAGCGTGGCGGCGGTGTCGCGGTTGCAGTGGCAGCCGTCGCCGAAGAACCGCCACGGCTTTTCGAGGCGGTCCTGCCAGCGCGCCAACCCGGCCTCCTCGGCGCGGACGTGCTCGATCAGCAGCAGCCGGCCGCCGGGGACGAGGACCCGGCGCAGCTCGGCCAGCGCCGCCGCCGGGTCGGGGACGGTGCAGAGGACGAGGGTGGCGACGGCGACGTCGAAGCTGTCGTCGGGGAGCGGCAGCCTTTCGCCCGGCGCCTCGACGATCGTCGCCGGCCGCGGCGAGGCCGCCACCCGCTCCCGCAGCCGCTTCGCCATGTGTGGGTCGGGCTCGACCAGGACCAGCTCCGTGATCGCGTCGGGGTAGAGGTCGAGGTTTACCCCGGTACCGGCGCCGAGCTCGACCACCCGTCCCGTCGCGCCCGCCAGCAGCTGGAGCCGCATCTCCCCCAGCCCGCCCTCCTCGGTCGCCTTCAGGCCGCGGTCGTACATCGCGGCGAACATCCGCCCCCAGGTCGCGTCGTAGGCGGCGTGGGCGAGGCTCATCGGCCCAGCGTATCCGGGTTCCGCTCGCCCTCGCTATGGGCGGCGCGCTCTTCGTAGGCGCGGCGCGCCTCGTGGTCCACCTCGGTCATCAGCTTGTCGGTCCCCATCGCCCGCGACACCCACTCACGGGCGGCACGCGGCAGCAGTGCCCCGGTTCGCAGCAGCGCCCCGTTGGCGCGCGGGACGAAGACGTCGAAGCGCGGCACTTCGAGCGCCTCGACGATCGCCGCCGCGACGTCGGTCGCCTCGACCGGCTTCACCCATCTCTGGCCGACACCGCTGGTCAACTCGGTGTTGACCACGGTCGGCATCACGCAGGCGACCTCGATCCCGGTCCCCCGCAGCTCCCCCCGCACCGCCTCGCTCATCCCGACCACGCCGTGCTTGGTCGCCGAGTAGGTGGCGATCCCCGGGATGCCGGCCTTGCCCGCCTGGGAGGCGACGTTGACGATCTGGCCCTCGCCGCGCGGCCGAAAGCGCTCGATCGCCAGCTGCGTTCCGGTGATGACCCCGATCAGGTTGATCTCGATCTGGCGCCGCACCGACTCCGGCGACTCCTCGACGAGCGGGGTCACCGGCATGATTCCCGCGTTGTTGACGACGACGTCGAGCGGCCCGAGCTGGCGCTCGGCCTCGGCCAGAAAGCGCTCGAAGGAATCGCGGTCGGTGACGTCGAGGGCAAGCGCCAGGGTGCCGCCGCCGAGCTCGCTGGCGGTCCGCTCGGTCAGCTCGAGGTCGAGGTCGCCGATCGCCACGCGGCAGCCCTTGGCGACCAGCGCCGCCGTCGTCGCCCTGCCGATCCCGCGCGCGCCGCCGGTGATCGCGACGACCTTGCCGTCCAGGGACCTGCGCTGCTTCGCCATCTCTCCTCCTCGCTGCGGCGGGCTCTCCGCGCCGCACATTGGCTGCCGGGCCAATCTAGCGCGGCCGGTGTCGAAAACCGCGACTGGCGCACCTCGCCCCAACGCCCGTCCCGATGCCCTGCTGGGGGTAATCTGAGGGGTCTTGATCAGCGCCGTCATCAGCTCCGATCCCGCAGCGGGGGTGGGGATCTTCGCCGCCCTCATCGCGGGCGTCGTCTCCTTCCTCTCCCCCTGCGTTCTGCCGCTCGTGCCGGGCTATCTGTCGGCTGTCACGGGGGTTTCGGCGAACGAACTGAGCAGCGCCGGCTGGCGGCGCGTACTGGGCCCGAGCCTCCTCTTCGTCGCCAGCTTCTCGACGATCTTCATCCTCCTCGGGCTCACCGCTACCGGCCTCGGCTCGGCCCTGCACGAACACGAAGAAGCGCTGAAAACGATCTCCGGCCTGTTGATCATCGCGATGGGCGTCCTCTTCGTCGCCTCGCTCTTCATCACCCGCCTCAACCGCGAGTGGCACGTCGAAGCGCTGCTCTCGCGCGCGGGCAAAGGGGGGCCGATCGTCGCCGGCGCCGCCTTCGCGATCGCCTGGACCCCCTGTATTGGCCCGACCCTCGGCGCGATCCTCGGCGCCGCCGCACTGACCAACTCCTGGGGCCGCGGCGCGTTCCTACTCGCCGTCTACTCGGCCGGCCTCGCGATCCCGTTCATCGCCACCGCGCTCGCCTTCTCGCGGATGACCACCGCCTTCGCCGTGATCAAGCGCCACTACCAGCTGATCGTCGCGATCGGCGGCGTGATCCTGATCGTGATGGGCTTCCTCATCCTCAGCGGCGAAATGGTGCAGATGAACCTCGAAGTCCAGTCGTGGGCCGAAAACACCGGCCTGGACTTCTGGAACCGCTGAGCCGCCTCCGGACCGGCGCATTTCGGCGTCCTTGCTCGGTCAAGTGCGGAGCACGCCCCCCGCTCGGCCTTGAACTGCTTGGCCCAGAGGGGGCGCAGAACCTCAGTTGTTCGTCGGGGCGACGGTCTCCAGCTCGCGGCCGACCGCCTCGGTGATCTCGAGGCCGCTGTCGTCGCCTTCGCGGGAGCAGACGATGCGGAAGCGGCCGGTGCCGAGCTCGGCGTCTGGCACCAGCGGCAGGCCGCGGATCGAGTCCCAGCCGAGCCGCTCGATCTCGAACGGGTTCATCCGCACCTCCGACGCCGGGAACGGGCAGTTGGCGTTGTGCTGGTCGATCGCCTTCGAGATCGCCTCGAGGTTCTTCGCCTCGTTGGAAGCCATCGGCCTGGAGTTTAAGGGGCCTACAGACTTGCGTCATAGGGTTCGGGCATGGTGCCGCCCGAGGCCTACCTCTCCACCCTCGCCGTCGGCGGCATCATCCTCCTGATCGGTCTCCTCGTCGGCGGCTTCTTCGCCGTCGCCCTGCACCGCGGCAAACCACGCTGACACTGCGGTACTCGAACGCCTGTTCGGTCCGCGCCGGGGCGTAAGGTCCGCGGCGTGGCGAGCGAAGTGAAGGACTGGCCGCGGGCGGTCGCCCATCTCGACATGGACGTGATTGACAATAAGTGGCTGTCGAGCGTAAGCTTTCTGCGTGCTTTGCGGATACGTGCGCGTCAGCAAGGTCGGCGGCCGTGAAGGCGACGGCTTCATCAGCCCGGAGGTGCAAGAAAAGGCGATCCGGGACTGGGCCGAGCGCAACAAGGTCGACGTCGTCATGGAGCCGCACGAGCTGAATGTCTCCGGCGGGACGATGGACCGCCCAATCTTCAATCAGCTCATGGAGAAGATCCGCACCGGGCAGTCTGAGGGGATCGTCGTTTACAAGCTCGATCGCTTCGCCCGTAGCCTGCTCGGCGCAATCACCACGCTCGCCGATCTCGGTTCTCACGGCGCAGTTCTGGCCTCGGCAACTGAGCCCGAGCTGGACTACTCGACCCCAGCCGGAAGAG
>JAFDWC010000070.1 GCA_018268655.1 Actinomycetota bacterium
CGAGACGCTCGCCCCCTGGACCGCGTTCTGGCCGCCGCCGGCGGGCAGGGTGGCGACGAATTCGTAGGTCCGGGCGGCGCCGGGGTCGACCCGCCCGGCTGGCTGCGCCGGCATCGAGGCCAGTGGCCCGGAATAGACGGCGAGCGGCGCCGCCGGCGCGGTGACGTCGGTCACCGTCAGCTCCAGGGCCGCGGAGAGCAGGCCGCCGCCCAGCCCCGGCGAGTCGAGCAGGTCGTGGCGGCTCAGGGTCAGCTGCGCCGGCACCGAGCCGGTGTCGGCGATCGTCACCGTCCCCCGCGCCGAGCCACCGGGGACGATCCCGCCGGCGGCGAAGATCGGCAGCCCTTCGCGCGAGTTGGAGATCGAGAAGTCGCCGCTGGCGGCGACCGCCGAGGCCCGCGCCGGCGGCTCCTCGCCGACCCGAGCCAGCGCCACCGCGGCCGCCAGCGCCGCCAGCCAGCCCACCGTCAGGAGGAGCAGAGCCCGCCGCATCAGAAGTCCCTGTCGGCTGGGCCGGCCTCGGTCGCCGGCGCCGTCGACATCACGTTGCCGGCGCGGTCGATCGGGGTCGCGACCGGGGTCCAGGTCATCGTCCCGGTACCGGCGGCGGTCGAGCGCCCGACCACGAGGCCGACGGCGGCGTAGGTGCCGAGAACGATCGTCACCGTGTTGCCGCTCATCGTCATTTTCGAGGCGGTGCCGCTGGCGCCGAAGGTGATCTGGCCGCCGAGCAGGCCGGAGACGTAGTCGCCGCGCCCGAGGTCGACCTTCCCCAGCGGCAGTTCGGCCGTGTTGGCCGCGTTGTAGACGACGAGTTCGTCGTCGCCGAGCGGCAGCCCGAGCAGGCCGTTGTCGTAGATGCGGACGACGACGTTGGTCGCGGTCCCGCTCCAGCCGCCGAGAATGGATTCCGGTTCGACCGGCTCGCTGACCGTGTAGACGACAGTGTCGTTCTGCTCGGCGAGGCCGTTGGTGCCGGCGTTGGTGGTCTGGATGTCGGCCGCCTGCGGCGGCGTGTTGTCGACCGTGACCGCGCCGTTTGCCGCTTTCGTGTTGCCGGCGACGTCGGCGCTCGTCACCGCGAACGACTTGGCGCCTTCGGCGAGAGTTGCGTTCGCGGTGAGCGGCCCGGCCCGGTAGTTGTAGGTGCTGCCGCCGGCGGGGAAGGAGCCGGCTTCCATCGCCACCGCGGCCTGGCCCGTGGTCAGCGTTTCGACGTTGGCTTTGACGCTGGCGATCCCGCTCGGCGGGTTGCCGGTGTCGGCCGCGACGGCGGCGTAGGCGTAGTAGCTGCCGCCCTGCTTGACGAAGCCAGTGGCGCCACCGGCGCTCTTGCCGACCGCGGTCGCGGTGATCGCCGGGGCGGTGAAGTCGGGGACCGCGGTGACGATCTCACCGGAGTGGTCGGCGCGGGCCGCGAATGCCGCCAGCGCGACCGCGGTCGCGACCAGGGCCAGGGCCGCGACCGCGACCAGGGCCAGCGCCCCGCGGACGAGGGTGCGGCGGTTAGCCGGCGCCGCCAACCGCGTCTCCCTCCTTCCCCGAGGGCGGTCGCGGCCGCGGCCGCCAGATCCGCACCAGCTCCTCGCCGGCGACGAGCAGCAGCGGCACCCCGACCAGCAGCGCCCAGCCGAGCGGGGTGCGGGCGAGAACGGCGACGTGGCCCACCCACGGCACCGTGTAGAGGACGCGGCCGATCTGGCCGTCGGCGGCGACCCGCCAGTGCTCGCGGGTGTTGTTGGCGTCGCCCTTGGTGACGAACCAGAGGTGGGCGCCTTCGCGGCGCACGCTCACCACCCGGTGGGTCAGCTGTTTCGCCTGGTCTTCGGGGTCGCGGAAGGTGACGACGTCGCCGACCCGCGCTTCGCCCGGCGCGATCTCTTCGTCGATCACCACGTCGCCGGGGGAGATCGCCGGTTCCATCGACCCGGAGAGGTCGGTCAGCGGGTGGTCGCCGAGGGCTATCGGGCCGGCGATTGCAAGCGCCAGCGCGACCCCGGCGGCGACGACCGCCCAGCCGGCAAGGCCGGCCAGGCGGCGCCAGATCGAGCGCGGTGCGGGCACGGCCCGCCCTCTCGGCCGTCCCCTCCCCTACTGGTTCTGCGCTTCCCAGCGGAGGATGTGGCTGCCGGTGGTCTTGCCCTGGGCCGATTCGGGCGCGCTGGCGGAGAGCGTCGCCGTCACCCGGTAGACGACCGAGCTGTTGGTTTCCCATTTCGTCGCCCCGGCCGGGAAGGTGGCGACCCCGTTGGCGAAGCTGTTCCTTTCGGTCCCGAAGCTGGCCAGGGTGCCTTCGAAGACGGTCGCGCCCGTGGCGGCCGGGGTGAAGCCTTCGCAGCTGGGGAAGGTCGAGGTCGCCTGCGTCCCGGCTTCGATCTTCAGGTTGACGCTGGAGCCGAGTTCGCCGATCGTGCTCGGCGTGTAGACCTTCACCGTCGCCGGGAGCGAGCCTTTGTAGGTGACCTTGGTGCAGGAGGTCTGGCTTTCGCCTGGTTTGGCGGCGGTCATCGAGTAGAGGGCGCTGCCGCTGCCGTTGCTTTCGAGGACCACGGTCCCCGCCGTGACCACGTTGCCGGGGTTGTCGGTCTGGCTCGAGAAAGCCGAGAAAACGCCGGCTCCGGCGATGCAGGCCACGACGCCAAGCACCAGGAGCGTGCGCAGGATCTTCGTCCGGTTGCTCATCGAAAGGACCTTTCCGAGGGTCGTCGCCCTCCACGTTCGTTGGTCCTTCTGGATCGGCAGCGTCGGTATGAGATCGGTTTGAAACTCGTATGTCTCCACGGGCTGCCAGACCCGAGCGTCCGAGGCAAACGATCGTTGGTGGGAGGGGGTCGGGGGACCCTCCTCTCTCGGCCTGTCGGCTCGCCGCATTCGGCTGGCGCCTTGATCGAGCTCCCGGCCTCAGCCGCAAAACGTTCGGAGGGTCCCCCGACCCCCTCCCGCACAAAGTCAGCTTCAAGACCACGAGGGGCGGAAGCTCAACCGGGGACACCCGCAGCTTCTTTCGTGAGCTTCGGGCCGTTGCGAGTTCTGCTGCGGATTCGTTGGGAGCGGTGGGGTGCCGGCGCTCCCCTCGCCAACCCGGATCCCTCCCGTCTACTTCCCGCCAGTGGCGCGCAGGAAGGCAAGCACCGCGAGCACCCGTCGGTGATCGTCCTCCGCCGCCGGCAGACCGAGCTTGGCGAAGATGTTCGAGACGTGCTTCTCGACCGCGCCGGGCGTGACCACCAGCGTCTCGGCGATCGCCGAGTTGGTCCGGCCCTCGGCCATCAGCGCCAGCACCTCGCGCTCCCGCGGGGAGAGCGGCGCCAGCGGGTCCTCGTCGCCTCCGCCGCGGGCCCCGACCAGCTCCGAGACGACCTCGCGGTCGAGCGCGGTGCCGCCGGCGGCGACGCGGCGGACGGCGTCGAGGAAGGCGGGAATGTCGCCGACCCGCTCCTTCAGCAGGTAGCCGACGCCGCCCTCGCCTCCGGCCAGGAGCTCGGCCGTGTAGACCGGCTCGACGTACTGGGAGAGGATCAGGACGCCGAGCCCGGGGTGGCGGCGGCGGGCCTCGACCGCAGCCCGGATCCCCTCGTCGGTGAAGCTCGGCGGCAGCCGCACGTCGACGATCGCCAGGTCGGGCTTGTGCCCGCCGACGATCCGCAGCAGCCCCTCGGCGTCCTCGGCCTGGGCGACGACCTCGACCTCGTGCTCGCGCAGCAGCGCGACCAGGCCCTCGCGCAGCAGCAGCGAGTCCTCGGCGATCACGACTCGCACGGCAGCTCCGCGACGATCGTGGTGCCGGCGCCGGCCGGGCTGCTGACCCGGAGGCGGCCGTCGAGCGCCTCGACCCGGCCCCGCAGCCCGGCGAGCCCGCCGCCCTCGGGGTCGGCGCCGCCGGGCCCGTTGTCGGTGACCTCGATCACGAGGACGCCGCCGGCACGGGCGACGGCGACCGCCGCCTCCGCTTCGGGCGCGTGCTTGGCGACGTTGGTCAGCGCCTCGGCGACGACGAAGTAGGCGGCGGTCTCGATCACCACCGGCGGCCGCTCGTCGAGCTCGACCGAGACCGCGACCGGGATCGCGGCGCGGCGGCCGAGCGACTCGACCGCGGCGCCGAGGCCGCGGTCGGCGAGGACCGGCGGCGCGATCCCGCGGGCGAGGTCGCGCATTTCCGCGATCGCCGCGCTCGCCTCGTGGCGGGCGGCCCGCAGCAGCGCCGCCGCCTCGGGCTCGCCGGCGAGCCGCTCCTCGGCCCGCCCCAGCTGCATGCTGAGCGAGACCAGCCGCGCCTGGGCACCGTCGTGGAGGTCGCGCTCGATCCGCCGCAGCTCGGCCGACTGCACGTCGAGGGCGCCGCGCCGGGTCCGGGTCAGCGTCTCGACCCGCTCGGTCAGCTCGCGCTCGCGCTGGTCCGGGAAGACCCGGTGCCACATCAGCGCCGCCAGGAAGTGCAGCGCGAAGGCGCTGACGACGCCGAGCAGGACCCAGATCGGCCAGAAGGTGCCGAAGCCGGCGAGCGCCCAGACCGCGATCGCGACCCCGACCAGGAGCAGCGAGATCACCGCCTGCACCGCGAGGGCGCGGCGCCCCGGCTCGACCCGCCAGGCCTCGCGCAGACCGGCGTTGAGGCCGAGCGGGATCAGCAGCCCGAGGTAGACCCAGGCCGGCCAGAAGTAGCCGGCCCCGGTTGCCGCCCAGACCGCGGTGACGAGGAGGGCGAGGAAGCCGCTGATCGCCGCGTTGGCGAGCACCGCCGCCTCGCCGTCGGGGAGGCGGCGGCCGCTCCGACCCGGCTCCGCCGCCGGCTCCGCAGTCGCCGCCTGCGCCGCGGCCGGCGCGGCGGCGCCCCCGCCCTCGAGCAGCGCCTTCGCCAGCCACGACTCGGCGATCGTCATCAGCCGCAGCAGCCCGACCGTGATCGCCGCCAGCGGGATCGCCAACAGCGCCGTCGCCAGCGCCTTGCCGAGGGTGTCGACGTGCCAGACGCCGAAGTCGACGCCGCCTTCGATCGCCCAGAACCAGAGCGGCAGAGCCGCGGTGGCGATCGTCTGCGCGACCAGGATCACCGCGACCAGTCCGGAGCCGAAGCCGAGGACCGAGTGCGCGACCAGCCAGCCGAGGTCCCTCCAGGTCTGATGGTCCTCGGCGGTGCTGCGCAGCCGCGCCAGGAAGCTCTCGTCGCGGTGGTCGCGGTAGCGGCCCCGCAGCGGCCGGCCGAGGGCCAGCGCGGCGTTGCGACGGTCGAGCTCGGCGGTCCAGCGGAAGGCGATTGCGCTGAGCAGGAACAGGGGCAGCCCGACGATGAAGACGAGCAACGAGATCGTCACGCTGAGCGCGGTCACCCAGACGACGAAGGCGACGATGCTGGTCGCCAGGCCGATCGTCAGGTAGGCGAGGTCGAGCCCGGCGCGGGCGGCGACGTCCGCCGCCCGCGCCCCGAGCCCGCGGTCCTCGGCCCCGACCGGGGCGGCCGCGGCGCTCACCGGCCCATCTCCCCGACCGGCGCGGCGGCGACCGGGCCCTCGAGCCAGCGGGGCAGGTACCAGTTGCGCTCGCCGAGCAATTTCATCGTCGCCGGCAGGAGGACGCCGCGGATCACCGTCGCGTCGATCAGGATCGCCGCCGCCAGCCCGACTCCCATCTGCTTGAAGTCGAGGAACGAGAGCGTGGCGAAGATCGCGAAGACGGCGACCATCACCGCCGCGGCGCTGGTGACGACGCCGGCCGTCGTCTTCAGGCCGTGGGCGACGGCCTCCTCGGTCGACATGCCGCGATCGTACGCCTCGCGGATGCGGGTGAGGATGAACACGTGGTAGTCCATCGAGAGCCCGAAGAGGACGACGAAGAGGAACAGCGGCAGCCAGGCCGTGATCGCCCCGGTCGAAGTGAAGCCCAGCAGGTTTTCGAAGTGGCCGTCCTGGAAGATCCAGACGACCAGCCCGTAGGCGGCCCCGACCGAGAGCAGGTTGAGCGCGATCGCGGTGATCGGGATCACCAGCGAGCGGAAGCTGAACAGGAGCAGCAGGAACGCCGCCGCCAGCACGAAGGCGATCACCAGCGGCACCCGCTGGGCGAGCAGGTCGTTGAAGTCGACCGAGGAGGCGGTGTCGCCGCCGACCGCGACCGTGACCCCGGGGACGGCGCCGACGGTGCGCGGGACGAGGCGGTCGCGCAGCACCGCCAGCGCCGCGGTCGAGCGGGAGTTGGTGCCGCTGCCGCGCAGCGGCACAGCGACTTCGGCGACCCGGTGGTCACTGCTGATCCGCAGCGGCGCGGTGCCGCCGAAGTGGCGCGAGTCGGACCCGACATCGGCCCGCAGCCGGGCGATCGCCCTCGCCACCGGCGGCGCGGTGACGTCGGCGGCGCTGATCGCCACCGCCGCCGGGTCCTGCCCGCCCGGGAAGGCGGTCTGGATGCGGTCGTAGCTCTTGACGATCGCCAGGTCCTTCGGCAGCCCGTTGGCACCGGTGTTGGCGGTGTGGAGGCTGAGCGCCGGGACCGCCAGGGTGAGGAGGAAGGCGAGCGCGGCTGCCGCGGCCAGCTTCGGGTGGCGCAGAACCCGGTCGACCAGAGCCGGCCAGAAGCGGCCGCCGGCGCGGCGCTTGAGCCGCCCGAGCAGCGGCAACCTGCCCTTCTCGACCCGGTCGCCAAGCCAGGAGAGCAGCGCCGGCAGCACGGTCAGCGAGCCGACCATGGCGACCGCGACGACGAGGATGGTGCCGGTCGCGAAGGTGGCAAAGGTTGGGTCGCCGGCGATGTACATGCCGGCCATCGCGACCATCACGGTGAAGCCGGAGACGAGGATCGCCCGGCCCGAGGTGGCCGCGGCGGCTTCCAGGGAAGCGCGCTCGCCGTTGCCGGCGGCGCGCTCCTCGCGCTCGCGACGCAGGTAGAACATCGTGTAGTCGACCCCGACCGCGAGGCCGATCAGCAGCACCACCGAGCTGATCTGTTCGGCCACCGGGAAGAGCTGGCTGAGCGGACCGAGCAGGCCGATCGTGGCGCCGACCGCGGTCAGCGCGAGCAGCAGCGGCACCCCGGCCGCGACGAAGGCGCCGAAGACGACGACGAGGATCAGCAGCGTGATCGGCAGCGAGGTCGTCTCGGCCTGGGAGAAGTCCTTGCCGAGGCTGTCGGAGATCGCCCGTTCGGCCGAGGCGCCGCCGACCTCGACGATCCGCAGCTCCGGGTGGTCGTGGGCGGCGGCACGGGTCGCCGCGAGGGCGGCGCCGACCTTCTGCTCGGGTTCGATCCGCGGCGTTTCGGGGATCCGGAACTCGACCAGGGCAGAGCGGCCGTCAGCGGAGATCTGCCCCGCGTTGCCGGGCGCGTAGGGGCCCTGGACGTCGCGGACGAAGCCGAGCTTGCCGAGCCGCGATTCGACGTCGGCGACGGCGGCGCGGAACTCCCGGCCATCCGGACCTTCGCCGCCCTTCGGCGCCTGGATCAGGACCTGCTCGCTGACCGCCTGGGGAAAGCCGCGTTCGAGCGTGCGCTGGGCCTGCTGCGACTCGCCGACCCCCTGTTCGTTGTTGCTCAGGGTCTTGGTGCCGACGGCGCCGCCGGCGAAGACCGCGGCGAGGACGAAGGCGATCCATCCCCAGATCGCCAGCTTGCGATGCTGGGCGCTCCATCTCCCCGCCCGCGCCGCCAGGTTCCGGGTCCGCTCGACCTGCTCCATCTTCGCCTCCGTTTCCGCGCCCCACGAGCGCCGGTTGGACTGGATCCGCGCCGGTTCTCGGCGCTGTCCAGAGGCTCGGTCAATCAAGGCCTGCGAACAATGAGGCGGGCCGGCGAAGCCCGGTGGGGCGAGCGGGCGTCCGCGAGGTGGGGTTAACCCCACCTCGCCGATGGCCGGCGCGGCTCCGGCGACAGGACCGGAAGCGTTCGTCCCCGCTATGCGGGGACAACGTCGCGAGAGTCAGGCGACGTCGAGGACGGCGGCGCCGCGGAAGGCGCCGCGGCGGAGGTCCTCGAGGGCGCGGTTGGCGTCCTCCAGCGGGTAGCGGGTGACCTCGGTGCGGACCGGGATCATCGGCGCCAGCGCCATGAACTCCTCGCCGTCGCGGCGGGTCAGGTTGGCCACCGATCCGAGCGTCCGCTCCTCCCAGAGCAGCTCGTAGGGGAAGGCGGGGATCTCGCTCATGTGGATGCCGGCGCTGATCACCCTCGCGCCCCTGGCGCTGGCCCGCAGCGCGGTCACCATCAGCTCGCCGGCGGCGGCGAAGACGATCGCGCCGTCGAGCGGCTCGGGCGGCGCTTCGTCCGAGCCGCCGGCCCACTCCGCGCCGAGCCCGCGGGCGAACTCCTGCGTGGCGGCGTCGCCGGGCCGGGTGAAGGCGAAGACGCGTCGCCCCTCGGCGACGGCGACCTGGCAGAGGATGTGGGCGGAGGCGCCGAAGCCGTAGAAGCCGAGCCGCTCGCCGTCCCCGACCAGCCGCAGCGCCCGGAAGCCGATCAGCCCGGCGCAGAGGAGTGGCGCCGCCTGCTCGTCGGGAAAGCCGTCGGGGATCGGGAAGCAGAAGCGCTCGTCGGCGACGGCGAGCTCGGCGTAGCCGCCGTCGAGGTCGTAGCCGGTGAAGCGGCCGTTGTCGCAGAGGTTCTCGCGGCCGCTGGCGCAGTAGGCGCAGCTGCCGTCGGTCCAGCCAAGCCAGGGAACGCCGACCCGCTGCCCGGGCGCGAACCGCTCCGCCCCCTCCCCCAGCCCGGCGACGGTGCCGACGATCTGGTGGCCTGGGACCAGCGGCAGCTTCGGCTGCTCGAGCTCGCCGTCGTAGATGTGGAGGTCGGTACGGCAGACGCCGCAGGCGCGGACCGCGATCAGGACCTGGCCCGGCCCCGGCTCGGGGTCCGGCAGCCGCCGCTCGCGGAGCGGCTCGCGGGCTCGCTCGAGGACCATCGCGCGCATCGCCACACTATGCGGCATGGCCGAGGCCGAGGAGCAGTTCGTGGCCGCGCCGCGGGCGCCCGGGGCGCCCCTGCGGGCGGTCGGCTACCGCTCCGTGCTCGAGCGCCCGCGCCAGCACCGCGGCCTTCCCTCCCCCCACCTCACCTTCATCGTCACCTTCGACCAGCCGGTGCGCGTCGCCGGCACCGTCGAGGGCGGCCCGGCGACGCCCGCCGACCTCGACGTCCTCCTCGCCGGCCTCCACCTGAAGCCGGCGCGGGTTCGGATGGCCGCGGTCCAGACCGGGGTCCAGGTCGCGATCGACCCGCTGGCGGCGCGGGCGCTGTTCGGCGTCCCGGCACGCGAGCTGCGCGGGCGCTCTCTGCTCGGCGACGAGGTGATCGGCACCGCCGCGGCGCGGCTGCGCGAGCGGCTCGCCACCGCTCCCGACTGGCCCGAGCGCTTTCGCATCCTCGGCGCCGAGACCGGCGCCTGGGTGGCCGCAGGCAGCTCCGCGCCACGGCCGCGGCCCGAGCTGGTCGCCGCCTGGCGCCTGCTGGAAGCGAGCCGCGGCCGGATCCGGATCGAGCGGCTCGCCGCCGAAGTCCACCTCAGCCGTCGCCGCCTCTCCGATCTCTTCGCCGAGGAGCTCGGGGTCTCGCCGAAGCAGGCGGCTCGGACGATGCGGTTCACACACGCGGTGGCGCGGATCGGGCGCGGCGTCCGCGCTGCCGACCTCGACCTCGCCGCGGTCGCCGCCGAGTGCGGCTACGCCGACCAATCGCACCTGGTCCGCGAGTTCCAGGCGCTCGCCGGTGCGTCGCCGTCGGGCTGGATCGCCGAGGAGTTCCCAAACATCCAAGCCGGCGGCCACCGCTATGCCGCAGAGTGGGAGGCATGAGCTCCAGCGACGCACCCCACGCGACCGATCCAACGCAGGCGCCGGCGGGACCGTCGCCGACCGTCTGGCCGACCCTGCGCTGCCGCGACGCCCGCGCCCTGATCGCCTTCCTCGGCGCCGCCTTCGGCTTCGTCGAGAACGTCGTCTACGGCGACGGCGAGGTCGTCGAGCACGCCCAGCTCGACTGGCCCGAGGGCGGCGGCGTCATGCTCGGCTCCGACCGCCCCGGCACCAGTTGGGCCAGGCAACCCGGAACCGGCGCCTCCTACGTCGTCACCGCCCACCCCGATGCGGTCCACGACCGCGCCGTCGCCGCCGGCGCCGAGATCGTCAAGGGTCTGAGCGACCAGGATTACGGCAGCCGCGACTTCATCGCCCGCGATCCCGAGGGCAACCTCTGGTCGTTCGGGACCTACCCCGGAGCGCCGCCCGGCTGAGCCCGGCTCCGGGGCCGCACCCGCCGGCCTCAGCGGTGGAAGAACCTAGCTTTCGATGTGGACGAGGGTGCCGAGCGGCGTGTAGGGATAGACCGCTTCGGCCTCTTCCAGCGGCATCTCGACGCAGCCGAGGCTCTGGGGCGAGCCGTAGGAGGCACGGTCGAAGGCGTGCAGGGCGTCGCCGCCGTTGAAGTAGGAGACCCATTTGATCCCCGGGTCGGAGTAGTGCGAGCCGTCCGGGTTTTCGCCGCTCATCGTCGTTTCTTCGTAGCGCAGGTAGACCGGGAAGGTGCCGAGCGCGGTTTCGGCGCCGGGGATGCCCGTGTTGGCGGCGCCGCTGACGACGACCTTGCCGTCGTGCCAGACGTTCACCTGCTCCGGCAGCGTCTCGCTGACCCAGACGTAGGTGTAGCCGCCGCCGGGGCCGCTGGGCCGCTTTTCGCCGGCGATCTCCGCTTTCATCAGCGCTTCCCACACTTCGGGCCCGGCGACGCCGTCGGTTTCCAGGCCCTGTTCGCTCTGGAAGGCCATCAGCGCGCCCTGGGTGATCACTTCCTGTTCACCCGGGTTCCAGAGTGCCTTCAGCGAGCCCGGGGTGTGGTGGTAGCGCCATTCGAAGCTGCCCTGGGGCGGTTCGGTCGCGGCCCGGACCTGGGCTTCGGGGGTCAGCGCCACTTCTTCGCCCTTGCCCGCCTTCCAGCTGTTCGGCATGTAGCCGAGCTGGGCCAGCATCTGCTGCAGCCGCAGCGGGTTGCCGGCGGGGACGTGCCAGACGACCTTGTTGGTGCTGGCGGTCGAGCCGTCGGCCTGGACGACTTCGACCTTTTCCGGCAGCTTCGCTTCGAGGTCGGTCGCCATCGGAGCGCCGAAGCCGCTGGGGACGAAGCGAATCGTGTGGCGATCGACCTGGACCCACTTGCCGGGCACTTCCGGTTCGAGGACCGGGTCCTTGCCCCCGAGCACCTTCTTCACCGACTTCGAGAAGGTCAGTTCGAACGGGGTCGAGGGCGAGATTTCAGACCCGGCGGCGGGGCTGGCGGCGAGCACCGGCGAGCCGCTGGCCGGGAACCAGGTGACGGTCTTGAACTTGCCGACGTGCTCCCAGGGCCGCGGCGCCGCCGCGACGATGACGCTGCCGGCGGTCGCCTGTTCGCCCAGGCTGAGCACGCGCTGCGGGTGCTTGAAGTGGTGGTGGACGAGTTCGCCGGCCTGGCCCCAGGAGACGTCGCTGACCGGCTGGCTGAAGTGGACCTTCGGCACCCCGGACTTCTTCGGGACCGAGATCCAGCGCGTCACCGGCTTCGCCTTCGGCGTCCGCATCGTCATCCGCAGGGTGTTGGTTTCGCCGGCGACCCAAGCAATCGCGCTCGGCCGCTTGACCACGACTTCGAGCTGGATCGTCTCCCCGGGGTGCAGCTTCTTTTCCGGCACCAGCTTGCCGTCGTGGACCGCGATCGGGATTTCCTTGCCCTTCGGGTCGGTCGCCTTGACGCTGGCGACTTCACCGCCGAAGGTTTCGGTTTCGACGCTGGCCAGGGCGGCGCTGTCGCGGCCCATCCGAGCCCCGCTGAGGCCGAAGGCGGCGGCGAGGAAGGCGCCGATCAGGAGCACCGGAACCAGCACCGCGGCCCCGACCAGCAGCCGCTTCACCCAGCGGCGCGGCGGGTTCTCCTCGGGCGGGTAATCCGGGATGGTCGGGTATTCCTCGGTGAGCACCTTGAGAAAGGTTAGGCATACGAGCCGATGTGCGGTGAAATTCTCGGCAAATGGCCGATTTCGACCTAAAGAGATTCGTCGCGGCCCAGGACCGGGGCGGCATCTACGAGCGGGCCCTGGCGGAGCTGCGGGCGGGGCGCAAGGCGAGCCACTGGATGTGGTTCGTCTTCCCCCAGATCGAGGGGCTGGGCCGCAGCCCGACGGCGCGGGCCTACGCGATCGCCTCGCTGGCCGAGGCGCGGGCCTACCTCGAGCACCCGGTGCTGGGGCCGCGGCTGCGCCGTTGCGCGGAGGCTCTGCTCGGGCTCGACGGCGAGGACCCGGTCGCGGTGATGGGCCCGATCGACGCGATCAAGCTGCGCTCCTCGATGACCCTGTTCGCCTGCGCCGACCCGGCCGACGAACGCTACCCCGGCGTCCTCCGCAAGTTCTACGGCGGCGACGAGGACGCGGCGACCCTGGAGATCTTGGGCGGCTAGCTGGCGCGACCGCCGGCGAAGTGGACGAAGTTGCGCCAGGCCGGCTTCGGCTTGAAGCCGCGTTTGAAGAGCCCGCTGCCGCCGCAGAAGTTGCAGGCGCCGGGGAGGTCGTCGACGGAGAACCAGAAGACCTGCTTCAGGCGCCAGCGCGCGGCGTTGTTGCGCAGCAGCCGGAAGGCGCCGCTGAGCTGGCTCGCCTGGCCCTGCAGGCCTTTGGCGAAGGCGTCGCGGCGCGAGGGCGGTTCCGAGCTCCAGCCGACCTCGGTCAGCCAGAGGCCCTTGGAGCCGGCGCCGCGGGCACGCAGCAGCTTCCGCAGTTCTTCGATCTCGCCCGGGATCGAGAGGTATGAGGTCGTGTAGGGGTGCAGGGCGACGCCGTCGAAGCTGGCGGCGACTCCGGGCGTCCGCTTGAACATCAGTTCGAGGAATTCGACCGCGCTGTAGGCGCGTGGGGGCTGGAACTTGCCGGCTTCGCCCGGGCGGGCGAAGAGGCCGCCGAGGACGATCTTGGCGCCGAGGTCGGCGGCGTGGATCGCCCGCGCCGAGCGCTTGACCAGCTGCCCGTATTCGCCCGGGTTGGGCCGCGCCACGAAGTACTTGAAGTTGGGCTCGTTCCAGATCTGCCAGGTGTGGATCGGGTCCCGGGGGACTTCGGGGTGTTCCGCCCAGAAGCTGCCGCGCGGGCCGTAGCGTTCGACGGCCTGGCGGGCGAAGGCCGACCAGCCGCTGCCGGCGCGGCCGGCGACCGGCAGGTGCGCCGCCGCCTTCGAGCCGCCGCCGGTCCCCGGAACCGCGGCCACCGGGACCGCCCAGCGCGGCGCCCCGTAGAGGAGCGGCAGCGCTTCGATGCCAGCCTTGGCGAAGGCTTCGATCGTGTCGTCGACCCCGCCCCAGGCGAGTTCCGCGCGCGGGGAGGGCTGGATCGCGGCCCAGTCGATCGAGAAGCGGAGGCTGTCGACGCCGCCGCGCTTGAGGCGTTCGAGCTGCGGCAGCGTCAGCGAGCTCTGCGGCACCGCGCCCCAGAAGTTCGAGGGCACCGCGGCCCTGGCCGGGGCGGCGAGCGCGGTGCTGGCGAGGAGGGTGGCGGCGAGCGCGAGCAGCGCCGCGAGGGCGCCGGCCCGCCGCCGGCTGTGGCTGTGGCTGGCTTGGTGTTCCATCGAGGCGAGAACCCGGCCGGCCGGCGATCGCTGCGGTCGGGTGGTCCGTCCGGGGGGTGTCAGCGGGCGCTCAGCTCGCGCCGCAGGATCTTGCCCGAGGCCGACTTCGGCACCGCCTCGATCTCCTCGACCAGGCGGATCCGTTTCTGCGGCGCCACCCGCTCGCCGACCCAGGCGATCAGCTCCTCGTGGTCGAGCCGCTGCCCGGCGGCGACGACAACGAACGCCTTCGGCAGCTCCCCGGCCTCCTCGTCCGGGACCCCGATCACGGCGGCGTCGGCGACCGCCGGGTGGGTCAGCAGCAGCGCCTCGAGCTCGGCCGGCGGCACCTGGAAGCCCTTGTACTTGATCAGCTCCTTGAGCCGGTCGACGATCGCGTAGTAGCCGGCCTCGTCGGCGACCGCGATGTCGCCGGTGTGGAGCCAGCCCTCGGCGTCGATCGTCGCCGCCGTCGCCTCGGCGTTGTTGAGGTAGCCCCGCATCACCTGCGGGCCGCGGATCCAGAGCTCGCCGCGCTCGCCGGGGCCGACCTCGGCGCCGCTCTCGGGGTCGACCAGGCGGCACTCGGTCGCCCGCAGCGGCGGCCCAACCGTGCCCGGCCGGTTCCGCGCGGGGTCGATCGGGACCGTGTGGGTGACCGGGCTGGTCTCGGTCAGCCCGTAGCCCTGGACGACGAGGCAGTCGAGCCGCGCCTCGACCGCCGCCGCCAGCTCCGGGCCGAGCGGCGCCGCCCCGGACATCAGGAACCGCAGCGAGGAGAGGTCGGCGCCGTCGATCGCCGGGTGCTTGGCGAGGGCGAGCGCGATCGGCGGCACCACGAAGCCGACCGTGACCCGGTGGCGCTCGATCAGCGCCAGGAACTCGGCGAGGTCGAAGCGCGGCATCGTCACGATCGTCGCCCCGGCCCGCAGGCCGAGGTTCATGATCACCGTCATCCCGTAGATGTGGAAGAAGGGCAGGCAGCCGACCAGGGTGTCGCTCTCGGCGACGCCGAGCACCTCGCCGGCCTGGATCAGGTTGGCGACGAGGTTGCGGTGGGAGAGCATCACCCCCTTCGGCAGCCCGGTGGTCCCGCTCGAGTAGGGCAACGCCGCGAGGTCGGCGGCGGGGTCGATCGCGGCCGGCGGCACCGGCGCCGCAGCCAGCAGCTCCGCCAGCGGCGTCGCCCGCTCGTCCTCGCCGACGACGAAGACCTCCTCGACCCCGGCCTCCGCGGCGGCGGCGAGGGCGGCGCCGAGCAGCGGCGGTGCGGTCAGCAGGAAGCGGGCGCCGGAGTCGTCCAGCTGATGTCCGAGCTCGCCGGCGGTGTAGAGCGGGTTGGCGGTGGTCACGCGGCCGCCGGCCGAGGCGGCGGCGTGGAAGGCGACCGCGTACTCGGGCAGGTTCGGCAGGTGAATCGCCAGCGTCTCGCCGTGGCCGAAGCCGCGCTCGAGCAGGCCGCCGCGCATCGCCGCCACCTGCGCCGCGAGCGCGGCGTAGG
>JAFDWC010000071.1 GCA_018268655.1 Actinomycetota bacterium
GCGGCGGAAATGCAATCCGGTATCTGCGCCCCCTGTAGGGGGGCGCTCCAACATCGGAGCGGAGCCCCTGAAAGGGGCGAGCGACGAAATTCACGGGGAGGAGTGCCGAGGGGCCCGCCGCGCAAACCCTGGTCCCTCGGCGTCCCTCGCAGCGGCCAAACCCTGGTCCCTCGCCGTCCCTCACCCGCCCCGCGGATTACGAACCGGCCGCAACCGCGGTTCCACCTCTGCCCTCAAGTGCTCGAAATCCGGCGGCAGCGACAGCTTCTCCCCCAGGTGCTCGAGCGGCTCGTCGACGGTGAAGCCGGGGCCGATCGTGGCGATCTCGAAGAGGACGCCGCTGGGCTCGCGGAAGTAGATCGACTTGAAGTAGAAGCGGTCGATCTCCGGAGTCGGCTGGGCGCCGCCGGCGATCGCCCGCTGCCGCCACTCCAGGTGCTCCCGCGGCTGCGAGGCCCAGGCGACGTGGTGGGCGCTTCCGGCCCCCTGCAGGCCCGGCTCCGGCGGCGGCTCGTCGTAGTAGATGAGGCCGCCGCGGCTGTCGCCGCGCGCTTCCCAGCCGCCGCCGTCGGCCGGCTCGAAGGCGAGCGCCTCGAGCAGGCCGGCGCTGGTCTGCGGCGCGGCGCTGAAGGCGCGGACCGCGTGGAAGCCCTGGAGGGCGAAGTCGGCGGGAATCTCCGGGTGCTTGGCGATCAGCGGCTGGTCGGGGACCACGAGGACGGCGAGCTCGTGGACGAGGCCCTCCGGGTCGGCGAAGACGAGGCCGGCCTCGCCGAGCTCGGACTCGATCCCGGCCTCTGCGAGGCGGCGCTGCCAGAAGCCGAGCGCCTCGGGCGAGGCGACCCGCCAGACGATCCGGTGCACCATCCCGGCGCCGGCGCGGCCGGGCGGTACCCCGGGGTACTCGAAGAAGGTGAGGTCGAGGCCGGGGTCGCCGCCCTCGTCGCCGAAGAAGAGGTGGTAGACGGTCGGGTTGTCCTGGTTGACCGTCTTCTTCACCAATCTCAGCCCCATCACACCGGCGTAGAAATCGACGTTGCGCTGGGCGTCCTCGGTGATGCAGGTGATGTGGTGGATCCCCTCTAGCTTCATTGGTCACGTATACCATCCCGCCCACGATGACCAAGGCCCGTCGCCGCACCGTCAAAGGGCTGGTCGT
Organism: Actinomycetota bacterium; assembly: GCA_018268655.1. Taxonomy (GTDB): domain Bacteria; phylum Actinomycetota; class Thermoleophilia; order Solirubrobacterales; family 70-9; genus VAYN01. Next base: position 1,160 of record JAFDWC010000071.1, read on the forward strand.
ACTCGCCTCCGTCCTCGCTTTTCTCAGCGTCTTCGCGATCTGGATCGAGCGCCAGGCGCTCAACACCAACGACTGGGTCTCGACCAGCGGCCAGCTGATCCAGAACCAGACGATCCGCACCGAGCTCAGCAACTACCTGGTCGACCAGCTCTACGAAAACGTCAACGTCGAAAGAAAACTGAAGGACATCCTTCCCGGCGCGGCCAAGGAACTGGCCGGTCCGGCCGCCGGCGGGCTGCGCCAGGTGGCCGGGACGGGGGCCGAAAAGGTGCTGGAAACCGGGACCGCGCAGTCGTTGTGGGAAGGCGCCAACCGAACCGCCCACGAACAGCTGATGGCCGTCCTCGAAAGCAAGGCCGGTCCGGTCGAAACCGAAAACGGCGAAGTCACGCTCAACCTGGCCAGCCTCCTCACCAACCTCGCCAAACAGGTCGGGATCGGCCAGAGCCTGGCCGAAGAACTGCCCCCGGACGCGGGCCGGATCACTGTCCTCGAATCCGAAGACCTGAAGACCGCCCAGAACGTCGCGATCGCGATCAAGGGCTCGGCGCTGATCCTCTCGCTGCTGACCTTCCTCGTCTTCGGGCTGGCGATGTACCTGACCAGGGGCGGCCGCTGGGTGACGGTGCTGTTCAGCGGCGTCGGGCTGATCGCGGCCGGGCTGGCTGTGATCATCGCCCGCCACATCGTCGGCGGCATCGTCGTCGACCAGCTGGTGACCACGCAGAGCGTCAAGCCCGCGGCCGAAGCTGCCTGGGGGATCGGCACCTCGCTGATGGTCAGCATCGCGACGACGGTGATCCTCGTCGGCGCCCTCTTCGTCGCCGCCGGCTGGCTCGCCTCGCCGAACAAAGCGGCGAAATCGACGCGGCGGGCGATCGCCCCGGCCCTCCGCGACTACACCCCCTGGGTCTACACCGGCGTTGCCGTGATCTTCGGCATCTACCTGCTGTCGGCGCCGAACGTCGGCCTCCGCACCTTCCTGACGACGCTGGTGGTTGCCGGGATGGCCGCGTTCGGAGTCCACGAGCTGCGCCGCCAGACCGAAGAGGAGTTCCCCGACGCCAACTTCGCGGTGGCCTTCGGCACCACCAAGGACCGGGTTGTGAGCGCGGTGCGAGGGTCCGGGATCCCAGAGAAAGTCGGCGAACAGGCCTCGAAGCTGCGGCTGCCGGAGGTGCGGATGCCGGAACGGCGAAGCGAGGGCGGGGCGCCTCGGGGCGGCGGTGGCGGCGGCAGCGAGGCGCCGACCCAGGAGGCCCCAACCCAAGAGGCGCCCACCACAGAGGCGCCGACCACTGTGCTCGATGAGGAGGACGCACGGCTGGCGCGGCTCGAGCGGCTCGGGGAGCTCCACCAGAAGGGCATCCTCACCGACGAGGAGTTCGCCGCCGAGAAGGCGCGGTTGCTGGGGCGGGATTAGGGGGGCGAGGGACGGCCGGTGCGAGGGACGACCGTTTCTCGGGACGGCCGGTGCGAGGGACGCCCAGGGACCGGGGTTTCGCGTAGGAGGCGATCGGGGGGTCCTCCAGATCGCCTCCCGACTGCGTAGCCGCCCCCGCCCCAGGGTTCGGGCCACCCCATCTCTCTTGGAGCTTCGGGCGAGCGGCGGTGGTCCGTGGCGAGCTCCGCTCTGGCCGTTGGCGAGCTCCGTCGGTGGGCGTGAGGGCCCGACTCCCGGCGAGTGTGATCGGTGGCTTTCTGCTCTTTCATTGTGTGTGGCTCCGTTCGTTTGCCGGCGAACGGGTGGAGCCTCGGGCTCCATGCGATGGCGACGAGCTTGAGCTCTGAGCGGGTGCGCTAGGTGCGTGCAGCGATCAGCTTCGTGTTCGGCGACTCGGGACAAGGACGGAACCCACCGCGTTCGTCCTTAGAGCGCGTAGTTCGGACCAAGGACCACGCACCGCGGGCCCGCTCCCTCGTCGATGAGGCGCTCCGGCGGAGACGAAAGGTGGAGCGATTTGAGAGGGATGCCCCGAGGACCTCCGCCGCCGGGTCAGATCCTTCGCAAGGCCCGCGCAACGGATGTGATCGGATTCCGGAGATGAAGTCGGTGTCGACCGGAGGAGCCGCGCTTACACAGGACCGCCTGGTCAGGCGCCGGCGCCTCTTCGAGCGCCTCGACCGCGATTGGCCGAAGCCGCTCACCGTCGTCGCCGCCCCGGCCGGGTTCGGCAAGACGACCGCGGTCGAACGGTGGCTCGAGCAGCGGGACGAGGGCGTCGTCTGGGTCGCCCTCGACGAGGACGACAACGACCCGATCCTGCTCTGGTCGCGGATCCTCGCCGAGACCAGATCGGGGCACGGCGTCGGCGCTGAGGCCGCCGCCGCGCTGACGGGAGCGATCAGCTCGCCGCGGCGGGCGATCCAGCTGCTCGCCGCCGAGCTGGCGGCGGCCGGGGAGCCGCTCGTCTTCGTCCTCGACGACCTCCACCTGATCGACGACCCCGCCTGCCTGCGGTCGATCGAGCTCGCCGCCGGGCTGATTGCCGCGACGGCGCCGCTGGTCCTGATCACCCGGACCGAGCCGGCGCTGCCGCTCGAGCGACTGCACGGGCGCGGGCAGCTGCTGCGGATCGGGCCGCGGGAGCTGGCCTTCGACCGGGACGAGACGGGCGAGCTGCTGGAGAGCTACGGGATCGATCCCGACCGGGAGCCGCTCGACGCCGTCTTCGCCGCCACCGGCGGCTGGCCGGCGGCGGTCTACATGGCGGCGCTCTGGCTGCGCGACGCCCCCGACCGCACCGCCGCCGCCCGCGAGCTGGCCCAGCTCGAGGGCGAGCTGACCGACTACCTGCTGAGCGAGGTGGTCGGCGGCCTCGACCCCGAGCTGCGCGGCTTCATGCTGCGAACCTCGCCGTTCGCCCGGATCTCCGGGAGGTTCTGCGACGAGGTGCTGGAGCGCCGCGGCTCGGCGGCGACGATCGAGCGGCTGCGTGCGGGCAACCTGCTGGTCAGGGGCGACCGCCGCCACCCGGGCTGGCACCGCTACCACCCGCTCCTGCGCCGGGTCCTGTCGACGCAGCTGGAGGCCGAGCAGCCGGGCGCCGCCACCGCCCTGCACCGTCGGGCGGCTCGGTGGCTGCTCGGCAACGGGATGCCGGAGGAGGCGGCCGAACAGGCCCGCGACGGCGGCGACCACGAGCTGCTCGCCGAGCTGTTGCAGGAGCTCCACCTCGACCTGACCCGGAGCGGCCGCTCGGCGACCCTGCTGCGCTGGGCCGAGGCGCTGCCGCCGGAGCTGCTCGACGCCCGCCCGGACGTGACGATGGCGGCGGCGAGCGCCGCCCAGATCGCCGGCCGCCCGGCGCTGGAGATCCGCCGGCTCCTCGCCCGGGCCGACCTCGCCGGGCGCCGCTCCGGCACTGGCTGGAGCGCCGAGAACGAGGTCGAGTGGCAGATGATGACCGCGACCAACGGCGAGGCGGGGGTCGCGGCCTCGGTCGCCGCCGCCCGGGCCGGGGTCGCGGCGGCGGACGGGGCGCCGCAACTGGGCCACGTCAGCCGCGGCGTCCTCAGCATGTTCCTCGAGCTGGCCGGCGAGCGTGCGGCCGCCGCCGAGGTCGCGACCGCGGTCGTCGAGGACCCCGAGGCCGCCGCCAGGCCGTTCGCCATGCTGCTCGCCAGGGGGACCCTGGCCCTTGCCGAGCTGGCGCGCGGCCGGCCACGGCTCGCCCGCGGTCAGGTCGAGGCGGCGACGGCGCTGATCGAGCGGGCGGGGCTGGAGGAGGGACCGATCTCCGCCCGGATCTACTCCTGCGAGGCGCTGATCTGCCTCGCCGAGGGGGACCCCGCAACCGCCGTCCGCGCGGCCGGGCGCTCGCTCGGGGAGCCGTTCGAGACCGCGCCGCTGCGCGCCTGGACGTTGCTGGTCGAGGCCGATGCCCGCGCCGGCTCGGGCGACTTCCGCGCCGCCGGCGAGGCGCTCGCGCACGCCGGAGAGCTGCTGGCGGCAAGCCCAGACCCGGGCCGGGTCGCCGCCCTGCGGGAGGAGGTGGCAACCCGAGTCGCCGCCAGTGAGACCGACGGCGCGATTCGATTCGAAGCGGTGACCCCTGCCGAGCTGCGGGTGCTGCGACGGCTGGCCGCGGGGATGACGCGGGCGGAGATCGCCGCCTCACTGGTCGTCTCTGTCAACACGGTGAAGACCCACCAGCGGTCGCTCTACCGCAAGCTCGGCAGCGGCGAGCGCGAGACCGCGATCGCCCGCGCCCGCTCGCACGGGCTGCTCGACTGAGCACTTCACCCGGGTGATTTGGCCCTGAGGGGCTGGCAAGATCGGGGGCGATCGAATTTGATCTTCGGTTACGCCCGAAACGGGGTGTGCCGAGCAACGGCGACAGCGAGCGAGCGGGAGGACGGCGGATGAGCGAGCGAGACGACAGGGGACGGGCCGAGGCGAGCGCCGCCACCCAGACGGCCAATGAAGCACTGGCCGCCGGCCTCCCGTTCGAGGACACCCGCGACTTCGAGGAGGCCGAACGCGGCCTGGTCGCGCCGCTGCCCGACGGCGGCCGCGTCCGCGGCGCCGATGGCGGCCTGGTCTGGGACCTCTCGCGCTTCGAGTTCCTCCACCAGCACGAGGAGGCGCCGGCGACGGTCAACCCCAGCCTCTGGCGGCAGATGCGGCTGACCGTCCAGGGCGGCCTCTACGAGGTCGTCCCCGGCCTCTACCAGGTCCGGACGCTCGACCTCTCGAACATCACCTTCGCCGAGGGCGAGGACGGGATCGTCGTCTTCGATCCGCTGATCTCGACCGAGACCGCGCGGGCCGCGCTCGAGCTCTACTACCAGCACCGGCCGCGGAAGCCGGTGGTGGCGGTCGTCTACTCCCACAGCCACGTCGACCACTACGGCGGCGTCCGCGGCGTCGTCGAGGAGGCCGACGTGGCCGCCGGCAAGGTGCGGATCATCGCTCCCGAAGGCTTCCTCGAGGCCGCCGTCGCCGAGAACGTCCTGGCCGGCAACGTGATGAGCCGGCGCTCGAGCTACATGTACGGGAACCTGCTGCCGGCGGACCCGCGCGGGCAGGTCGGCGCCGGGCTCGGCGTCAGCACCTCCTCCGGGACGATCACCCTGATCCCGCCGACCGAGACCGTCAGCGAAACCGGCCAGCGCCTCAATATCGCCGGCCTCGACTTCGAATTCATGATGGCTCCCGACAGCGAGGCGCCGTCCGAGATGCACTGGTTCATCGAGCAGTTCAAGGCGGTGACGGCGGCCGAGAACTGCTGCCACACCCTCCACAACACCTACTCGATCCGCGGCGCCAAAATCCGCGACCCGCTCTCCTGGTCGAAGCACCTCGAGCACACGATCGAGCTCTGGGGCGACCGCGCCGAGGCGATGTACGGGATGCACCACTGGCCGGTCTGGGGACGGGAGCGGGTGCTTGAAATGCTGGGACTGGCGCGCGACGGCTACCGCTTCATCAATGACGAGACGCTGCGCCTGGCCAACCACGGCCTGACCGCGAACGAGATCGCCGAGCAGGTCGAGTTCACGCCCGAGCTCGACCGCCACTGGGCGATGCGCGGCTACTACGGCAGCCTCAACCACAACGTCAAGGCGACCTACGTCAACTACCTCGGCTGGTTCGACGGCAACCCGGCGACCCTGCACACGCTGCCTCCGGAGGAGGCGGCCGGCCGCTATGTCGAGTTCATGGGCGGCCGCGAGGCGGCGCTGGCGAAGGCGCGCGAAGCGTTCACGGCGGGCGAATACCGCTGGGTGGCCGAGGTCGTCAACCACCTCGTCTTCGCCGACCCCGACGACGGCGACGCCCGCGCCCTCCAGGCCGACGCGATGGAGCAGCTCGGCTACCAGTCCGAGTCGGGACCGTGGCGGAACTTCTACCTGAGCGGGGCGACCGAGCTGCGCGAGGGGGTCAAGGCACTCCCGACCCCGAACGCCGCCAGCCCCGACAGCGTGCGGGCGATGAGCGCCTCGCTCTTCTTCGACTACCTGGGGATGCGGCTCAACGGCGCCAAGGCGGGCGACCGGCGGCTGACGATCGCCTGCGTCTTTCCCGACCGCGACGAGAGCTGGACCCTGCTGGTCCGCCACGGCACCCTCAGCCACCGCGCCGGGGCCGACGCCGACGCCGACGCGACCGTGACCATCGACCGCTCCGAGCTCGACGGGGTGATCCTCGGCCAGACCAAGATCGCCGACCTGATCGATGCCGGCAAGGCGACGATCAGCGGCGACGCCAAGGCCCTCCACGACCTGGTCGCGCTGCTCGACGAGTTCGAGTTCTGGTTCAACATCGTCACCCCCTGACCGATCGGGCCGGGCGGCTCGATCGGTCGGCCCGCTCGGCCAGCGGGCCCGCTAGCAGGAGGCGTGGGCGACGGCCGGGTTCAACCGGCAGGCCGGGAAGTGCCGCGGCACCTTGCCGACCTGGACCCGGGAGACGTTGTTGGCTTTGTTGCCGTCGGCGCTGCCCGAGCCGGCGACGGCGCGGTTGCTGGTCCCGCCCCCGCCGTAGTCCTTGGCGGTCACGATGACCGTCGCTTCGCCGTGCGGGGGAATGCTGGGGAAGGCGCAGGCGTACTGGCCGGTGTGGACGCACTGGCCGCTGCTCGGTTCGGCCCTGATCGGGACCAGGCCCGGCCCCGGTTCATCGGTGACGACGACGTTGGTCGCGGTCACGCCCGAGAGGTTCTTGACGCCGATCCGGAAGACCTTGGTCGGGGTGGGGCCGCTGCCGGCGCTGATCAGGGTCTTGGTCACCGCGATGTCGGCCGTTTCTCCCGGTTCGACCGGCGGGCCGGGCGGCGTCGGCGTCGGCCCGGGGGTGAAGAGGTTGACGAAGCGGCAGGAGACGCTCGGGTCGCTTTCGGTGATCTTGACCACCACCCGCCCCTGCGAGAAGGGCACGGCGCGGCCGTTGCAGATCACCTCGACCGGCGACCAGCCGGCGGGGTTCGTCCCCTGCGCCACCGACTCCTGGATCACGTAGTGGCCAAAGGGCAGGTGGCGGCTGGAGTCGCCGCGGGCGAGGGTCGGCACCCGTTCGTGCTTGACCACCGCCACCTGGTTCAGCCGCAGGCTCGGGTCGTCGAGGGCGGTGATGTGGAAGAGGGCCGAGCCGGTCTTCCCCAGCGCCTCCTTGTGGATCGTGATCCGGCCCGGGAACTGGAGGCGGTTGGTGAAGGTGCAGAGGGCGCCCTGGCTGGCGGTGACGACCGCGGTCGCCGCCGCCTGCTTGCCCGCGACCCCGTTGCAGGAGGCGCTCACCGCGTGCCAGACGCCGCGGCGGTCGTGCGGCGAGTGCTCGACCACGCGGTAGGTCCCCGGCGACAGCAGCAGCGGTCGCGTGTAGGCCGGTTCGCCTTCCTTCTTGGTGGTGAGGTGGACTACCTTCGCCACCGAGCCGCCCGAGTCGAGCACCTTGAAGTCGAAGGTCCCGGTCCCACCTTCGGTCACCTTGCGCACCAGCAGCGCTCCCGTTGGCGGTTTCAGGGTGTCGACGTAGGTGCAGGTGACGGTGTCGCCGGCTTTGAGCCGGATCGAAACCTCCCCTTTGGGGCGATCGACGGCGACCTGGCTGCCGGCGGATTCGCAGCGGATGTCCGTCAGCGCCCAGCCGTCGGGCACGTCCTCGCTGACCGTCCAGGGGTCTTCGCCGGCTTTGGTTTCAGCGCGGTAGAAGGTTTCCCTGCCGGGGCTGCCTTCGGTCGCGGCGAGGTCGAAGCGACCGCCTTCGTTGTAGGAGACGTTGCCGCCGAAGCGGAAGCTCTGGGAGACGGTGCCGGAGCCGACGACTTCCTTGCGGATGACGATCGTGCCCGAGCTCGGCGGCGGCGTCACGTAGTAGGCGTAGCAGAAGGCGTGGGTGGTGCCGGCGGGGAAGGCGATCGTCTCGACGTTGTCGCCGTTGAGGTTGTCGATCGAGCAGCGCAGGGCGCCGAAGCCGTATTTGCCGAGGAAGCCGGGCTGGCTGTAGAGGACCGGGTCGGTGGTGGTGCCCCCCTGGATCCAGAGCGAGTTGCGACCGGCCCGTTCCGCCTGCGCCTGGCTCAGTTCGAAGGTGGTGGCCCCCTGCAGGGCGACGCCGGGGATGGTTTCGCCGTTCCAGCCGAGCAGCGGCGTCGAGGCCCTGGTGGTCACCGTCGGCGCTTCGGCCCCGGTGACGATCGAGAGCGAGCCCCAGGGGCCGCTGACCGCGCGTTCCTTGATCCCCGAGCCGAGCGTAAACTGCCAGCCCGTGATCGGCTTGCAGTTCGGCTGCCCTTCGCGCTCCATCTTCGGGTTGATCGGCTCGCCGCTGGTGTAGAGCGTGTCTTCGCCGAGGTCCTGCAGGCTCTCCATGATGTTGTTGCGGGCGAGGTTGGCGCGGATGTCCTGGTAGGTCGGGCATTCGCGGGCGGCGACGGTGACCAGCAGGCCGCTGCCGGCGCCGGCCCTCGCCGGCTTGGCGCTGGCGGCGGCGGGCAGGCCGAGGACGAACACGAGAAGCGCGGCCGCCGCGACGAGGCCGGTACTGCGGCGACGACTCGATCTCGATCCACCCATGTCTTCTCCTCCTCCGGCCGGGACGGCGCTCTGACTACGAAGGAATCTATGTCGCGTCGGCGCTCCTTCCTGGTCAGGATGCCCGATCTCACCCGGGTGAACCGGCTATGGCCGCGGGGCTCCCCCCGCCGCTCATACGAACGTCCAGGGCGGCTCGCGGCCGCTGGACGGTCGCTCTATGCCCAGCGCGAGGTGACGACCTTCTTGCGGGTGTAGAACTCGACCGCGTCGGTGCCGTTGGCGTGGAGGTCGCCGTCGATCGAGTCCTTCCAGCCGGAGAACGGGAACCAGGCGATCGGGGCGGCGACGCCGACGTTGACGCCGACCATCCCGGCCTCGATCGAGTAGCGGAACTCGCGAGCGGCGCCGCCGGACTCGGTGAAGATGATCGCCGAGTTGCCGTAGCGGCTTTCGTTCGACCAGGCGATCGCGGCGGCCAGGTCGGGGACCCGCTTGATCGCCAGCACCGGGCCGAACAGCTCCTCGCGCAGCGCCCTCGAGCCCTCGGGGAGGCGGTCGAGGACGGTCGGGCCGAGCTCGGCGCCGGCGCCGCCGCCGTCGCGGCGGCCGTCGAGGGCGAGCTCGGCGCCCTCGGCGAGGGCGGCCTCGATCTCGGCCTCGACCCGCTCGCGGGCCCCGACCGAGACCAACGGGCAGACATCGGTCTCGGCGGCGATGCCAGCGCCGACGCGGAGCTCGCGAGCGGCGTCGACAATCAGGTCGAGGTTGCGCTGCTGCTCGGCCTCGGAGCCGACCAGGACAGCGACCGAGCCGGCCAGGCAGCGCTGGCCGGCGGCGCCGAAGGCGGAGCCGAGGACGCCGGAGGCGGTCAGCTTCGGGTCGGCGTCGGGCATCACCACCATCGAGTTCTTGGCCCCGCCCAGCGCCTGCACGCGCTTGCCGGTCTGGGCCGCGCGGGAGGCGATGATGCGGGCGGTCTTGGCCGAGCCGACGAAGGAGATCGCGTCGACGCCGGGGTGATCGAGGAGCGCCTCGACCGCGCCGCGGCCACCGTGGACGAGGTTGACGACGCCCGGCGGGATCTCCTCGATCCCGGCGATCAGCTCGGCGATCCGCTGCGAGGGCCGCGGGTCCTGCTCCGAGGGCTTGAGGACGAAGGTGTTGCCGCAGCCGATCGCGAACGGGAGGAACCAGAGCGGGATCATCGCCGGGAAGTTGAACGGGGTGATCGCCCCGACCACGCCGACCGGCTGGCGGACCATCTCGACGTCGAGACCGCCGGCGACCCCCTCCAGGTTCTCCCCCTTGAGCAGGTGCGGGATCGCGGTCGCGGCCTCGACCGACTCGATCCCCCTCCCCACCTCGGCGCTGGCGTCGGGCAGCGTCTTGCCCATGTCGAGGGTGACCAGCTCGGCGATCTCCTCGCGGTGCGCGGTGAGCTCGTCGCGCAGCCGCATCAGCGCCCGCGCGCGGAGCAGCGGCGAGGTCGCGCGCCAGGCCGGCAGCGCGGCCCGGGCCGCGGCGACGGCGGCGTCGACGTCGGCGGCGTTGGAGAGCGGCACCCGGGCGAGGACGTCGCCGGTTGCCGGGTCGACGTCGTCGAGTCGCTCGCTGGCGGCGGCGCTCACCCATTCGCCGCCGACCAGGTTGCGGAGGTCGGCGACGTCGGTGGGAACGGTGATGGTCATCGGGTCACTCCTGGTTCGGTTCTGGCTTCAATCATCGCCCCTGGGCGGCGCCGGCGATAGTGCCGACCTCGTCCCCGGCGGCGGCGAGCACGTCGCGCATCGCGACCACGATCTCCTCGAGGACGGCCTCGTCGGCGACCAGCGACGGCGCGATCTGCAGGACCGGGTCGCCGCGATCGTCGGCGCGGGCGATCAGGCCGTGCTCGAGCAGCAGCGGCGGGACGATGCGCTTGACCAGCCGCGTCGCCTGCTCGGGCTCGAACCGCCCCTCGCCGCCGTCAGGGGTCAGCTCGGCGGCGAAGAAGAAGCCGTCGCCGCGGACGTCGCCGACCAGCGGCAGCGGCAGCAGCTCCTCCTCGAGCCGGCGCCGCAGGTAGGGCTCGCGGGCGCGGACGTTCTCCAGCACCCCGTCGCGCTCGAAGATCTCGATGTTGCGGAGGGCGATTGCCGCCGCCAACGGGTGGCCGCCGAAGGTGATCCCGTGCAGCAGGGTCACCCCGGGCCGCCGCATCGCCTCGACCACCCGCGACCCGGCCAGCACCGCCCCCATCGGGGCGTAAGCCGAGGTCAGGCCCTTGGCGATCGTGATCAGGTCCGGGCGGCCGCCGTAGCGGGCGACCCCGAACCACTCCCCCAGCCGGCCGCAGCCGGAGATCACCTCGTCGGCGACGAGGAGGATGCCGTGGCGATCGCAGATCTCGCGCAGGCCGGGCCAGTAGCCGGGCGGCGGCACCAGGCAGCCGCCGGCGTTCTGGATCGGCTCGGCGATCACGATCGCGACCGTCTCCGGGCCCTCCTCGAGGATCGCCCGCTCGAGCTCGGCCAGCAGCGAGCGGGTCAGCTCCTCGCCCTCCAGCTCGGCCCGGAACGGGTTCGTGTTGGCGACGTGGCGGGTCTCGATCGCCGGCCTCCCGAACGGCTCCTTGAAGCGCGGCACGCCGGTGAAGGAGAGGGCGCCGAGGGTGACGCCGTGGTAGGCGATGTCGCGCGCGATCGCCTTGGTCCGCTGTGGTTCGCCGTTTGCGAGGTGATACTGGCGGGCGAGCTTCCAGGCGGCCTCGACCGACTCCGAGCCGCCGCTGGTGAAGAAGGCGGCCTCGATCCCCTCGGGCGCCCGCTCGACCAGCGCCGCCGCCAGCTCCAGCGCGGGCGGGTGCGCCGTCCCCCAGTTGGTGTTGAACGGCAGGGTCGTCAGCTGGGCGGCCGCGGCGGCCGCCATCTCCTCGCCGTAGCCGTAGCCGATCTGGGCGCAAAAGAGGCTGGAGAGGCCGTCGACGTAGCGGCGGCCGTTGCTGTCGAAGACGTGGCATCCCTCGCCGCGCTCGAGCACCAGCAGCTCGTTGCCGCCCTCGCCGTAGGCCCCGTTGGCGGTGAAATGGAGGAGCAGGTGGTCGGGCGCGGTCATACCTGAATGGTGCTCCGTTTCGCCGCTGGCGCCAATCGGCAGAGCGTCGCGACTTTGCTTCTCAGACACGACATGTTGTGTGGTCTCGAGGCGCGAGCCTGCGATATTCCCGGTGGTGAGCGTGGACTCTCCCCTCCGGAGCGAGATGACGGTTGCGATGGCGCTCGAGCTGCCGGTGCTGCGGCGGGGGCTGCCGCAGGTCGTCGCCGGCACCGAGGCGCTCGACACCCCGATCCGGTGGGTCCACGCCGGCGAGGTGCCGAACATGGCGGCGATGCTGCGCGGCGGTGAGCTGCTGCTGACCACCGGGATGGGGATCGGCGGGTCCGCGAGCCAGCGCCGGTTCGTCGCCGAGCTCGCCTCGAAGGGGGTGGCGGGGCTGGTGATCGAGCTCGGCGGCTCCTTCACGGGGGCGCTGCCGGCGACCCTCGTCGCCGCCGCGGCGGAGCGGCGCCTGCCGCTGATCGAGCTCCACGCCGAGGTCCGGTTCGTCGCCGTCACCGAGGCGGTCCACACCGAGCTCGTCAACCGCGACTACCGGCTGCTGCGGCGGGCCGAGGAGCTGCACCGCGGCTTCACCCGGCGGATGCTGGCGGGCGAAGGGGTGGTCGCGGTGCTCTCGCAGCTGGCGGCGACGCTCGGCAACCCGGTCTTCCTCGAGTCCGCCGACGGCCGCCTGCTTGCCCACGCGGCGCCGCCCGACAGCCGCGGCGAGGATCTGCTCGGGGTCTGGGCCGAGGCAGGCGAGAGCGCCGAGGCCGTCGGCGCCAGCGCCGCCGTGCCCGCCGGCGGCAGCGAGGGCGGGGGCCGGCTGCTGGCGCTGCCGCTGGCGGCGCCGTTCGACCCCTTCACCCAGCTGGCGCTCGAGCGGGCGGCCGAGATCGTCGCCCTGGCGCTGCTGCGCTCGCGGCAGGAGGACGAGCTGCTGACGCTCAGCCGCGGCGACCTCTTCGCCCGGCTCGCGGACGGCCGGATCGATCCGGCGGCCGGCGCCGCCCGCGCGGCCGAGATGGGGTTCGGCGGGCGCGGGGTCGGCGGCCTGGTCGCGGTGGCGGCCCGGGTCGTCGGGCCGCGGCGCGGCTCCGGGGCCGGCGGGCGCGCCGCCGTCGACGCCTCGTGGATCGGCTCCCTGCGCGACCTCGAGCGCGAATTCCGCAAGTTGGGGGCGCCGACCCTGGTCGGGGTCGACCCCGGCGGCGGCGACCTGGTCGTCCTGGTCGGCCTCCGCGACCGCGCCGAGCACGCCGTTACCGTCGACCGCGTCGCCTCCATCCTGCGGCAGCTGCCGCGCCCGCTCGGCGAGATCGTCGTCGCCGCCGGCGCGCCCGGAGGCTGGGAGGAGATCGGCGGCGGCCTCCGCGACGCGATCGAGGCGGCGGCGGTGGGCGGCGACCTGCCGCCGGCGCCCTGGCACGACGCCACGGCGATGCCGCTCGAGCGCCTGCTCTGGCGGCTCGGCGACAACGAGGACCTGCGGCGCTACGTCGAGCGCGTGCTCGGACCGCTGCTCGCGCACGACGCCGGCAGCCGGCGGCAGCTGCTGCCGACCCTCGAAGCCCTGGTCGCCAACGGCGGCGGCAAGGCGGCGACTGCGCGGGCGCTGACCCTGAACCGCCAGGCCCTCTACGCCCGGATCGCCCGGATCGAGCGGATCCTCGGGGTCGACCTATCGGCGAGCGGTGCGCTGACGGCGGTCGAGCTGGCGCTGCGGGCGCGGCGGCATTTGCGTGGGACCGGATAGGGATCGGGGTTGGGCGTGAGGGTCCTCGGGGCCCCCTCCCAAAACGCTCCGCCTTGCGGCTCCGCTGGAGTGTTTTGGGAGGGGACCCCGACGCCCCTCTCACGAAACGCACGAATCGCCACCCCCTTGGCTTCGAAGCTGACAAGGGACAAAGGTCTGCCGTCTGTCGCCGCGAGACCGGGCGCATGCAGCGAGCTGTTCCTTATGTCGGGATCGCATACATAAGGAACAGCTCGCCGAGAAGGCTTCGGGTTTCGTGGGTCAGGCCCCGTCCCTTGTCAGCTTTAAGAGAGA
>JAFDWC010000072.1 GCA_018268655.1 Actinomycetota bacterium
GTCGCCGGTGACGGCACCACCACCGCCACCCTGCTGGCGCAGACGATTGTCCGCCAGGGCCTGAAGAACGTCGCCGCCGGGGCCAACCCGCTGGCGCTGCGCCGCGGCATCGAGAAGGCCGTCGACGCGGTCGTCGAGAACCTCCGCGAGAAGCAGTCGAAAGAGGTTGCCGGCAAAGACCAGATCGCCCGCGTCGCTGCGATCTCCGCTGGCGACGACGAGATCGGCTCGCTGATCGCCGACGCGATCGAGAAAGTCGGCAAAGAGGGCGTGGTCAACGTCGAGGAGGGCCAGACCCTGGCCATGGACCTCGAGTTCACCGAGGGGATGCAGTTCGACAAGGGCTACATCAACCCCTACATGGTCACCGACCAGGACCGCATGGAGGCCGTGCTCGAGGATCCCTACATCCTCATCGCCAACCAGAAAATCGGCTCCGTGCGGGACATCCTGCCGGTGCTCGAGCAGGTGATGCAGAGCGGCAAACCGTTGCTGATCGTCGCCGAGGACGTCGAGGGCGAGTGCCTCGCGACCCTCGTCGTCAACAAGCTCCGCGGCACCTTCACCGGCGTCGCCGTGAAAGCGCCCGGCTTCGGCGATCGCCGCAAGCGGATGCTCGAGGACATCGCGATCCTCACCGGCGGTGAGGTGATCACCGAGGAGCTCGGCCTCAAACTCGAGAACACCCAGCTCAACCAGCTCGGCAAAGCCCGCCGGGTCGTCGTCTCCAAAGACACCTCGACGATCGTCGACGGTGCCGGCGACGCCGAGGCGATCAAGGGCCGGATCAAGCAGATCAAACAGGAAATCGAGAACACCGATTCCGACTTCGATCGCGAGAAGCTCCAGGAGCGCCTGGCGAAGCTGGCCGGTGGTGTCGCCGTCGTCAAAGTCGGCGCCGCGACCGAGACCGAGATGAAGGAGAAAAAGCACCGCGTCGAGGACGCCCTGCAGGCGACCCGCGCCGCGCTCGAGGAGGGCGTCGTGCCGGGTGGTGGCGTCGCGCTCCTCAACGCTCAGTCCGACCTCGATGCCGACAAGATCGGCGACGAGGCCGACGAGACCACGGGTGCCCGGATCATCCACCGCGCGCTCGAGGAGCCGGTCCGCCAGATCGCCGAGAACTCCGGCCTGGAGGGCTCGGTCGTCGTCAACAAGGTCCGCGAGCTGAAGAACGGTGAAGGCCTCAACGCCGCCACCGGCGAGTACGAGGACCTGATCAAGGCCGGCGTCATCGACCCGACCATGGTGACCCGGTCGGCGCTCCAGAACGCCGCCTCGATCGCCAAGAACATCCTCGTGACCGAGGCGATCATCGCCGAACCGCCGGAGGACAGTGCCGGCGGCGGCATGCCCGGTGGTATGCCCGATATGGGCGGGATGATGTAACGAGCCGCCAAGGCTGGTTCGCTCGCCCTGCGCCGCGTCTGGCGGCGCCGGGGCGGCGCCAGACGGCGTCCTCGAAGGCCCGGATAGCTCTGCTATCCGGGCCTTCTGCGTTCTTGCTCCGCTTGCCGCGGCGCTCGCCAGCCGCTGGCGCATCGGTCGCGAGACGGCTTCGCCAACTCGGCCGCCGAGCGAGCCGGCAGCTCCGCCCGCCGCAGCAGCCAGCGGCCAGCGGCGCGCGGCGGACGCTCGAACTCAGTTGTAGGCCGGCGCCGGCTTCGGTTTCGGCGCCGTCTTCTTCGCCGTCTTCTTTTCCTTCGCCGGCAGCGGCGGCAGCATGCCGGCGTTGGTTTCCGCCTCGGTCAGGAAGTTGGCGCGGCGGATCTTCTTCCGGACCTGGTTCAGGGTCTTCGGGTAGCGGGCGATGTCGTAGACGTTTTCGGAGGGGAAGCCGAAGCCCTGGTAGTAGACGAGCATGCGGACGCGAGGGCGCTTGACGATCCAGGCGATCAGCTGCTTGACGAATTTCGGTTCGTCCTTGCCGGCGACGCCCCACTCGGTGATCGAGACCGGCTTGTTCCTCCACGGCTTGCCCTTGTAGAAGCGGGCGAGGTCTTCCCAGACCGGGTATTCGGAGTAGAAGTCGGTCCCGACCCAGTCGAGCCAGCGTCCCCCGGGCCAGTAGTTGCCGGGGAAGTTGCCTTTGACCCGGGGCGAGCCGCCCGGCAGCGGACTCCAGATGATGCTGACCGGAGCTGCTGGCAGCGATTCCGGCGGCAGGCCCTTGGTCCGGTTGACCGGAGGCAGCCCGATTTCGGCCAGGGTCGCGTTGATCCCTTCCAGCGACTGGCCGCCGCGGACGATCGTCGAGATCCGGCGGAAGGCCTGTTTGTACCAGAGGGTCGAGTGTTCGCCGCCCTTTTCGCTGCCGTCGCAGTTGAACGCCGACCAGACGTTGAGGCAGCGGTTCGGCTCGCCGAGGGGCCGGACGTAGGCGGGCAGGCCGCGCGCCGCGAAGAACTGGTTGAGCTGCAGCAGGTAGTCGTCACCGGCGCCGAGCGCGATCTGCTCGGGGGTGAGGATCTCAGCCAGCGTCTGCGGGTTGGCGCTGGAGATCGCGAGGATCGGCCTGGTGCCCGTTTCGCGCCAGCGTTCGAAGGATGAGTTGAGGTTGTTGCCCCAGCCGTGGTAGGTCTCGAGCAGGGCCGGGTGCTTGCCGGTCATTTCGACGAAGCTGTTGAACCCTTCGAGGCTGCCGCGGTCGGAGACGCCGAGGTAGACGTCGGGCTTCGGTGGGACCAGGGTCAGGGCGCTCGCCGTGGGCGCCGCAGCTAACAGCCCGGCCGCGGCGACCGCCAGCGGCGCGAGCAACCTCCTCAGTCCGTCAACTCGTCTCCAGTACATCGCTCATCCTTCGCGGTTCGACGCCGAGTGCCTGCGCGTCAGCGGTGCCTCCCTCGCTGACCATGGAGACCTCCATCAGCTCGGCCTCCTCCCAAGTAGCGAACACGGCCTCACCGAAAAGGGAGCGGATTGCGATCAAGCTCGAACGGATCAACGGCAGTGGCAGATGGACCAGGGTCCGCGGCCGGCCGGCGATGCGGCTGACCAGGTCGGACATCTGGTCGTAGGTCAGGGTCTCCGGCCCGGCCAGCTCGTAGCGGGCCGCGGCGCCGCCCCCGAGCCCCAGCGCCGCGACCACGCAGCGGGCCACGTCGGCCGCCCAGATCGGCTGGAACGCCGCCTTGCCGTCGCCGGAGACCGGCAGCACCGGGAGGAAGGAGAAGCGGCGCAGGAGGGTGATCCAGGGGTCGCTGTGGTCATAGACGATCGACGGGGCGAAGACGGTGGTCTGGAGCGGCGAGGAGTCGACGGCCTGCTCGGCCAGCCACTTCGCCCGGAAGAAGCGAGTCCGCTGCGCCGCGAAGGCGTCGAGGGCGCTGAAGAAGTCGAACCGTTCGACGCCGCTGTGCTCGGCGGCGCGCAGCAGCCGCACCGTCGCCAGCCCGTTCAGCTCCTCGATCCGGTTCGGCGGCTGGTCGCGGATCGTCGCCGCCAGGTGGACGACGGTGTCGACCCCGCGCAGCGCCTGCCGCACCAGGTACGGATCGGAGAGCTGGCCGAGGTCGCCGAGGGCGATCTGGACGTCGACCCGGCGCTCGCCGAGCCGGCGCGGCTCCCTTACCAGGCAGCGGACTTCCTCTCCCCGCTCGAGCAGCAGCGGCAGCAGGCGGGAGCCGATCGACCCGGTGGCGCCGGTCAGCAGCAGCACCGCGGCGCCCCTTTCCCGCCGGCGCGCGAGCGTTCCGATCTTCCCCTGGCCGAGCCCATGCGACCACAAACCCTAGATGAGCAGTTCCACCACCAGGCAGACTCGGAGGGCCGCTCCGGCGGCGCCGCCCGATCGCTCCGCCAGCGCCCTTCCTCGCTCATACATCCCTAAAATGAGCCGCTCGCTCGGGGACGAGGGCCACGGCCACCGTCCCCGGCACAGCAAACGGACTTAGGAGACTCTCCGAATTGAGCTACGTCATCGCCGAGCCATGTATTGGGACCAAGGACAACTCGTGCGTCGAGGTTTGTCCGGTCGACTGCATCCATCCCACGCCCGACGAGCCCGACTACGACTCGGTCGAGCAGCTCTATATCGATCCCGACGAGTGCATCGACTGCGATGCCTGCGTCGAGGCCTGCCCGGTTGACGCCTGCTTCGCCGAGGACCAGCTCCCCTCCGAGTGGGCCAAATACGCCGAGATCAACGCGAACTACTACAAGAAGCAGTAGGGATCGCGGGCACGCCGGCACCGTCGCCGGCGACCAGCAGAGCTTGAGAGAGGGCCGCCGGTTGGCGGCCCTCTCTCGGTTTTGCGCCCGTGCCGGCCCCCCGGCCGCACGGTTTTGGCCGCAAAGGGCTAGTAGCCCACCGGGTGGCGGGCGACGAAGCGGCCGTAGGCGGCCGCCGCGGTGCCTTCGTGCCAGCGCGGGCCGGTTTCGCCGCCGCTGTCGCCGGCGGTGTCCCAGCGCAGCCCAGCGATCACCGCGTAGGCGTGACCGGCGTTGGCATAGATCGTGATCCAGCGGCCCCGTCCCGGCGCGCCCCAGCTCATCATCGAGCCCGAGGTCAACGGCAGGGACATCAGCCGGCCGCCGTGGAGGGCGAAGCTGACGGCGCCGGAGCAGTCGTAGCCGCGGTCGTACCAGCGACCGTGGCCGCCGCCCCAGATGTAGGGGGTGGTGCGGATCTTGTTCGCCGCTGCGATCACCCGGCGGACCGCGGCCGGCGCGTTCGCCGGCGGGATCGCGCGGCCTGCAATCAGCCGCGCCCGGCCGGCTTCACCGGTTGTTTCTTCGACCGGTGCGGTCGGAGACGTTTCGGTCGGAGCTGGTTCGGTCGGGGTTGGTTCCGGTTCGTATTCGTAAGCCGCGAGCCCACCGCGGTTGGCGGCCTGGGCGAGCGAGGGAAGCGCGATCGCGATGAACAGCGCCGCGAGCGCGATAAACGTGCTGAGGACGGCTATTCGGGCGGCCGCCGCGGGGGCCTTCTCCATCTAACTCCTCCTTCGTCAGCCGGCGGGGTTAGCTGACGGGCTAGCGCTGAAGGAGCCTGCGCCCCCACTCGAAGTGGGCTCGCCCCGAAAACCTGGGTCCCCCGCTCCCCGGTCTTCTTAACCAGGGATTAGGCAAATGTTTGGAGACCTTAACTTATCTCCGGGCGGAAAGTTGCGGCCGAAGCGAGAATTTAGGTTCGCTACTGGACCATCGGCAGCGGCGTGCCGCTGAGCGGGGCCGGTTCGGCGCTCGCCGGAACCGCCTGCAGGACCGGCAGCTCCTGCGGGGTAGCGGCGATGATCCCCCGCGCCGCCTGGCGGATCGCCTGCGAGGCGGGCGAGTCGGGCTCGGCGATGACCAGCGGTGAGCCCTCGTCGGCGTGCTCGCGCAGCGGCTCGGAGAGCGGAACCTTGCCGAGCAGCGGCACGTCGAGCTCGTCCGCGAGCAGCTGGCCGCCGCCCTCGCCGAAGATCGTGAAGCGCTCCCCGTCGGGGGTGGTGAAGCCGGACATGTTCTCGATCACGCCGAGGATCTCGAGGTCGAATTTGGCCGCCATCTCGGCTCCGCGCCGGGCCACCGACTGAGCCGCCGGCTGTGGCGTGGTGACGATCGCGAACTTCGCCTGCGGCAGCAGCTGGGCGAGCGTCATCGAGACGTCGCCGGTGCCGGGAGGGAGGTCAAGCAGCAGGTACTCGAGCTCGCCCCAGGCGACGTCCTCGAGGAACTGCTGGATCGCTTTGTGCAGCATCGGCCCGCGCCAGACCACCGCGGCGTTCTCCTCGACGAAGAAGCCGATCGACATCACCTTGACCCCGCTGGGGGACTCGAGCGGGAGGATCTTGCGCTCGCCGTTCACCTCCGGCTTGGCGTTGACGCCGAGCATGCGGGGGATCGAGTAGCCGTAGACGTCGCAGTCGAGGGCGCCGGCAGCGTGGCCTTCGGCGGTCAGCGCCGCCGCCAGGTTGGCGGTCATCGTCGACTTGCCGACCCCGCCCTTGCCGGAGGCGACGCAGATCACGTTCTTGACCTGGGCCAGCGCCCCCTCGGGCAGCTTGCCGCGGCCGAGGGTCTGCTGGAGGTTGCTTTTCTCCTCGTTGGAGAGGACGTCGAAGCCGACCGCGACCTCGGTTACCCCCTCGAGCTCTTCGACCTGCTGGGCGACGGCTCGTTCGAAGTGGGAGCGGATCGGGCAGCCGGCGGTGGTCAGCGAGACCACGACCTCGACCCGGCCGCTGTCGTGGACGGTGATCGAGCGGACCATGCCGAGCTCGACGATCGAGCGCCGCAGCTCCGGGTCGATGACTGCGCGGAGGCGCTCGGTGATCTGGTCCTGAGTGGGAAGAGCCATGGCTGCATTCTCGCAAAGCGCGGCTCGCGGCAGCCGCCGCGGTGGCGGCGGGGGGAGAGATCGGCGCCGCCGGGGCCTTGGCGCCGTCATGCCGAACGGGAGCAGGAGGATCGTCGGAACGCGGGGCGGCCTCGGCCGGATCGTGGCGATGGCGCTGGCTCTGGCGGTCGGTCTCCTCCTGGTTCTGGCGGGAGCCGCGCGCGGCGAAGTCCTGACCCCGATCGGCCTCACGGCGGAGGGCGGCAACGGTTGGCATCAGCTCAACGACTTCGCGGTCTCCTGGACCAATCCGCCCGGCTACGCGATCGCCGGCGCGAACTGGCGGATCGCGGGCCCCAGTTACTCCGGCGCCAGCCAGTTCATCGCCGGCTTCGGCATTTCCCGGATCGAGGGCATCCGCGTCCCCGCCGCCGGCAGCTGGGAGCTGACGGTCTGGCTTCGCGACCAGCTCCGCTATGAGAGCCCGATGTTGGCCGCCAGCCTCGAGCTGCGCTTCGACGACGTCCCGCCGGCGGTCGACTTCGTGCCCGGCGGCACCGCGCCGCCGCAGCTCGTCGCCGCCGTCTCCGACCCGGTCTCGGGGGTCGCGAGCGGCGAGATCTCCTATCGTCGCCTCGACGAGGAGAGCTGGACCGCTTTGCCGACTGAGCTCCGCGCCGGCGCTTTCGGCGCCGAGCTGGCGGCGGCGACGCCACCGTTGCGGCCGGGGGCGCCCTACCTGTTCCGGGCCGAGGCGGGTGACGTCGCCGGCAACCTCGGCAGCACGACGACCGGGGCTGACGGCACGCCGATGGTGCTGGCAGCGCCGCCGAGCGCCGGAGCGCCGGGGACGGCGGCGCGGGCGGCCCACCTTCGCGCCGTCCTCGTCGGCCGCCACGGCGGGCGCGGGGCGAGCGAGCTGACGGCGGCCGCCGGCGAAGCGGTGGTGCTGCGAGGCCGGCTGACCGTTCGCGCTCCCGGCGCGGACGGCGGGGTCGGCGCCGCGCTGGCGGGGCGGCGGCTGCGGGTCGCCTCCCGGCCCGTCCGCGGCGCCCGCGCCGCGGACGCGGCCGAGGTCGTCGAAACCGACGCCGACGGTCGCTTCGAGCTGCCGCTTCCGGCCGGTCCCTCGCGGCGCGTCACCGTTGCCTCCGCTGGCGGCAAGGGGCTGGCGCCGCTCCGCCGTCGCCTCGCCCTCAGGGTCCGGGCGGCGGTCTCGCTGCGGGCGGTGCCGAGGCGCCTGCGGACCGGGGGCCTGGTCCTGCTCGAGGGCCGGGTCGGCAGCCGCGACGCCCGCATCCCGCGCAGCGGCAAGCTGGTGACGATCTCCTACCGGGAGCGGGAGACCGGCCGCTGGCGGCCGGTGATCGTCACCCGCAGCGACCGCCGCGGTCGCTTCCACGCCGGCTACCGCTTTCGCTACGTCACCGGCCGCGCCCTGATCCGGCTGCGGGCGACCGCGCCGGCGGAAGCCGGCTGGCCCTACGCGCCGGGCTTCTCGCCCCCGGTCACGCTCGAGGTCCGCGGCTAGTTCGTCGTCCTAGTAGGGTTTGGCGCCGATGTCGCGAGCCACCCTCCAGACCAGCGCCGGCCCGATCGTCGTCGAGTTCTTCGACGAGGACGCTCCGAAGACCGTCGAGAACTTCCGCAAGCTGGCGGCCGACGGCTTCTACGACGACCTGATCTTCCACCGGGTGATCCCCGACTTCATGATCCAGGGAGGTTGCCCGGAGGGGACCGGCACCGGCGGCCCCGGCTACACCTTCGAGGACGAGTTCAACGACCACAAGGTCGTTCGCGGCGCCCTGGCGATGGCCAACGCCGGCCCCAACACCAACGGCTCGCAGTTCTTCATCGTCACCGTCGGCTCGGCTCCCTGGCTCGACGGCAAGCACACCGTCTTCGGCGAGGTCGTCGAGGGGATGGACGCGGTCGACGCGATCGAGTCGACTCCGACCGACGGCCGCGACAAGCCGGTCGAGCCGCAGAAGATCAGCGGCGTCGAGCTCTCCTAGCCTTTCTCCTCGCGGCGCTGGCGAAACCGTTCGCCGGGCCGCCAGAGGCTGACCAGCCCGGCGACGAGGGTGACGAGGAAGATCTGGCCGATCAGCATCTCGAGGCCGGTCAGCATCCGCCCCGGTTGCCCGGCGGGGACGAGGTCGCCGAAGCCGGTCGTGGTCAGCGTGGTGTAGCTGAAGAAGATGAAGTCGCTGCCGTCGGCGTGCGGATGGCCTTCGAAGAACGGGCCGCCCTGAATCCGGGCGATGAAGGAGTAGAGGAAGGTGAAGAGGAGGCCGAGGACGGTGTAGACGCTGATCGCGCCGAGGATCGTTCGCGAGTCGATGCCGGCGTTGCTGATGACCCGGCGCAGGACGGCGATCATCGCCACCGTCAGCAGCCCGACCTGCAGGGCGGAGGCGATGCCGAGCCAGACCCTGTTCCCGCCCGCCGCCTCGACCGCGGCAAACAGGAGCCCCACCGCCGCGACGCACACCGCGGCTCGGACCACGCGGGGCGGCGCGTGGGCGCTCGTCAGCCCGACGATCGAGGTCGCGCTGGTCGAGAGGCCGATGACCAGCGCGCGCCAGCCGGTGTCCCCCAGCAGCGAGGTCAGGACGTAGGTGAGGACGACGAGCGCAAGGACCAGCCCGAACGCATCGCGGATCTGCTCCGCGCGGGTCGTCAGGCGCCGATCGAGCGCAGTCCTCCGGGCGTCGTCCATGACCCCGGAGATTTCGGCTCCGCCAGCGGCATTCCTGCCGCCGGCGGCAGTTGGGCGATTACCCGGGCAGCGCCGCCAGCGCCGCAACCGTCCCGCTGCAGGCCTGGGCCGCCTCGCGACCCTTGGTCCGCAGGTGCTCGGCGAAGAACTCGTGGTGGGTCTCGTGCTCGTGGAAGCTCTGCGGCGTCAGCACCGCGGAGATCACCGGCACCTCGGTCTCCAACTGGACCGCCATCAACCCGTCGATCACCGCCGCGGCGACGAACTCGTGCCGGTAGATGCCGCCGTCGACGACCAGCCCGGAGCAGACCACCGCCCGGTAGCGCCCGGATTGCGCCAGCCGCTTCGCGGTCAGCGGCAGCTCGAAGGCCCCGGCGACCTCGAACAGGTCGATCTCCGACTCCGGCGTCCCCAACCGACCGCTCTCGGCGATGAACTCCGACCGGCAGGACTCGAGCAGGTCGGCGTGCCAGCGCGCCGCGACGAAGGCGACCCGCCCCTCGTTGGCGGCGACCTCTTCAGTGCTCATCTCGTACCTCCCTCTCTGGTTGGTGGAACCCGACGCCCGGTGCGATCGTCCCAGATCTGGCTCCCTCGATGACCAGCCCGTGCATCCTCGGCCTGCTCAGGCATCAACCGGCGACGTGGTCTGCGCCACGATCGACCTCGAAATGCCTCAACTGAGTGATTGTCGAGGCCGCGACCCGTGCATATCGTGCAGCGACCGTCAGCTCCCCTTCGTCCAGCGATGAACCACTCCCGACTAAGCGTCGACTCCGGCAACAGCTTCAAGCTTGGCCTATTCCCTCCCAACGTCTCGGGAGGGATGACGCCGACGACGGTCCCCGAGCGCTGGCAGCCGACCTGGGACAACAACGCCGAGCTCGCCCGCCAGGCCGACGCGGCGGGACTCGAGTTCCTGCTCCCGGCCGCCCGTTGGATCGGGTTCGGCGGAGCGACCGATTTCCAGGAAACGGTGTTCGAGTGCCTAACCTGGGCCAGCGCCGTGCTGGCCGCGACCGAGCGGATCACGGTCTTCAGCACCGTCCACGTCCCCCTCGTCCACCCGGTCTTTGCCGGCATGCAGATGGCGACCGCCGATCAGGTCGGGCGCGGCCGCTTCGGGCTCAACCTCGTCTGCGGCTGGCGGCCGGACGAGTTCCAGATGTTCGGCATCGGCAACAACGGCGGTCGCAGCCTGTATGACATGGGGGAGGAGTGGCTGACCGTGATCCGCCGTCTCTGGGCGGAGGAGAAATTCGACTTCGATGGCGATTACTTCAGCCTCAAGGGAGTCAACGGCCGTCCCAAGCCGTACGGTGACTCGCAGCCGGTGGTGATGAATGCGGCGCAATCTCCGCGCGGACGCGAGTTCGCGATCAGGAACTGCGACTTCCTCTTCACCACCCTGTTCGACCTCGACGATAGGACCCGCACCGAGATCGCCGACTTCAAGCGCCGCGCCAGCCAGCTCTCGCGCACGGTCGGCGTCTGCGTCTGCGCCTACGTCGTTTGCCGGCCCACCCAAAGGGAGGCGGAGGAGTACCACCACTATTACGCGCAGCAGAACGCCGACTGGGTGGCGGTCGACGAAATCCTCAACACGATGGGGACCAAGGTCGAGCCCGACCGCCTCGACGCCTTCCGCTCCCACCTGGCGGGCGGCGCCGGGCTCTACCCGATCATCGGCGACCCCGACCAGGTTGCCGGTCACCTCGCCAGCCTGCACGAGAGCGGCTTCGATGGCGCCGCCCTGGGCTGGGTCAACTATCTCGACGACCTGCCCTTCTTCCGCGACGAGGTCCTGCCAAGGCTGGAGGCGCGGGGGATGCGGAAACAGCGATGACGCTTCGCGGAGCGTCAGGTGAGGAGGTGTGGGGATGCCCGACCAGGATTCAGGACCGGCCCCGCTGCGGGTCTTGTTCTGCATCGGCGTAACGCAGGATTTCTGCGCCCTGGCGGCCGCCGAGTTCGGGCCGCTCGGCGGGGCGATCACGGCGGCGTTCGACGACCTCGCCGGTCGCTTCGGCGTCACCGTGCTCGGCACCATGGACGACGACCAGCTGATGATGGGAGAGTCGGCGCGGTGGCCGTTCACCTGTTACGTCCTCGCCGACGTGCCGGACCTCGAGACGGTGATCGCGGTGACCAACATCGTCCGCGAGGTCGAGTACGGTGACTCCCTGCTCTGGCGCTACCTCCGGGTCGAGGCGCGGGTCGGCAGGCAACTCTTCTTCGCCAACTCGTGAGCGAGCGAGCCGCACCGGGTGTTGGCCCGGCGGCCCCGCCGTTGGCCGGCCGCACGGCGGTGGTCACCGGGGCAGCCCGCGGGATCGGGCTGGCGATCGCCCGCGAGCTGCACGCGCGCGGCGCCCGCGTCGCGCTCGGCGACCTCGACGCGAGCGAGGTGGAACGGGCGGCCGCGGACCTGTCGCCGACCGGCGAGAGCGCGCTCGGCGCCGCCGTCGACGTGCGCGACCGCGCCCAGCTCGCGGCGCTGGTCGCGCTCGCCGAGGAGCGCTGGGACGTGCTCGAGATCCTCGTCAACAACGCCGCGATCACCAGCGGCCAGCCGTTTGCCGAGATCACCGCCGAGGATTGGGACGACGTCCTCGCGGTCAACCTGCGGGGCGCCTTCTTCGGCTGCCAGATCGCCGCCGAACGGATGCGCGGCTCGGGCTACGGGCGGATCATCAACCTGGCCTCTAACGCAGGGCAGGCTCCGAGCGTCCACGTCGGCGCCCACTACGCCGCCTCGAAGGCGGGGATGATCGCGCTGACCAAGCGGGTCGCCCTGGAGCTGGCGGGCGACGGCGTGACGGTCAACGCGATCGCGCCGGCCTTCATCTCCGGGCCGATCATGGACGGCTTCGACGAAGACCTGCTCGAGGGGCTGCGCCACCAGGTGCCGCTGCGACGCTTCGGCGAGCCGCGGGAGGTCGCCGATTTGGCCGCCTTCCTGGCTGGTCCCGAGGCGGGGTTCGTGACCGGCGCGACGTACGACATCAACGGCGGTCTGCTGCTGCGCTGAGCGAGGTGCGGCGCAATCAGAGGAGAGGAGAGGTCGATGGACTATCTGCTGACGGAGCGAGAGGAGCAGCTGCTGGGATGGGTTGGCGAGCTCGCCGACAGGTTCGCCGAGCGGGCCGGTCAGCACGACCGCGAGAACACCTTCCCGCACGAGAACTTCCGCGACATGCGCGAGGCAGGGTTCATGCGGCTGACCGTCCCGGAGGAGCTGGGCGGCGGTGGCGCCAGCCTGCGCGAGCTGATGCTGGCCCAGGAGCGGTTGGCGATGGGCTGTCCGTCGACCTCGCTCGCGGTCGTCATGCACACCGGCCCGATCGCCGGTATGGCGGATCTCTGGCGCAACGACCCGCAGCCGGCGGTCGAGGCGATCCTGCGGCGGGTCGCCGAGGACGAAGTGATCTGGGCGGCGCTGACCGCTGAGCGGGGAGGAGGCTCGAATCTGATTACCGACTCCGGCGTCGAAGCGCGGCGGGTCGACGGCGGCTTTCGCGTCAACGGCGGCAAGATCTTCTGCACCAACACCGAAGCCTGCACCCACTTCTCGTTCACCGCACGGTACGAAGACCCCGAGCGCGGGCCGCTGGTGATCCAGTGTCAGACTGCCAAAGACGCCGACGGGATCGAGTTCGTTCAGACCTGGGACACGCTGGGGATGCGCGGCACGCAGAGCAACGACCTCGAGATCCGCGACCTGTTCGTCGCTGACGAGAACGTGATCCACTCCTTCCCCGCCGGTCACCTCGATCCGATCGTGGTCCGCACCGGCCTCGCCTTCGCGATGGCGCTGTTCGGGATCATCTACCTGGGCGTTGCCGGCGGAGCGATGGACTGGGCGCGGGATTACACCATCGAGCGCGGCATGGACGCCGACCCCGAGACCGTGCACCTGTTCGCCGAAATGGAGGTGCTGCGGGAGACCGGGCGGGCGATGGTGTGGCAGCTCGCCAGCGAGATAGAAGCTGGCGGCCTCTGGCGTCGCGGCGTCCAGGAGGCGCTGGCGAGCGGGGTGGTCGCCAAGTATGTCGCCGCCAACAACGCGGTGGCGATCCTCGATCGGGTGATGGACACGGTCGGTGGTGTCGGCTTTCATCGCCGCTTTCCGATCGAGCGGATCTATCGCGACGTCCGCGCGGCGACGATCATGCCGGTCAACAACCGCGATGCCCACTCGCTGCTCGGCAAGACCGCGCTCGGCGGGCAGTTCATGCCGATCGGGCCGGAGCGAGGCGCGGAGGCCCCGCGGCCACCGAAGCGGCCTGACCCAAGAGCCCAGAACGCCTACTGACCCCGAGCAGCCCGGGTCTGTGCAGGGTCGCTTCGCGCTGCCTGCTGGCGAGCGAACCACACCGTTGCCGTACCTCGTCCGGGGGGCGGCGAGAAACGGAAATATTCCTCGGACGAGTACTAGTCGGGCCCTTACCCGTAGTCGATCATCGCGCCAACTTGCGTTCGGTGAAGGGCCGTCCTCGGCTCGGCCGACTACAGGAAAGAGGGAACTGTCAGATGATCCGATCCAATCGTCGCCTCGGTGTGCTGCTGTCACTGTTGGCGTCCTGCCTCGCGACGGTGGCCCTCGCGGCGTGTGGGTCGTCCGGCTCCGAAGGGGAAAGCTCGGCGGCCGCGCCGGCTGAACCCGGGGCGGTCGAAGCCACCCCTGCCAAGGGGGGAGAAGCTCAGTTCACGATCGGTTGGGTGCCGCCGACGATCGCGCCGTTCGAGAAGGTCCTCCGCGAAGGGATCAAGCTGCAGGCCGAAAAGCAGGGGATGAGCCTGGTCGTCGCCGGCGGCGAATTCAACCCGGCGGCTCAGATCTCGGCGGTGGACGCGCTGGTCCAGCGCGAAGTTGACGCGCTGCTGGTCTGGCCGATCGACGAAAAAGGGATCCAGCCCGCCCTCGACCGGGCACGCGCGCAGCACATCCCGATCATCACGATCGACTCGCCGAACGCCAACGCGAACGTCAACTTCCAGACCAACGACTTCGAAGCGGCGAAAGAAACCGCGGAAGCGGCGGCGGCCCAGATCGGCGCTGGATGCAAGGTCGGGATCATCGAAGGCCTGCCCATCGTCGCCACCCTGAAAGCTCGCAACGAGGGCTACGCGAAGGGCGCCGAAGCGTCCGGCTGCGAAATCCTCGACCGTCAGGTGAATACCGAAGACACGCCGGAGAAGGCGGGCGAAATTGCCGCTGCCTGGAAAACCCGGTTCGGCGGTGAAATGACCGGGATCCTGGCGATCAACGATCCCAGCGCGCTCGCCGCCGCCGCCTTGGTCGGAGGGGAATTCAAACCGCTGATCTTCGGCGCCAACGGCGACCCGACGGCGATTGAAGCGATTGAAGACGGCCAGATGGCCGGCACCCAGTCGGCGCCTTCGCCGGAGATCGGCAACGGTCTCGCCGCGGCCGCCCACGACCTGCTCACCGGCGAAAAGGTGGCGAAAACCATCGACGTCTCCTACGACGTCGTCACCGCGAAGAACGTGGGCGAATACGTTTCCTACGAAGAACGCCTGCAGGGGCCGATGGTGGTGACCTTCGAAGGCTCCGGTAACAGCGCCAACCTGGTCACCCAGCTCGCCGGCAAGTGAGACTGCTGGACGACGGACGGCGCGCGAAGTAGATGTTCGCGGCACGGGAAGTGACCAAGCGCTTCGGCGCCGTCACCGCTCTCGCCGGCGTCAACCTCGAGGTTGAC
>JAFDWC010000073.1 GCA_018268655.1 Actinomycetota bacterium
AGAAGCCATCAGGGACGAAGGGTCTGCAGTGAGCTGTTCCTTATGTCGGAATCGCATACATAAGGAACAGCTCGCCGCGAAGCCATCGGGTTTAGCCGCGCAGCACCCGTCCCCTTGTCGGCTCAAAGAGAGATGGGGACGCCCGAACCCCTGGGACGCCCGAACCCTGGGCCGTGGCGGCTACGCAGTCGGGAGGTGATCTGGGGGTCCTCCAGGCGAGTGTCGCCGAAGGCGGCGGCAATGCAATCTGATTCCTGATCCCCATCGGGGATCAGGATCATCCGGAGCGTCGCCCGAAGGGCGCGCGACTGAACTCGCCTGGAGGACCCCCAGAGCGCCTGCTACGCGAAACCTTGGTCCCTAAGCCGGGGTCCGCTCCCTAAGCCAGGGTCCGCCCAACCCACGAACGCCCCGCTACGGCGTCCCCCCAGTCAGCTTCACGTACGAATACCAGGACCGCTTCGGCGTGAACCCTTTGGCGAATAGGCCGGACCCGCCGCAGAAGTTGCAGGCGCCGGCGAGGTCGTCGACCGAGAACCAGTAGACGCCCTGCAGGCGCCACTTCGCCTGCTTGTTGCGGAGCAGCGCCAGCGCCCGCTGCAGCTGGGTGGCCTGGCCGACGGGGCCCTTGGCGAACTGGTCGGCGCTGTTCGGCGCTTCCGAGCTCCAGCCGAGCTCGGTGATGTACAGCGGCTTGTTGGGATCGTGTGCCCGGGCCAGCACGTGGCGCAGTTCTTCGATCTCCGGCGCCATTTCGCTGTAGTTGACGACGTAGGGGTGGAGGGAGACTCCGCCGACCGCCGCCTTGATCCCCGGGTTGCCCTTGTACATCTGTGCGACGAAGTCGCTCGCGAACCAGTTGAGGCTCTTGTGCTTGCCGGTGCGGGCGTTCCTGGCGCCCTTGGGGCGGGCGAAGAGGCCGGCGAGGATCGCCTTGCCCCCCGGGTCCGCCGACTTGATCGCGGTGCTGGAGAGCTTCACCAGCTGCCCGTATTCGATCGGGTTCGGCTTCGCGACGAAGTACTTGAAGTTGGGCTCGTTCCAGATCTGCCAGGTCCGCAGCGGGGTCTTGGGCACCGTCGGGCGTTCGCTCCAGAAGGTCCCGTTTGGCCCGTAGCGGGCGATCGCAGCGGAGATGAAGGCAGTCCAGCCAGCCCGAGCGGCGCCACTGACCGGCAGGTGGGCGGGCGCCTTGGCCCCGCCCGAACCGGCGACGGTCGCGGCGGGCACCGCCCAGCTCGGAGCCCCCGAGAAGAACGGCAGCACCCGGATCCCCGCTTTCGCCGCGGCTTCCAGCTGGCCGTCGAAGCCGCCCCACTGGTATTCGCCGCCGCGGGTCGGCTGCACCGCGTTCCAGTCGAGGCCGATGCGGATGCTTTCGACGCCACCCTGAGACAGCCGCTGGAACTGGCTGGTGGTCAGTTCGCTCTGCGGGACGACCCCCCAGAACCCGACCGGGAGCGCCTGGGCGCTCGCCGCGAAGGCCCCGAGCGAGACAGCGGCCGCCAGGGCGGCGACGCAGACGTGCAGCTTCCTATTCATTTCCTGCCCCCGTTTCCGCACCGGTCAGCTCGCTTTCGGCGAGATCGCGGATCCGGTCCGGCCGCGGCGGGCGCGGTAGACGACCGCGCCGATCGAGATCGCGGCGAGCACGGCGATCGCGATCAGGATCGGGACCAGCGGCGAGCTCGAGCCGCTGTCGTGCGACGCGTTGCTCTGCGCGGCTACCGGCGCGTTGGAGGCCACCGCCGGCGGGTTGCTGGACGCCTGGTTGTGGACCTTTTCGTTGCCCGCTGAAGAGCCGTTGCTTGGGCTACTCTGGCCAGTGCCTCCACCGTTCTTGGCGCCGCTCGCGCCGCCTTCAGATGGACCTTCCGGACCAGAACCGCCGCCAGACCCTCCTTCGGAGCCGCCGCCCGGCGTGGCCGAGCTGTGCGCGGGCGAACCTTCTTCCGGGGAAGAGTTGTTCTTAGGCTTGTGATGAGTGGGCTTGGTTTCCCCCGGGATGGTCGTCTTTTCGGTTTCGTAGACGGTCCCTTCGGCCTGGGCGAAAACCGGAGCGGATGCCGATGCCAGCAGAGCCAGCACTGAGACAAGAAAGACAGCAAGGGGAATCCGGCGCAGGGCTCGGGGGTGGCGAGTCCGATGCATGGCGGGCAAGGTTAGAGGAATCAGCGGCGCTGATAAGTCCGCTCCTCTTGATCCTTGGGCTGGCGCTTGCAGGGGGCGGCTTTGCGCTGACCGACCGGCATGTCGCCGGGCTCGTCGTGTGGCTGCTGGTGGCGGCGCTGCTGGCGCTTGGAGCCGCCGGTCGGGTGACCCTTGGCCGGCCCTTCTACTGGTCGGCGGGGCTGATCCTGGCGCTGGCGCTTTTATCCGCATTCTCATCTCTCTGGTCGGGGTCGATTGAGCTGAGCGTCACCGAGGCCGACCGGGTCCTGGTCTACCTCGGCTTTTTTGTTGCCGCATTCCTGATCGCCCAAACCGGGCGACAGCGTCAACGTTTCGGTGAAGGGATCGCGATCGCCCTCCTCTGCTTCGCCGCGCTCGCCCTCGCCAGCCGCCTTTTGCCGCACGTCTTCAACGTCGCCGAAGGCCCCGGCAGCGGTATCTCCCGCCTCAGCTACCCGCTCGGCTACTGGAACGCCGACGGGCTGATGGCGGCGATGGGGGCGGCGCTGGCGCTGTGGATGAGCAGGAACTCGCTCAGCTCGCCGCTGCGCTGGGCCGCGGTCGCCCTGATGCCGACCGCCCTGCTCGCCCTCTACTTCACCTACTCGCGCGGCGGACTGCTGGCGCTGCTGATCTCCTGCGGCTGCCTGATCGCGCTCTCCCACGACCGGCTCTGGCTCTTGGCGACGCTGGCGATCGGGGCGGTCGGGACCGTGCCGGCGGTGCTCGGGGCGCAGGCATCACACAGCCTCGGGGAAAACCTCAACGACTCCCAGATCGTGGGCGAGGGCCTGCTCGTGCTCGGCCTCCTGGTCGCCGGCAGCCTGCTCGCGCTGGCCCTCTTCGCCGGCCTCAGGCGGCTCGAGCGCCGCAGCGGCCGCCTCACCGGGCGGGCGCTGACGCTCTCCCGCAACCCGCGCCTGCTGCGCGGCATCGCGCTCGCCGGCGTCCTGCTCGTGATCGGCCTCGCGGTTGCCGTCGGCGGCCGCGCCTGGCACCAGTTCTCGCAGTCCGACGTCAAGTTCCCCAGCAACCCCGCCCAGCACTTCGGCCAGCTGACCGGCGCCGGGCGCAGCGAATTCTGGCGCGTCGCGATCGACGCCTTCGAGGAAGAGCCGGCGCTCGGGCACGGCGCCGGCACCTACCGCTTCTCCTGGCACCTCCTGCGCGACAACTCGGCCCCCAACACCGACGCCCACTCGCTCTACCTGCAGGCGTTCGCCGAGCTCGGGGTAGTCGGCGGCCTGCTGGTGCTGGCGATGGTCTTGACGCTGCTCTGGATCGGCTTCCGGGCCTGGCAGGCGGCCAGGGGGTCGCGCCGCGAGCTCTACGCGGCGCTGCTGGCCGTCTGCCTCGCCTTCGCGGTCGCCGTCGGCATCGACTGGTTCTGGCAGATCGCCGTCGTCAGCGCCGTCTTCTTCCTCGCCGCCGCCGTGCTCGTCGCCGCTCGCTGCGCCCAGATCCTCCGCGTCCGCGCCGCCGCCGACGGCCGCGCCGAACGGCGCCGCTACGGTCTCGCGATCGCCGGCCTCGGCGTCGCCTGGGTCGCCGCCCTGGCCCTGGTCGGGCCGCTGCTGGTCGATCTCGAGATCGACGCCAGCAACTCCGCGGCCGTCGCCGGCAACCTCCCGGACGCCGTCGGCCACGCCGAAACGGCGCGCTCGATCGAGCCCTGGGCGACCTCGCCGCTGGTGCAGCTGGGCCTGCTGGCCGAGCGTGAAGGCAATTACCCCGAGGCGATCGCGCGGCTCGACCAGGCGATCGAACGCGAAGAAGAAAACTGGCTCCTCTACTACATCCGCGCGCGGGTCAAGAACGAGTCAGGGGACACCGCGGGCGCGCAGGTCGACCTGCAGGAAGCGCAGCGGCTGAACCCGCGGGAAGAATGCCTCTACAACGGGTTCGAAAAAGGTTGCTGATGAGCCGCGCTTCCGACACCGAGAAGGCACGGATCGAGCGGGACGGGGCGGGTCCGGTCGAGAACGCGCCCGCACGCACCGCCGGTCCCCCCCCGGCCGCCGGCGCCGGCGAGTCGCGCCGCCGCGGCTCCCAGCTGCGGCGCCTGCTCGCGCTCGGCGACTGGTCGGCCCTGATCGTCTCCCTCATCGCGGTCACCGCGATCAGCGCCGCCACCGACGTCGCCACCCTGTTCTGGGCGCTGCTCTTCAGCCCCGCCTGGCTGATCGTCGTCAAGCTCCAGGGCCTCTACGACAAGGACCACCGGCGGATCCGCCACAGCACCCTCGACGAGCTGCCCTCGCTGGTCTCCGCGAGCGTGCTCGGGACGCTGGTGCTCGACGGGCTGCTGGCGCTGAGCCCGGTCGGCCCGCTCGACCCGCTCAGCGCGATCAGCGTCGGCGTCGGGGCGTTGGTCGGCAGCTTCTGCCTGCGCGGCGTCCTGCGCTTCCTCTGGCACCGGTTGACGCCGCCCGCGCTCGGCGTCGTGGTCGGCCCAGCGAGCGCCGCCGACCTGATCGCCCGCCGTGTCTCCACCCACCCGGAGACGCGCCTCGCCCTGGTCGGCTACCTCACCGACGGCAACGGCCCTGCGGCCCGCGAGCTGCCGCTCCTGGGCTCGATCGCCGACATCTCCCGGGTCGCCCGCGAGCAGGTGATCGAGCGGGTCGTGGTGACCGGGCAGGAGATGGGCGAGCTGGCCGCCGAGCGGCTGATCGAGGAGTGCAAGGCGGAGGGGCTGGCGCTCACCTTCCTGCCCCAGCACTACGGCCTGCTCGGCCCGGGAATCGAGCTCAACCGGCTCGCCGAGCTGCCCGTCCTCGACTTCCGCTTCAGCGACCCCTCGCGCTCGACCCAGGCGATGAAGCGCGGCATGGACCTCTTCGTCTCCTTCTTCTGCCTGCTGCTGCTCTCGCCGCTGCTGCTGGCGATCTCGATCTGGATCCTGCTCGACAGCGGCCGTCCGGTCCTCTTCCGCCAGCGCCGCGCCGGCCAGGACGGCGTCCCCTTCACCATGCTCAAGTTCCGCACGATGGTCACCGGAGCCGAGGAGATGCTGCCCGAGCTGATCGACCTCGAGTCGCTCGAGGAGCCGGCCTTCAAGATCCGCGACGACCCCCGCGTCACCCGCTCCGGCCACGCCCTGCGGCGGACCAGCCTCGACGAGCTGCCGCAGCTGATCAACGTCCTCCGCGGCCAGATGTCGCTGGTCGGGCCGCGGCCCGAGGAGGAGCGGGTGGTCGCCCTATATGACGAGCGCCAGCGCGGCCGCCTGGCGGTGAAGCCGGGGATGACCGGGCCGATGCAGGTATACGGCCGCAGCGACCTCACCTTCGAGGAGCGCCTGGCGATGGAGCGCGACTACCTCGACAACCTCTCGGTCCTCACCGACCTGGCGATCTTGATGCGGACCCCGCGGGCGATGATCCGCGGCGACAGCTCCCATTGAGCACGATGCCCGAGGCGGCGCCGCTGGTGGCGATCGCGATGGCCACCTTCGACCCCGATCCGGTCCTGCTCGAGCGCCAGATCGAGTCGATCCGCGCCCAGTCCCACCGGCGCTGGGTCTGCGTCATCAGCGATGACGGCTCCTCGCCGGAGCGGTTCGAGCGGCTGCGCGAGCTGACCGCGGCCGACCCGCGCTTCCGCCTCTCCCGCGCCGAGAGCCGCCTCGGGTTCTACCTCAACTTCGAACGGGCGCTGGAGATGGTGCCGGCGGAGGCCGAGTTCGTCGCCCTCGCCGACCAGGACGACCGCTGGTACCCGGAGAAGCTGGCGACCCTGCTGGCGGCCGCCCCGGGTGCCCAGCTCGCCTACAGCGACATGCGGATAGTCGACGAGGGCGGTGGGCTGATCGCCGACAGCTTCTGGCGCGGCCGCCGCAACAACTACACCGACCTGGCCTCGCTGCTGCTGGCGAACACGGTGACCGGTGCCGCGTCGCTGTTCCCGCGCCGGCTGCTCGAGCTGGCGCTCCCGTTCCCGCCGCCGGTCGGGGATCCCTTCCACGACCAGTGGATCGCCTGCGTCGCCCTCGCCACCGGCCGCATCGCCTACGTCGAGCGGCCGCTCTACGACTACGTCCAGCACGGCGCCGCGGCGCGCGGCCACGAGGCGGCGATGCGCCGGCGGGACCCCCGCCGCCTGCTCAGCTGGCGCCACCCGCGGCGCGCCCGACGGCTGCTCGCCGAGTACGGGCAGCGCTCCTACGAGACCAACCTGCGGCCGATCGCGCTGATCGCGCAGACGCTGGACGCGCGGGCTGCCGGGCGGATGACGCCGGAGAAGGCGCGGGCGGTGCGGCGGGTGGCTCACCTCGGGCGGCGGCCGGAGCCGACCGGGTGGCTGGGGCTGCGCTCGCTGCGCCGGCTCTGGGGGCACAACGAAACGATGGGGATCGAGCTCTCGCTGCTGGTCGCGATCTGGTGGCGGCGGCTGTCCCGCTAGTAGCCTCGGCCGCGATGCCCACGGTGCTGCACGTCCTGCCTCACCCCGGCGGCGGGGCGGAGACGTACATCGACCTGCTCGAAGGCCTCGATGGATACGCCCACCGTCGCTTCGCGCTCAGCGTCACCCGCTCGCGCCGCCGCGGGGTGCGCTCGGTGATCGCGCGGCGGCGTCAGGCCGGGCGGCTGGCCGGCGAAGCGGACCTGGTCCACCTCCACGGCGACATGGCGGCGATGCTGGCGGCGCCGCTGGCGCGCGGCCGGCCGGCGCTGATCACGAGCCACGGCCTGCACCGGCTGCGGCGTTCGAGCGGGGTCGCGGGCTGGCTGGTCCAGCGGCGGCTGCGGACGGCGGTCGCGGCGGCGGCGCGGACGATCTGCATCACCCGCGAGGAGCGCGACGACCTCGCCGCGGCCCTGCCGTCCTCGCTCCGGTCCCGGCTCGTGGTCGTCCCGAACGGGGTGCCGCTGGCGGCGCCAGTCGCGCCCGAGCGCCGCCAGCGGCTGCGGCGCTCGCTCGGGCTCGCGGAGGGTGAGGTGGCGGTGCTCTTCGCCGCTCAGCTCGAGCAGCGCAAGGACCCGCTCGGCGCCGCCTCCGCGGCTGAGGCGGCGCGGGCCGACGGCGCCCCGGTGGTGCTGCTCCTCGCCGGCGGCGGGCCGCTCGAGGCGGAGGTGCGCGCCCGCGCCGGCGACGCCGTGCGCCCGCTGGGCCACCGCGACGACCTCGACGATCTCTACGCCGCGGCCGACCTCTTCCTGCTCCCCTCCCACCGCGAGGGGATGTCGTTGGCGCTGCTGGAGGCGATGGCGCACGGCCTCGCGCCGGTGGTCGCCGACGGCGCCGGGAACGTCGAGACGGTCGGCGAGGCCGGCGCGGTCTTCCCGGCGGGCGACCTCGGGGCGATGGCGCAGCGGCTGGTGGCGCTGGCCGCCGACCCCGCCGCCCGGGCGCGGCTTGGGGCGGCGGCGCGCGAGCGGGTCGGCGGCGAGCTCAGCGTCGAGCGGTTCCTGGCCGGGACGCGGGAGCAGTACGAGGCCGCGCTCGCGGTCGGATAGACGCTCAGGCTCAGGGTGCCTGGCCGCGCCGCTCGCGCAGCCACCGCTTCAGCGACAGCGGCAGCGCGTAGGAGAGCGCCGGGCGCAGCAGCCCCGACGCCCCGCGCAGCGTCCGCCGACGTCGCAGGGCGCGGAGGCGGATCGTGATCCCCTCCGCCAGCTGCTCGCGCTCGGCGCGGGCGGCGACGTTGGCGCTTCCCATCACCCGCGTGCAGAGCTCCTCGTCGATGGTCAGCAGACGGTGCCGCTCGGCGATCCGCAGCCAGAGGTCGTACTCGGTCGCGTAGCGGTAGCGGGGGTCGTAGCCGCCGAGCTCGACGGCGACGTCGCGGCGGAAGGCGGCGCAGCTGTTGGGGATCGGGTTGAAGCGCAGCAGCACCGGCCCGACGTCGCCGGCGGCGAAGCTGGTCCGCGGCTGCAGGGTGCGGCCGCCGGGGTCGACCTCGCGCATCCGGGCGCCGACGACGGCGACGCCGGGATCGTCCGCGAGCAGCGCCAGCTGCCGCTGCAGGCGCTCGGGGGCCGAGTGGTCGTCGGCATCCTGGATCGCGACGACCGGCGCCGCGGCGGCCCGCAGCCCTTCGTTCAGCGAGCGGGCGATGCCGAGGTTGCGCTCGAGCCGCATCACCCGGCCGCGGGGATCGGCGCCGATCGCCTCGCGAGCGGCGGCGGCGGAGCCGTCGCGGGAGCCGTCGTCGATCACGATCAGCTCGAGGTTGGGCTCGGTCTGGGCGAGGATCGAGGCGATCGCCCGCGGCACCGTGCGCTCGTTCTCGTAGGCGCCGATCAGGACCGTGATCGCGGGCGGGTCGGTGGCCATCGGACGACGCGAGCTTGGCAGATCACCCCGCCGCGCGAGCGTCCATGCCCCGGCTCCGCGGCGACACCTCCTATGTTGTCGCCCATGAATCG
The DNA here is from genome assembly GCA_018268655.1 of Actinomycetota bacterium. Lineage (GTDB taxonomy): Bacteria > Actinomycetota > Thermoleophilia > Solirubrobacterales > 70-9 > VAYN01. The sequence goes on from JAFDWC010000073.1 coordinate 8,544, forward strand.
CGACCCCGTCCCGTGGTCCGGCCGCCCGGTCGCGATCGTCCACGACTGGTTCCAGGGCTACCACGGCTCCGAGCGGGTGGTCGAGGCGCTCGCCGACGACGTCCTCGCCGAGGCCAGCCGCGTCGACGTCTTCACCTTCTCCGCCGCCCGCGAGCTGCTGCCGCCGCGGCTTGCAGCCCGCATCGTCCGCGAGTCGCGGCTCTCGCGGCTGCCTGGCCTGCGCCAGGTCGGCCACGACCCGGGGCGCTGGCGCTACCTGCTGCCCTACATGCCGCACTACTTCCGCTCGCTCGACCTCGGCGGCTACGCGCTCGTCGTCGTCTCCTCGCACGCCTGCGCGATCAACGCCGCGCCGCCCGCCGGCACCCCCTGCGTCTGCTACTCGCACACGCCGATCCGCTACGTCTGGCTCGCCGATACCGAGCGCGAGCGGCTCGGCGGACTCAGGGGAGCGGCGCTGCGGCTGAGCTCGGGCTGGCTGCGGCGCCGCGACCAGGCCGCCGCCCGGCGGCCCGACCGCTTCGCCGCCAACTCGAGCGCGGTGGCGGACCGCATCCGCCGCTTCTACGGCCGCGAGGCCGAGGTCGTCCACCCGCCGGTCGAGCTCTCCGACCTGCGCCCCGCCGCCGAGGCCGAGCGGCGGCGCTTCCTCTGGGTCGGCCGCCTGACCGCATACAAGCGGCCGCTGCTGGTCGCCGAGGCCTTCCGCGGCCTTCCCCACGAGCTGACCATGGTCGGCATCGGGCCCCAGGAGGAGGAGCTGCGGGCGCGGATGCCGGCGAACGTCGAGCTGCGCGGCTGGATCTCCCGCGAGGAGCTGGCCCGCCTCTACGGCGAGGCGGTCGGCTTCATCCACATCGGCGAAGAGGATTTCGGGATCACCATGGTCGAGGCCCTCGCCGCCGGCACGCCGGTTGTCGCGCTCGATGCCGGCGGTGCCCGCGACATCGTCCGCGACGGCATCGACGGCGTCCTCCTCGCCGGCTCGGACGCGCCGAGCGCGGCGTCGCTCGCCGCGGCCGTCGAGCGGGTCGCCTCCGCGAGCTGGGACCGCGACGCCCTCGTCGCCCGCGCCGGCGAGTTCTCCCGCGAGCGCTTCGCGGCGCGGATGCGAGAGCTGCTGACGTCGATGGGCTCGGCCGCATGAGCGCGGAGCCGCGTCCCTCAGCCGGCGTCGCCGCCGGCGAGCACCGCTCCTGCATGCGGGTTCTGGTCGAGGTGGCCGACCGGATCGAGGCGCTGCTGCGTGGGGTCGCCGCCGAGCACGCCGGCGCGATCATGCTCGACGTCGGCTGCTGGGACGGCGGCTACAGCAGCCGCTGGGGGGCGGCGCTGGGCGCGAAGCGGATCCTCGGCGTCGAGGTCTACGAGCGCCCTGCCGCGGCGGCGGAGGCAAAGGGGCTGGAGGTCGCCCGCGTCGACCTCGAGGCCGGGCGCTTGCCCTGGCCCGACGGCAGCGTCGACGTGCTGGTCTGCAACCAGGTGCTCGAGCATCTGAAGAACGTCTGGCTGCCGATGACCGAGATGCACCGGGTCCTGCGCCCGGGCGGCCACGCGATCCTCTCGGTGCCGAACCTCGCCAGCCTCCACAACCGGGTGCTGCTGGGGCTGGGCCGCCAGCCGACCTCGATCCGCGTCTTCGGCCCGCACGTGCGCGGATACGCCTTCGGCGAGTTCTGCGATTTCGTCGAGCGGGGCGACGCCTACCGCGTCGAGCGTGCCCTCACCGCCGGCTTCTACCCCCTCTCGCCGCCGTGGAGCAGGCCGCTCTCGGCCGTCTGGCGCGCGGCCGGGCACACGACGATCGTCCTCGCCCGCAAGACGACCGCGCCGCCGCCCTGGCTCGACTACATGACCGACGAGGTCGAGGGCGGGATGCAGACCTTCTACACGTAGCGGCCGGCATCGCGTTGGACTTTTGGGGGGCTATGGGACCCCAAAGGTCCAACGCGCGATTCGGGCCGCGGGGGGAGACTGCGTAAGATCGGTGGGTTGAGCACCGCGCCTAAACGCAGAGCCAAATCCGACCCGTTGGCGCCGTTCTCGGCGCCGGTGCGGCGCTGGTTCGAGGCCTCCTTCGAGGGCCCGACCCCCGCCCAGGCGGGCGGCTGGGAGGCGATCTCGGGCGGCGCCAACGCGCTGATCTGCGCCCCCACCGGCTCCGGCAAGACCCTCGCCAGCTTCCTCTGGGGCATCGACAAGCTCGCCCGCGAGCCCGAGCTCGGCAGCGGCGTCAAGATCGTCTACATCTCGCCGCTGAAGGCGCTTTCCTACGACATCGAGCGCAACCTGCGAGCGCCGCTGCGGGGGATCGGCGCCGAGATCGCCGTCGGCCTGCGGACCGGGGACACCTCGCAGAAAGAACGGCGGGAGATGGCCAAAAACCCGCCCGACATCCTGATCACGACCCCCGAGTCGCTCTACCTGATGCTCTCCTCGCAGGTGCGGGAGATCCTGACCGGGGTCGAGGCGGTGATCGTGGACGAGATCCATGCGGTTGCCCAGACCAAGCGAGGGTCGCACCTGGCGCTGACCCTGGAGCGGCTCGACGACCTGGTGTGGACCCACAGCGACGCCGAGGAGCCGCCGCGGGTCCAGCGGATCGGCCTCTCCGCCACCCAGCGCCCGCTCGAGCGGATCGCCCAGTTCCTGGTCGGTCCGCAGCGCCAGTGCGAGATCGTCGACGCGGGCCAGAAGAAGCAGCTCGACCTCGAGATCGTCGTCCCGGTCGAGGACATGTCGGACCCGGGAGCGCCCGCCTACCCCTCCGAGAACGGCCCTCCCCCGACCGAAATCGAGCCCAGCGCCCACGTCCGCTCGATCTGGCCGGCGATCTACCCGGAGCTCCTGCGCCTGGTCCAGACCCACACCTCGACGATCATCTTCGTCAACAACCGCCGTGCCGCCGAGCGCCTCGCCAAGCGCCTCAACGAGCTGGCCAACGGCGAAGGCGAGCAGGAGCTCGCCGCCACCGAGCAGGCCGGCGAGGCGTCGCCGCCGACCGGCCCCTACGTCGAGATCGCCCGCGCCCACCACGGCTCGCTCTCCCACGAGGAGCGAACGGTGGTCGAGGAGATGCTGAAGTCCGGCGAGCTCCCCTGCCTGGTCGCCACCTCCTCGCTCGAGCTCGGGATCGACATGGGCGCCGTCGACCTGGTGATCCAGGTCGAGTCGCCGAAGTCGGTGACCCGCGGCCTGCAGCGGATCGGCCGCGCCGGCCACGGCCTCGGCGAGGTCTCCAAAGGCCGGATTTTCCCCAAATACCGCGGCGATCTGCTCGAGTGCGCGGTCGTCGCCAAGCGCATGCGCGAAGCCGAGATCGAGGAGACGGTCATTCCGACCAATCCCCTCGACGTGCTCGCCCAGCACCTGGTCTCGATGGCCGCCCTCGACGAGTGGGAGGTCGACGCGGTCGAGCGCCTCGTCACCGCGACCGAGTCCTTCCGCGAGCTCTCCCGCGAGCAGCTCGAGAACGTCCTCGACATGCTCGACGGCCGCTACCCCTCCGACCGCTTCGCGGAGCTGCGTCCGCGGATCGTCTGGGACCGCACCCAGGGGACGATCCACGGCCGCAAAGGCGCCCGCCAGCTGGTCGTCACCAACGCCGGTACGATCCCCGACCGCGGCCTCTACGGGGTCCACCTCCCCGACGGCCGCCGGGTCGGCGAGCTCGACGAGGAGATGGTCTACGAGGCGCGCCCGGGCCAGACCTTCCTGCTCGGCTCGAGCAGCTGGCGGATCGAGGAAATCACCCGCGACCGGGTCATCGTGACCCCGGCCCCCGGCGCCCCCGGCGCGGTCCCGTTCTGGCGCGGCGACGGGATCGGCCGCCCCGCCGAGCTCGGCCGGGCGATCGGCGCCTTCTCCCGCGAGGCCGTCGCCCGCGAGCCCGAGGACCTGGCCAGGGAATACGACCTCGACCCGCGCGCCGCCAACAACCTCGTCGCCTACCTGCGCGAGCAGCAGGCCGCGACCCGCGTCGTCCCCTCCGACGAGTCGATCGTGGTCGAGCGCTTCCGCGACGAGATCGGCGACTGGCGCCTCTGCGTGCTCTCGCCGTACGGCGGCCGCGTCCACGCCGCCTGGGGGCTCGCCCTCGCCGCCAAGATCCGCCACGAGCGGGACCTCGAGGCCGACGCGATCTGGTCGGATGACGGCATCGTCATCCACCTCCCCGACGCCGACGAGCCGCCGCCCGCCGACCTCGTCCTGATCGAGCCCGACGAGGTCGAAGACCTGGTCGTCGGCGAGCTCTCCGGCTCGGCCCTGTTCGGCGCCCGCTTCCGTGAGAACGCCTCGCGCTCGCTGCTGATCCCCCGCGCCTACCCCGGCAAGCGGACGCCGCTCTGGCAGCAGCGGCTGAAGTCGCAGAGCCTGCTCGAAGTCGCCCGCGACTTCCCCCGCTTCCCGGTCGTGCTCGAGACCTACCGCGAGTGCCTGCGCGACGTCCTCGACCTGCCCGCCCTCGACGACCTCCTGCGCAAGCTCCACGCCCGCCAGCTGAGCCTGGTCGAGGTCGAGACGCCGACCGCGTCGCCGTTCGCCTCCTCGCTGCTGTTCGACTACGTCGCCACCTACATGTATGAGGGGGACACCCCGAACGCCGAGCGGCGGGCGGCGGCGCTGGCCCTCGACCGCGACCTCCTGCGCGAGCTGCTGGGCCAGGAGGAGCTGCGCGAGCTGATCGACCCCGAGGCGCTGGAGGAGGTCGAGGAACAGCTCCAGCACCGCACCGAGGCCGGCCGCGCCGGCGACCGCGACGCCCTCCAGCAGGTCCTGCGCAACCTCGGCGACATGACCGCCGAGGAGGCCGCGGAGCGGGTCGCCGAGGGCTATTCGGCCGCCTCGATGCTCGACAAACTGGTCGGCGAGCGGCGCGCCGCCAAGGTCCGGATCGCCGGCGAAGAGCGCTTCATCGCCGCCGAGGACGCCGGCCTCTACCGCGACGCGCTCGGCGTCCCCGAGCCGCCGGGCCTGCCGGAGACCTTCCTCGCCGAGCATCCCGACGCGATGCGCGCCCTGGTCCGCCGCTACGCCCGCACCCACGGGCCCTTCCCGACCCACCAGCTCGCTGCCCGCTACGGGGTCGACCCCGGGCCGGCGCTGCGCGAGCTCGAGGCCGAAGGGGCGATGGTCCGCGGCGAGCTGTTGCCCGGCGGCAGCGAGCGCGAGTGGTGCGACGCCGACGTCCTGCGCCGAGTCCGCCGCGCCAGCCTGGCGCGGCTGCGCAAGGAGGTCGAGGCGGCCGACCGCTCCGAGCTCGCCCGCTTCCTTCCCAGCTGGCAGAACGTCGACGCCTTCCGCCCCGCCGGCGCCGGCCTCGACCGCCTGCGCGAGGCGCTGGTGCCGCTGCAGGGCGTCGCCCTGACCCCGAAGGTGTGGGAGGCGGACGTGCTGCCGCGGCGGCTCGGCAGCTACTCGCCCAGCTGGCTCGACGAGCTCTGCACCAGCGGCGAGCTGGTCTGGATCGGCGCCGGCGCCCTCGGCCGCTCCGACGGCCGCGTCGCCCTCTACTTCCGCGAAGACGTCCGCCTCGCCGGGCCGCCGCCGGCCAACGCCCGGCTCGAGGAGCCGAGCGGCGAGGTCCACGCGGCGATCCGCGAGCGGCTCGCTGGCGGTCCCTCGTTCTGGCTCGACCTGCTGGCCGACCTCGACGCCCCGGCCGAGGAGATCCACAACGCGCTCTGGGACCTCGCCTGGAGCGGCGCCGTCACCAACGACGCCTTCGCGCCGCTGCGGGCGCCGCGGCTGCGCGCGGTGCCGGCCTCCGAGCGCCCGGGCCGCCGCTTCGCCCGCCGCCGCTCGACCGCCGGCGCCGCGGTCCAGGGGCGCTGGTCGCTGACCGAGCCGCTCTTCGCCAACGCCCCCGGGCCCGGCGCCCGCCTCCGCGCCCAGGCCGAGCTGATGCTCGAGCGCTACGGCATCGTCACCCGCGAGACCGTCCTCGCCGAGGGCGTTCCCGGCGGCTTCTCGACCCTCTACGCCGAGCTCGGCAACCTCGAGCTGCTCGGCACCGCCCGCCGCGGCTACTTCGTCGAGGGCCTCGGCGGCGCCCAGTTCGCCCTCCCCGGCGCGGTCGAGCGGCTGCGCTCGCTGCCCGAAGCCGACGGCTCCTACAGCGTCCTCGCCGCCACCGACCCGGCCCG
>JAFDWC010000074.1 GCA_018268655.1 Actinomycetota bacterium
GCGACGACGAACACCAGGGAGGTGCCGAGGTCGGGCTGTAGGAAGACGAGGCCCGCCGGGGCGAGGCCGAGGATGAGGTAGCGCAGGGTCCGCTGCGGCGAGGAGCCGCGCCGCGCTCCGTCGATGACGAAGCCGGCGAGGGCAAGCACCAGCAGGACCTTGCCGAGCTCGGACGGCTGGAAGCTGAAGAGGGGGAATTCGAAGGCGCGCCGCGAGCCGCGGGCGGCGAAGCCGAAGACGAAGACGAGGCCGATGCTGACGCAGAGGAAGGTGTAGATGCCGACCCGCAGCTCGCGGAAGCGCGAGTAGTCGATCCGGGTCAGGAGGAACATCCCGATCACCCCGAGCACGCCGTAGATCGCTTGCCGGTCGACGTAGTAGCCGGGGCTGCCGGGAACGTCGTGGGTGGTCGCCTGTCCAAGCGTGAAGACGCTGAAGGCGATCAGGCCGATCGCGGCAAAGGCCAGCGGCCAGTCGAGATCGGCGAGGCCGAGCCGTTCGGCGAGGCTCTGGTGCTCCTCGGCGAAGGGTTCGGCAACCGGCCGGGGGCGGGCCACGTAGCTCATTCGGCTCCGCCTTCGGCGGTGACCGCGGGGGCCTTCTTGTCGAAATGCGTCTCGAGCATCTGGGGGACGGCCGGCGCCGTGGATTCGGCGGCGAAGCCGCCTTCCTCGATCGTCACGGCCGTGACGATATTGGGCCTAGCGTACGGGGCCGGCGAGATGAACCAGGTGTCGGGCTTGAACCTCCGCAAGCTAGTGGCCTTCCAGTCCTGCTTCGGAGACCCCTTCTTCAGAGCCTTCGGGTTCGCTCGATTCGCCGGCCTTCTTGAGTCGCTTGGCGAAATAGGCTTCGAGGATGTGCTTGGCCGCCGGCGCCGCCGCTTCGGCACCGAAGCCTCCTTCCTCGATCGTGACCGCGGTGACGATCTGCGGGTTCGGATAGGGCGCCAGGACGATGTACCAGGACTGGTTGGGGCGCCAGATCGACCGTTCCGCCGTGCCCGTCTTGCCCGCCACCTGCACCGGGAAGCCGCAGAAGCTGGAGCACGAGGTGCCGCCGGTCGACTGCGCGGCCTCGTGCAGACCTTCGAGGATCGCCGCCCGGTAGGTCGGGTCGACGTGGACGTGGCGCCGCGGCTTGGGGTTGAATTCCTTCAACACCCGCCCCGCCGCGTCCTGGACCGCCATCCCGACGTGAGGGGTGACGACGGTGCCGCCGTTGGCAACGGTGGCGTAGGCGATCGCCATCTCGAGCGGATTGGTCTGCAGGTACCCCTGTCCGGTCGCCAGCTGGACGTTCTGACCCGGTCCCCACGGTTCGATTTCCGCCCCGTTGGCGATTTCTTCTTCGGCCCACTGCTTGCCCGGCACCAGCCCTTCGGTCCCTTCCGCCTGGGGCAGGTCGACGCCGGTGGGCCGACCGATCCCGAGCCTGCTCGCCCACTGCTGCAGCACCGCCGTCCGCCACATTTCGTTGCCGAGCGTGTAGAAGTAGACGTCCGAGGAGTACTTGAGCGCCGAGACCAGGTTGACCGCGCCGTAGCCGACCCCTTCGGAGTCTTCGAATTTCTGCCCGCCGATCGTGATCGAGCCGGGGTCGTTGATCACCCTCGACGGCGTGTCGACCCCGGAGTTGAGCGCCGCCATCGCGGTGATCAACTTGAAGGTCGAGCCGGTCGGGTAGAGCCCTTCGATCGCGCGGTCGGTGAGGGGTGATTCGGGGTTGCGGAAGAGGTTGTTCACCTGCGCCTGGGTCAGGGGTGGGGTCAGTTCGGTCGGGTCGAAGGTCGGGTAGGAGCCGAGCCCGAGGATTTCTCCGGTGTGGATGTTCATCGAGACGAATCCACCCTTCCCGTATTCAGCCAGCGCCTGTTCGCCGGCCTTCTGCACCGCAGGGTTGATCGTCAGCCTCAGGTTGTCGCCCGGCTTCGGCGGGGTCGAGGCGAGGGTGCCGCCGGGCGTCGGCTGCCCCATCGCGTTCACCTGGTAGCGCGATGTTCCCGGGGTGCCGCGCAGGTAGTGATCGTAGGAGTACTCGATCCCTCCCTGTCCCACCATTTCACCCGGTTCGAGGCCTTTATAGGGAGGTCCTTCGAGCTCTTCTTCGGTCACCTCGCCGACCGTCCCGAGCACGTGGGCGGCCTCGTCTTCTCCCGGGTAGTTGCGGACGAAGACCTTTTCGACGCTGACCCCGGGAAAGCGCCGCGGGTTTTCTTCGATGTAGTAGATGAGGTAGTAGCCGACGTCGCTGCGCAGCGTCACCGGCGCACCCGCGGCCACCGCTTCGCTTTCTTCGATCCGTTTTTCGACCTGCTTCAGGTTGAGGTGGACGAGCGAGCCGATTTTCGTCAGCTCCGCTTTCCTCTTCGGTTCGGGAGGCATCTTCGAGAGATCGACCTGGAGCGCCAGGCTGGTGCGGTTGTTGACGAGCACTTCGCCGTTGCGGGCGAGGATTTCGCCACGCGGCGCGATCACTTTGAATTCGCGGGTGCGGTTGTTCTGCGCCTCGGCCAGGTACTTGGAGCCGTCGATGATCTGCAGGCTCCAGAGCCGGAAGAAGAGGACCGCAAAGAGGGCGACGGCGACGCCTCCGAGCACGGCGATTCGCAGCGAGAGTCGGCTGCCACGGGGGAGGTCGTCGTTGCGCAGGAACACGGGGCTAGCCCCTCAAGCTTTCCATCACGGTCGGCCGCCGGCCAGGCCGGGGTGCCTCGACCAGCGCCGGTCGCAGCAGCCGCCGCAGGCCGATGTAGAGCGGCCAGCTGAGGAAGAAGGCGAAGATGACCTGGAAGAGGATGTCCTTGAGCACCATCGAGCTGACGTTGGAGCCGACTTCGCCGAGCATCGCCTGCACGGCGCCGAAGCCGAGCTCTGCGAAGAGGGTGAGGCCGGCGCAGATGAGCGGCGCCGCCGGCCCGCGCGGGTAGCCGAAGCGCTCGCGGTAGGCGCCGGCGAGGTAGCCGGTGGCGAGCAGGACCAGGGAACCGCCGCCGAGAGGCGCGATCAGCAGGCAGTCGAGCAGGAGACCGACGGAGAAGCCGGTGACGGCGCCGCTCATGGTGCCGCCGAGCAGGCCGAAGCAGGCGACCAGGGCCGGCAGCATGTCGGGGCTGACGTGGAACAGCGCCACCTGCGAGAAGAACGAGAGCTGCAGGATCACGCCGAGGATTAGGACGACGACGATGCGGGCGAGGATCTTGCCGGTGAGGATCATCGGCTGGGGTTACCTAGGCAGAGGTCTCCGCGGGGGAGGGGGTCGGGAGACCCTCCTCTCTCGGCCTGTCGGCTGCGGAGTATTCGGGCTGAACGCCCCGATCGAGCTCCCGGCCTCAGCCGCAAAACGATCGGAGGGTCCCCCGACCCCCTCCCGAGCAAAGTCAGCTTCAAGGCAAGCGGGACGGGACCCCGGCGGGGAACGCCCGCAGCTTCTGTCCTTAGCTTCGGGACGTTGCGGGTTCTGTGACCGGATTCGTCGGGAGCGATCGTGTGCCCCTCCCGAAAACACTCAACCGGAGCCGCAGGCGGAGCGTTTTCGGGAGGGGTACGCGAGTGCTCCCCCGCCAAACCCTGATCCTGAACTCGCATCACCGCGAGCCTCCGGTCAGGACCTGGACGATTTCGAGGTTGCGGAGGTCGGCAAAGGGCCGCAGCTGCACCTGCTGCTGGGACTCCTGCTGGAGGATCGGGGCCTTGGTGATTTCGCCGATCGGGATGTTCGGCGGATAGCGCGAGGCGAGGCCCTGGACGCTCCAGCCCGAGGTGACCACGTTCTGGCCCTTGAAGACGTGCTTGGCGGAGTCGATGAAATCGAGGATCAACGTCCCCGGTTCGCCGACTTCGGCCTTGATCATGCCCTGGATGCCGCTCGGCACCACTTTCGCCCCGACGGCGCTGCCGCCGTCGGCGATCAGCTGCACCTGGGCCGAGCTGCCGGTGACCGAGGAGACGGTTCCGACCAGCCCGTCGCCGTTGACCACGGGGTCTTCCGGCTGGACGCCGTTGCCGCTGCCGACGTCGATCGTGAGGTCGGCGTACCAGACGGTCGGCGAGCGGGAGATCACCCGCCCGGTCACGGCCTTGTAGCCGGAGGGGATCGCGCCGCTGCCGTCGAGTTCGACCTGCTTGCGCAGCTGCTGGTTTTCGGCGATCGCCGCCTTCGCCCCGACCGCCTCCTTCCGCAGCGTTTCGACTTCGCTGTGGAGCTTGGCGTTTTCGCCGCGGGCGTCGAAGGTCTCGTCGAACCAGTTGACCATGTCCCGGGCCGGCTTCAGGGCCCTGTCGGCAACCGACTGGACCGGGCTGAAGATCGTCGCGACGCCGCGCTGGAGCCCGTTCGAGCCCTGCCCGTAGGTGATCGTCAGCAGCGCGAAGCTGCCGATGATCAGCAGCGCGAGAATCGCGCGGCGACGGCGTACTTGCTTTCGGTACACGAATCCAGAACCTGTTCGGGGGTTTGCGGGTGCGGTGCCGACATCAACGGCGGGGCCGGAAGTCGGAGTTCTTCTTGCTGCGGTGGATCGTCTCGAACTCCTCGAGCGAGATGCCCGATCCGACCGCGACGCAGGTCAGCGGCGACTCTGCCAGCTGGCACGGCATCTGGCACTCGTCGTGCAGCCGCTGCTCCCAGCCTTGCAGCAGGGCGCCGCCGCCGGCGAGGGTGATGCCGCGGTCCATGATGTCGCCGGCGAGCTCGGGCGGGGTCCGGTCGAGCGTGTCCTTCACCGCTTCGACGATCTGGCCGACCGGTTCCGCCAGCGCCTCGCGCACCTCTTCGGAGCCGAGCTCGACCGTCTTCGGCAGCCCGGAGACGAGGTCACGACCGCGGATCTCCATCCGCACTTCGTCGCGCAGCGAGGCGGCGGAGCCGGCCTCGAGCTTGATTTCCTCCGCGGTCTGGGCGCCGATCGCCAGTTTGTGGGCGCGTTTGCAGTGGCTGATGATCGCTTCGTCCATCTCGTCGCCGCCGATCCGGATCGACTCCGAGACGACGATCCCGCCGAGCGAGATCACCGCCACCTCGGTGGTGCCACCGCCGATGTCGACGACCATCGAGCCGACCGGGTCGGCGACCGGCAGCCCGGCCCCGATCGCGGCCGCCATCGGCTCCTCGATCAGGTAGGCCTCGCGGGCCCCGGCCGAGAGGCAGGCGTCCTCGACCGCCCGCTTCTCGACTTTGGTCACGCCCGAGGGCACGCAGACGACCATCCGCGGGTGGGCGAAGCGGTTGGAGTGGACCGACTTGATGAAGTAGCGCAGCATCTGCTCGGTCACCTCGAAGTCGGCGATGACGCCGTCCTTGAGCGGCCGGATCGCGGTGATCGTGCCGGGGGTGCGGCCGAGCATCAGCTTCGCCTGCGAGCCGACCGCATGGACCTGGCCGCTGCGCGAGTCGATCGCGACCACCGAGGGCTCGGAGAGGACGATCCCCCGACCGCGCACATAGACGAGCGTGTTCGCGGTCCCGAGGTCGACCGCCATGTCGCGACCGCCGAGGTGAAGGAGGCGGCCCAGGAAGCTCAACTGATGTCCCCGCTGGCGGTCAGAGCAGCAATGATTCCAAACTCTGAAGCAGGGGCTGAGGGTTCCCCCGAAATTCGGCTTCAGATGAGCGTTTCTTCAGCTGTTGCTAACGAAAGAAAAGCTTCGGGGCGAGCTCCGCGAGCAGCCCCACGGGCAGCCCGACGACGTTCGAGACGCTGCCCTCGAGCCGTTCCACCAGGGTCGAGCCGAGGGTCTGGATCGCATAGCCACCGGAGCGGCCCCGCCACTCGCCGAACTCGACGTAGCGCTCCTTCTCCGCCGCTGAGAGCGACTTGAAGACAACCGTCGTCCGCTCCAGGCCGTGGCGCTCCTCGCCGCCGCGGGCGACGACGAGGCCGCTCATCACCTCGTGGGCGCGGCCCGACATCCGGTCCAGGTAGGCCCGGGCCTCGGTGGCGTCGGCAGGCTTGCCGAGCACCTCGCCGTCGAGGACGACATCGGTGTCGCAGGCGATCACGACCGCCGCCGCGTCCACTCGGTCCGCCACGGCACGCGCCTTGCGCAGGGCGTTCTCGACCACCAGCTCTGCGGCATCGCCCTGCTCGAGCTCGTCGACCCCCGGAGCGCAGACCTCGAACTCGATTCCCAGCTTGGCCAGGATCTCGCGCCGCTGGGGCGAGCCCGAGGCCAGCACGACCCTCAAGGGTCTAGGACAGCTCGGGGAACCAGATCCCGATCTCGCGCTCGGCCGACTCGTCGGAGTCGGAGCCGTGGACCATGTTGAAGGTCACCTCGAGCGCGAAGTCGCCGCGAATAGAGCCGGGCGCGGCCTCGACCGGGTTGGTGGCGCCGATGATCTGCCGCGCCGCCGCCACCGCTTCGACCCCCTCGAAGACGATCGCCACCAGGGGGCCGCCGGTGATGAAGGAGACGAGCTCGCCGAAGAACGGCTTCTCGGTGTGCTCGGCGTAGTGCTCGTTGGCGATCGCCTCGCTCGCGGTCAGCGACTTGACGGCGACGATCCTCAGCCCCTTGCGCTCGAAGCGCGAGATCAGCTCGCCGCTGAGGGCGCGCTCGAAGGCATCAGGCTTGACGAGGATTAGGGTCCGGCTCACGACTGGGGCTCCTTTGCTCGGTTCGGTTGCTTGGCGCCTCACTGGCGCCGCGAGCGGATTCCCGGTTGGTCGTGCTCGCGGAAGATTGTTTCGAGGCGGATTTGGCGGTGGCGGCCGCGGCCGCTTTTTTGCGCCGCGGGCGTTTCTGTTCGCTGGCGCCTTCCTCGCGTTCCGCTTCGTCGCGACTGTCGCGCTCGGAGCGTCGCGCTCGCCGCTCGTCGCCTTCGGGGCGGAGTTCGCGCTCGTCCGGTGGCCGCTGCGGGCGCCGGCGACGCTCGCCGCCCAGGGTCGATTCGCAGTACGGGCAGAGCGCCCAGCGCGGGTCGACCGGTTTACCGCAGGTGGGGCAGGGGTCCTTGAGCCGCCGCTCGCAGTTCGGGCAGCGGAGGAAGTTTTTCTCGACCGGGTATTCGCAGTTCGGGCAGCTCTGGTCGCGAAGCTGCCGCACCCGCAACTCGGCGGCGCGGATCTCGAGCTCGCGCTCGTGGGCGTCCTCGAGGTACTCCGGCGGCCGCACGATCGCGTAGACCGCGGTGCCGATGTACGGGAAGAACGAGGCGATCGTCGCGCAGGCGATCAGGAACGGGTCGGAGATGCGGCGCCGGGCGTCGAGGAAGGTGTAGACGATCAGTGCCAGCCAGAGCACGATCAGCATCAGGAGTACCAGGGAGGCGGCCAGGTTGAGGCCGCTGTTCGTGATTCCGAAGATCGCTAGTGCCATAGGTATGGGACCCGCCTAGGGGTGAAGGGTCGGGCAGTCTACTTCGCCGAAGATTGCGTGATCCCTCGTCGGGGCAATCTGGACGATAGTTACCGCGTCAATCCGCGGCGCCGCCGTTTCCGGGCGCGCTCATCCTCCTCTCATCTCCGGGCTCAGAGGAACAGCCGCCCGAACAGGTAGCCGACGCCGAAGAAGACGAGGATCACGATCGCGACGACGGCGGCAACGAGCCCCATCATCGACAGCAGTTCCGAGCCGGCGCTGCGCTGCATCGTCAAATCGTCGCATACCTCCCCTACGCCCCGCCCCCGTCCTCCGGTCCACGCCGTGGTTGTCCTTTGTCAACCGCGGGACCACGTGGTTGTCTTTCGTCAACCATAGGTTGACGAAAGACAACCACCCCCGGCTTGGGTTGACGAAGGACAACCACGGTGGCGGTGCGGTCGGGTGGCGCGGCAGGGCCGAAGCGGGTCAGGACGAGGCGAGGGTGGCGCGGGCCGGGGCCAGGGCGTAGTGGGAGCCGGTGACCAGGAGGGTCGCCTCGGGCGGCTCGCAGGCGAGTTGGCGGGCGCGCCGGAGGGCGGCGTCGAAGTCGGGCTCGGGCTCGGCGCGGACGCCGGCCTCGGCCAGGAGCGACGCCAGCTCGACCGCGGGACGAGAGCTGGCGCCGGGGCGGCCGTGCGAGCGCAAGGCCGCCGGCGGGACCTCGGTGCAGACAGCCGCGTCGAGGACCGGCGCCAGGGCCGCCACCATCGCCGCCGCGTCCTTGTCGGCGAGGACGGCGAGGCAGGCGACGACGCGGCGCCCGTCGCTCACCGCCGGCAGCGCCTCGGCAAGCGCCGCGGCGCCATCGGGGTTGTGGGCGGCGTCGAGGTAGGTCGGCGGCTCCTCCGCGATCCGCTCCAGCCGCCCCGGCACCTCGACGCTGGCCGCCACCGCGGCGACCGTCTCCGGGTCCAGGCCATCGAGGAAGGCCCCGACCGCGGCCGCGGCGAGGGCGAAGTTACGGCGCTGGAAGCCGCCGGCGGCGCGCAGCCGCACCCCCGGCCCCGGGTCCTCGGGGGCGACGAGGAGCTTCGCCCCACGCTCCGCCGCCGTCCGCTCGGCCAGCTCGCGCACCGGCGGGGAGACCCGGCCCAGGACCAGCGTCGAGGCGTCGCGCAGCACCGCCAGCTTCTCGGCGGCGATCTCGAGCTCGCTCTCCCCCAGCCACTCGGTGTGGTCGCGGCCGATCGAGGTCAGCACCGTGACCCGCGAGGGAATCGTGTTGGTCGCGTCGAGGCGGCCGCCGAGCCCGGCCTCGATCGCCGCCGCCTTCACCCGCGCCCGGGCGAGGGCGACGAAGGTCGCCGCCGTCGCCGCCTCGAACTCGGTCACCACCTCGCCCTCATCCAGGGTGCGGTTGACCCCGGCCGCCGCCAGCGCGACCTGCTCGACCGCCTCGGCCCAGGCCGCCGCCGAGATCTCCTCGCCGCGGATCAGCGTCCGTTCCGTCCAGCGGGCGGCGTGCGGGGAGAGGCAGGCGCCGGAGGGCACCCCGTGCGCCTCCAGCAGCGCCGCGCACATCCGCGTCACCGAGGACTTGCCGTTGGTGCCGACGACGTGGATCGAGGCGAAGCGGCGCTGCGGCAGCCCCAGCGCCGTCGTCAGCCTGTGCATCCGCTCGAGGCCGAGCCGCCACCCGACCGGCTCCAGCGAGTCGAGGTAGGCGTCCGGGTCCCAGCTCAGGTGACGGCTGCTCTGCTTCGCGTCGGCGCCGTCTGACACGTCACGCAAGTTCGTCCAGTTCCCGCCGGTAGCGCTCGAGCTTGGCCCGCTCCTCCTCGACCACCTCGGCCGGGGCCTTCGCCACGAAGCCCTCGTTGCCGAGTTTGCGGCCCGCCCGTTCGACCTCCGCCTCCAGCTCCTGGCGCCGCTTGCGCAGCCGCCCGGCGACCGCCTCGGCGTCCAGTTCCGCGGAGGCGAGCACCCGCACCGGGCCAACCGAGGCGACCGGGTCGGAGCCGACGCCGTCGAAGGCGAAGCGGGAGAGGCGGCCGACGAACTCCGGCGGCTCGAACCCCTCGGTGACGGCCGCCAGCATCGCCCCCACCGGAACCCCGGCGAGGTCGCGCCAGGCGCGCAGCCGCTGGGTCAGCTCGATCCCCTCCTCGACGTCCTCCTCCGCCCCCTCGTCGCGCAGCGCCTCGTCGCCGGCCGGGAACGGGTGGACGACGAGGTGGCCGTTGCGGGCCGGGTGGTAGGACCAGATCTCCTCGGTCACGAACGGCATCAGCGGGTGCAACAGGCCGAGCACGCGCTCGAGCGCGTAGAGCAGCGTCGCCGAGGCCTCCTCCTCGCCGTCGTAGAGCCGCGGCTTGACGATCTCCAGGTACCAGTCGCAGAGGTCGCGGAAGACGAACGAGTACGCCTCCTGGGCGGCGTGGGCGAAGTCGTAGCTCTCGAGCTTGGCGCTGACCGAGGCGATCGTCCCCTCCAGCCTCGAGAGCAGCCAGCGGTCCTCGACCCGCACCGGCCGCGGCCCCGGCTCGACCTCTGCCGCGTTCAGCAGGATCAGGCGGCTCGCGTTCCAGAGCTTGTTGGCGAGATTGCGGCCCTGCTCGACCTTGGCGTCGGAGTAGCGCACGTCCTGGGTCGAGGACATCGCCAACAGGCCGAAGCGGAGCGCGTCGGCGCCGTGGACGTCGATCTCCTGCAGCGGGTCGATCCCGGTGCCGAGGCTCTTCGACATCCGCCGTCCGTCGCGGGCCTGGATCACCGAGTGCACGTGGACGTCGCGGAACGGGATCGCGCCGGGGAACTCGAGCCCCATCATCACCATCCGCGCCACCCAGAGGAAGAGGATCTCGCGGGCGGTGGTGAGGAAGCTGGTCGGGTAGAACGCCGCCAGCTCGGGGGTCTCGTCGGGCCAGCCGAGGGTCGCGAACGGCCACAGGGCCGAGCTGAACCAGGTGTCGAGGACGTCCTCCTCCTGGCGCAGGCCGGTGCCCCCGCAAGCCGGGCAGCGCTCGGGGGCGACCTCGGCGACGATCTCGCCCTCGCAGTCGGCGCAGTACCAGACCGGGATCCGGTGCCCCCACCAGAGCTGGCGCGAGACGCACCAGGGGCGGATCTCCCGCATCCAGTCGAGGTAGACGCGCTTCCACTGGTCGGGGGTGATGCTGACCTCGTCGCCCTCCACCACCTCGATCGCCGGCCGCGCCAGCTCGTCCATCCGGCAGAACCACTGGAGGCTGATCAGCGGCTCGATCCGCTCGCCGGAGCGGTGCGAGAACGGGACCGAGTGGGCGTAGGCCTCCTCGCCGCGCAGCCGCCCCTCGGCCCGCAGCGCCGCGACGACCGCCGCCTGCGCCTCGGCCACGCTCATCCCCGCGTACTCCCCGGCCTCCGCGTTCATCCGCCCGTCCTCGCCGATCACGGTGATCTCCTCGAGCCCGTGGCGGCGGCCGATCTCGAAGTCGTTGACGTCGTGGCCCGGGGTGATCTTCAACGCTCCGGTGCCGAAGGCGGGGTCGACGTGGTCGTCGGCGATGATCGGCAGCCGCCGCCCGACCAGCGGCAGCAGGCAGAAGCTGCCGACCAGGTCGGCATAGCGCTCGTCCCCGGGGCTCACGGCGACGGCGGTGTCGGCGAGCATCGTCTCCGGGCGCACGGTCGCCACGGTCAGCACCCGGTCGGAGCCCTCGAGCGGGTAGTCGATCGAGTAGAGGGCGTCCTCGACCTCGCGGTTCTCGACCTCGAGGTCGGAGATCGCCGAGCGCGTCCCCGGGTCCCAGTTGACCATGTAGTTGTCGCGGTAGATGTAGCCCTTGTCGTACAGGACCTTGAAGACGCGGTAGACGGCGCGGACGTAGCCCTCGTCGAGGGTGAAGCGCTCGCGCTCGTAGTCGCAGGAGGCGCCGAGCCGCTTGTACTGCTCGACGATCCGCGAGCCGTACTCCTCTTTCCAGGCCCAGACCCGCTCGACGAACGCCTCGCGGCCGAGCTCCTGGCGGCTCGTGCCCTCCTTGCGCAGCTCTTTCTCGACCACCGCCTGGGTCGCGATGCCGGCGTGGTCGGTGCCGAGGATCCAGAGCGTGTTGCGGCCCCGCATCCGGTTGAGGCGGACCAGCGTGTCCTGGATCGAGCCGTTGAGGGCGTGGCCCATGTGGAGGGCGCCGGTGACGTTGGGCGGCGGGATCGCGACCGAGAAGTTCTCCTCCGGGGTGCCCTCGGCGGCGGGATGGAAATAGCCGCCCTCGATCCATTCGGCGAAGACCCGCGCCTCGACCTCGCCGGGGTCCCAGCGGGTCGTCGCTTCCAGTGCTTGGCGGCGCTCGGCGTTCACGGGCGCCGAGTCTAAAGACGCGCGCTCAGAAGCCGCCGACGCCCAGCTGCGCCCGCAGCTCCCGGGCACCCCGCTCGGTCACCCGGACCGCCCGCCGCTGCCGCGTCCGCTGCAACCACTCGAGCTCGAACAGCCGCCCCGCGAGGGCGACCCCGAGCTTGCCGGCGAGGTGCGGCCGGCGCTCGCTCCAGTCGTTGCAGGTCTTGCCCGCCCGCGGCGGCCGCTCGACCCCCAGGGCCCGCAGCCAGGCGGCGCCGTCGGCGGTCAGCAGGAAGACCTCGGCCTCGCGCTCGACCAGGCCACGCTCGACCATCGCCTCGGTGATCCCGACCCCGAGCCGGCCGGCGAGATGGCCGTAACAGGTGCGGGCGTCGGCGAGCGCGCCGGCGCGGTTGGCCTGCTTCAGCGAGCTCACCTGCCGCCGCGGGGCGAGCGCCGCAAGCGCCTCGACCGCCTCGGCCACCGCCGGGCCGGCGAGCCGGAAGTAGCGGTGGCGACCGCCCCGCTCGACCGTGAGGAAGCCCGCCCGCTCGAGCAGCGCCAGGTGCTCGGAGATGGTCGAGCGGGAGACACCGGCGACCGCGGCCAGCTCGCTCGGCGGCAGCGCCCGGCCGTCGGTCAGCTCGACCAGGACCGCGGCACGGCTCGAATCGGCCATCAGCTTCGCGGCGGCGGCGATGTCGACGTCTCCGCTCCTCGCCATCGCCACCCAGGTTAGAACCGCGACGATTCGGCCGCCACCGAACCGTTGCGGGCCTAGCTTCGAGGGCGTGGACACCAACCCGGACCGCCGCCGCAGCGCCCTCATCGTCGCCTCCGCCGGCTACTTCTTCGTCCTCCTCGACGTGACCATCGTCAACGTCGCGCTGGCCCGAATCGGCTCCGGGCTCGGTACCTCGCGGGCCGAGCTGCAGTGGGTGGTCGACGCCTACGCTCTCGCCCTCGCCGCCTTCATGCTGGGTGCTGGCGACCTCGCCGACCGGCTCGGCTCGCGCCGGCTCTTCCTCGCCGGGCTGGCGCTGTTCGGCCTCGCCTCCGCCGCCTGCGCGGCCGCCCCGGGGGCGGCGGTCCTGATCGCCGCCCGGGTCGCCCAGGGGCTCGGGGCCGCGGCGGTTCTGCCGACCTCGCTGGCGATCGTCAACCAGCTCTACCCCGAGCCGGAGGAGCGGCCGCGCGCGATCGGGCTCTGGGCCGGCGTCGGCAGCTCGGCGCTCGTCCTCGGGCCGGTGCTCGGCGGCCTCCTCGTCGGTCCGCTCGGCTGGCGGGCGATCTTCGCCCTCAACCTGCCGCTGGTCACCGCGTCGCTAATCGCCGGCCGCAGGCTGCTGCCGGCGGCACGACCGGGACCAGGGCCGGGGACAGGGGCCGACGTTCCGGGCCAGCTGCTCGGCACCCTCGCCCTCTCCGCCCTCGTCTTCGCCCTGATCGAGGGCGGCGGCGCCGGGTTCGGCAGCGCACCGGTGTTCGCGGCGGCCGCCGTCACGCTCGCAGCGTTCACCGCCTTCGCCGCGGTCGAGCGCCGTCAGCGCCGCCCCCTGCTCGACCTCCGCTGGTTCTCCCGGCCCGAGTTCAGCGGCGCCAACGCCGGCGCCGGCCTGATGAACCTGGGGACGCTCGGCGCGCTGTTCGCGCTCAGCCTCTACCTCCAGGACGAGCGCGGCCTCTCCCCCCTCGCCGCCGGGCTCAACCTGGTGCCACTGGCGGCACCGCTGGCCTTGCTCGCCCTCCTCTCCGGCCGCCTCGTCACCCGGGTCGGGCCGAGGCTACCGGCGGCGCTCGGACTGCTCGCATGCGGCGCCGGCTACCTGGCGCTGTCGCGGCTCGAAGGCTCGATCGACGGCCCAGCCGGCTGGGCCCTGCTCGCCCTCGCCGGCAGCGGGATGGGCGTGGCCGTGCCGGGCCTCGTCGCCGGCGCCACCGCGGCCCTCGGGCCGGACCGGGCCGGCATCGCCGCGGCCGTCAACAACACCAGCCGTCAGGTCGGGGGTGCCGTCGGCGTCGCCCTGATCGGCGGCTACACCAGCGTCGGCGCGTCGCTCCTCGCCAGCGGCCTCTCCCTCACCCTGGGCGGCTTCGTCGCCCTCCTCCTGATGGGCGGGCTCAGGCGGTTTCCTCGCCGAGCTGCTCCTCGCGGACCCCGATGTCCTGGCGCACGGCCTCGGTCACGAGCGTCGGCCGGCGCCCCTCGGTGATCGTCTCGCGGGTGACCACGCACTTGGTGACGTCGCGCCGTGAGGGCAGCTCGAACTGGACGTCGAGCAGAGTCTCCTCGAGGATCGAGCGCAGGCCGCGGGCCCCGGTCTCGCGCTCCAGGGCTTTGTCGGCGATCGCCCCGAGGCTGTCCTCGGAGAAGACCAGCTCGATGTCGTCGAACTCGAAGAAGCGCTGGAACTGGCGGGTCAGAGCGTGCTTGGGCTCGGTCAGGATCGTGGTCAGGTCATCGCGGCTGAGCTGGTGGATCGCGGTGATCACCGGCAGCCGGCCGATGAACTCGGGGATCAGCCCGTATTCGATCAGGTCCTCGGGCAGCACCTGCTCGAACCATTCGCCGGCGTCCTTCTTCTCGCGCGAGGAGATTTCGGCGCCGAAGCCGATCCCGCGGTCGCCCACCCGACGCTCGATCACCTTGTCGAGCTCGGCGAAGGAGCCGCCACAGACGAAGAGGATGTTGGTGGTGTCGATCGTCAGGAACTCCTGGTGCGGGTGCTTGCGCCCACCCTGCGGCGGGACCGAGGCGCTGGTGCCCTCGAGGATCTTCAGCAGCGCCTGCTGGACGCCTTCGCCGGAGACGTCGCGGGTGATCGACGGGTTGTCGGCCTTGCGCGCGATCTTGTCGATCTCGTCGATGTAGATGATCCCCGTTTCCGCCTTCTTGACGTCGAAGTCGGCGGCCTGGATCAGCTTCAGGAGGATGTTCTCGACGTCCTCG
>JAFDWC010000075.1 GCA_018268655.1 Actinomycetota bacterium
GTGCGGCGCGCGCCGCACCGCCGCCTCGGCCACCTCGGCCGGGAATTCGAGCAGGCGCTTGATCAGGGCCTTCTCGCTCGGGTCCAGAGCCGCCGTCGGCACCTCCGCCTCTCCCGGTCGCGCCGCCGCCCCGGGCGCGGCGCCGGCTTTGCGGAGGATGCTGGCGATCCGCGCGTGTGCGTACTGGACGTAGTAGACGGGGTTCTCGTTCGACTGGCTGCGGGCGATGGTGAGGTCGAGGTCGACCGCGGTCTCGTGGCCGCGCCAGAGCATGAACCAGCGCGCCGCGTCGACGCCGATGTCGTCGAGCAGCTGGTCGAGGCTGACGAAGTCGCCGCTGCGCTTTGACATCCGCGCCCGCTCGCCGCCCTCCACCAGGTGGACGAGGTTGAAGATCAGCGCCTCGAAGGCATCCGGGTCGACGCCGAGGGCGGCGATCGCGGCCCGCATCCGCGGCACGTAGCCGTGGTGGTCGGAGCCGAGCACGTCGATCAGCCGCTCGAAGCCGCGCTGCAGCTTGTCCCAGTGGTAGGCGATGTCCGGCGTCAGGTAGGTGGCCTCACCGTCGGAGCGGATCAGCACCCGGTCCTTGTCGTCGCCGAAGTCGGTGCTGCGGAGCCAGGTGGCGCCATCGTGCTCGTAGGTGTGGCCGCGCTGCTCGAGCTCCCCCAGCGCCTGCTCGACCTCGCCGCGTTCGTACAGCGAGCGCTCCGAGGCCCAGGTGTCGAAGCGGACCCCGAACCGCTCCAGGGTCGCCCGCACCCCGTCGAGCACCAGCGCGACCCCCCGCCGGCCGACCGTCTCACGATCGCCCGGGTCGACACCGTCGCCCAGCAGCCGTTCGGCGATGTCGTTGACGTAGTCGCCCTCGTAGCCGTCCTCGGGGAGCTCGGCGCCGCTCATCCGGGCGGCGATCGAGTCGGCGAAGCGGGTGATCTGCGAGCCGCCGTCGTTGATGTAGTACTCGCGCTCGACCTCGTGGCCGACCGCGATCAGCAGACGCACCACCGCGTCGCCGTAGGCGGCACCGCGGCCGCCGCCGACGTGGAGCGGCCCGGTCGGGTTGGCGGAGACGAACTCGACCAGGACCTTCTCCCGCTGGTCGGGCGGGAGCGGCGCCGGCCCGAGCTCCTCCCCGGCCGCCAGCAGGGTCGCCAGCGCCCGCCGGTACCAGGCATCGGCGAGGTAGAGGTTGACGAAGCCGGGGCCGGCGACCTCGATCCGCTGGAGGATGCCTGCGTCGCCGAGCCGCTGCTCGAGCTCGCCGCGAAGGCGCTCGGCGACCGCCCGCGGGTTGTCGCCGAGCGGACCCGCGAGCAGCATCGCCGCGTTCGAGGAGTAGTCCCCGAACTCGGGGTTCGGCGGCCGGTCGAGGCTTGGCGCCGGCTCGGTCGGCTCGCCGCCGCGCAGGGCCCGGGCGGCGCCGTCGACGGCACCCCGCAGCTCGCTGATCGAATCGGTCGCGCTCACGGCCCCATCGTAGGTAACCCGGCCGCGGCGACTCCGGTCGGTCACCGGGCCGGAGCCGGAACCGCGTTACGCTGCCGGCTTGCGCGTTGCCGCGATCAGCGACATCCACGCCAACCGACCCGCCCTGGAGGCCGCGCTCGAGGCGATCGGGGAGGCCGGGGTCGACGAGGTCTGGTGCCTCGGCGACCTGGTCGGGTACGGAGCCGAGCCCGACCGGTGCACGGAGATCGTGCGCGAGCGCTGTGACCTCACCCTCTGCGGCAACCACGACCTCGCGGTGCTCGGCGAGATCGACGTCGCCACCTTCTCGGAAACCGCGCGGGCCGCGGTCGAGTGGACCCAGGCGACGGCGCACGAGGAGACCCTGGCGTTCCTCCGCGGCCTCTCGCCCGACGGCAGCCGGGCCGAGGTCGGTCTCTTCCACGCCTCGCCGCGCGACCCGATCTGGGAGTACGTGCTCTCGCTCGACCAGGCCGAAGCCGGGCTCGACGCGATGGCGGAGCGGGTGGGGCTGATCGGCCACTCCCACGTCGCCCTCTTCTTCACCCGGCCGGCGGCGAAACGGCCGACCTACGCCCACGGCGCCCAGGCCAACGACGGCGCCGCGATCGAAGCAGCCAGCGGCCGCTGGCTGCTCAACCCCGGCAGCGTCGGCCAGCCGCGCGACGGTGACCCCCGCGCCGCCTGGCTCGAGCTCGACACCGAGACCTGGACCGCCCGCTACCACCGGGTCCCGTACGACGTCGAGGCGGCCGCGGCGGCGATCCTCGCGGCCGGCCTGCCGAACCCGCTGGCGGAGCGCCTGGCGATTGGCAGATGAGCCTTAAATGCAGGCAAAAACCAGGCGCGAGGACGTTGTCTAGACTCGGAGCGATGGGCCGTCTGAGAGCCGCCCCGATCGTTTTTGCCTGCGCCGTCGCCCTGGCGCTGGGAGTCTCCGCCTGTGGCGGCAGCGACTCCAACCTGCTGCCGGGGAAGACCGCCGAACAGATCAACCGGAACCTCGACCAGGTCCGCGCCTACGTCGCCGAAGGCGACTGCGCCGGGGCCGAAGACGCGGTCAACCAGGTGCGCGAACAGGTCGACGGGCTCGGCGGCGTCGACAAGCAGCTGAAGGCGGCTCTGCGCGAAGGGACGACCCGGCTCGGCCAGGTGGTCTCCTCGTGCGGCCAGGAAGCGCTCGAAGAAGCGGAAGCCGAACAGAAAGCAGCCGAACGCGAAGCGGAACAACAGGAACAGGAAGCTGTTGAAGCCGAAGAAGAAGAATTGTCCGCGGCAAAGCAAGAACAGAAAGAAGAAAAGGCGCAGCAAAAGGCCGAAAAGGAAGCTGAAAAGGAACAGCAGCAGGCCGAAAAGGACCGGGAAAAGGAAGAAGAAGGGTCGCTCGGCAAAGGCGTGGAAAAAGGCAACGGACCGCCGGCGGAAACGCCGAGCGGTAACGAACCCCCGGCCGGTGGTGTAGGCCCCGGAACGGAAACTGAATGATGGAGGCCGGCACGCTCTCGGGGCGCTACGAAACTGGTGAGAAGCTCGGCTCGGGCGGGATGTCGAACGTCTACAAGGCGACCGACCGGATCCTCGAGCGGACCGTCGCGGTGAAGATCCTCGCCGAGCACCTCTCCGACGACGAGCGCTTCGTCGCCCGCTTCAAACGCGAGGCGCTGGCGGTGGCGCGCCTGATCCACCCCAACATCGTCCAGGTCTACGACACCGGGGTCGACGAGGGCCGCCACTACATCGTCATGGAGTACGTCGAGGGGCGCTCGGGGGCGCAGATCCTCAGCCGCCAGGGCCCGGTCGAGGCGGAGATCGCGGCCGAGGTCGGGATCGAGGCCTGTGCCGGGCTCGACTACGCGCACCGTCGGGGGATCATCCACCGCGACGTCAAGCCGGGAAACCTGATGATCACCGGCGGTCCGGTCGGCGGCGGCGAGATGACCGTCAAACTGACCGACTTCGGGATCGCGCGGGCGATCGAGCAGACCCGGATCACCCAGGTCGGCTCGGTGGTCGGCACCGCCGCCTACCTGGCGCCGGAGCAGGTGCGGGGCGAGGAGGCGACGCCGGCAACCGACGTCTACGCGCTCGGCGTCGTCCTCTACCAGTTCCTGACCGGCCGCCTGCCCTACGAGGGCAGCTCGCTGGCCGAGCTCGCGGTGCGCCAGCAGAACGAGACGCCGCTGCCGCCGAGCACCTACAACGGCGAGGTCCCGGATACCTTCGGCGCCGCCGTCCTGCGGGCGCTAGAGGGCGACCCGAACCGCCGCTACGCCAGCGCCGAGGAGCTCTCGCGGGGGCTGCAGCTGGGGCTCGAAGGCGAGGAAATCACCGTCGACGAAGACGGCCACACGCAGCCGACCGGGGTGCTCGGAAGCGACACCGCCGCCACCCGCTACATGGGGCGTGAGACCGCGGCGACCGAGCTCCGCCCGGCCAGCCCGACCCGGCGGCCGGAGCCGCGGCTGATGCCGACCCCGCCGCCGGTCGCCGCCGCGCCCCGGCCGGCCCCGGCGGCCCCACGCAAGCGCGGCGGCTTCTCCCGCTTCGTCCGCTTCGTACTGGCGCTGCTGGCGCTGGTCCTGGTCGCCGCCGCGGTCGCCACGGGGGTCATCCTCGCCACCGACCAGGCCGCCGGCGTCCGCGTCAGCAAGGTCGCCGGCGAAACCGTCGACAAGGTCGTGGAAGAAGTCAAGAGCCTGGTCAACAACAACAAGAAGGAATAGACCGCGTTCGCTTTACCTCGTTCGCGGTAGAAAGAGCGAACGGCGTCAGGCGGACCAGGGTGGGGCGCCGGCGAGGACGGCGGCGCGGTAGGCCTCGAAGCGGGCGGCGGCGATCGCGGCCCGGGCGCCGCGGGTCAGCTCGCGCATGTAGACGAGGTTGTGGAGGACGATCAGGCGGACGGCGGTCAGCTCCTCGGCCCGCGAGAGGTAGCTGAGGTAGTCCCGGTCGTGGCGAGTGCAGGCCGGGCAGGGGCACCCCTCGACCAGGGGCGAGCGGTCGCCGACCCAGCGGCCCTTGCGGAGGTCGAGGCGCCAGCGCGTCTCCGGGCTGGGCGCCAGCGCCACTCCGTGGCGGGCGAGCCGGGTCGGCACCGCGCAGTCGAAGACGTCGAGGCCGAGGGCGATCCCGCCGAGCAGGTCGTCGACCTCGCCGATCCCGAGCAGGTGCTTCGGCGCCTCCACCGGCAGCAGCGGCGCCGTCATCGCCAGCACCGCGGCCATCTCCTCCTTGTCGCGGCCGAGGGTGCCGCCGATCGCCAGCCCATCGACCGCCGCGGCCGCCACCGCCTGCGCCGATTCCCGCCGCAGGTCCTCGTAGACGCCGCCCTGAACGATCCCGAAGACCGCCTGCCGCGTCGGTCCCTCGCGGTCGTGCCACTCGAGGCAGCGGTCGAGCCAGCGGTGGGTGCGCTCGGTCGAGCGGGCGGTGTACTCGCGGTCGGCGTGGAAGGGGGTGCACTCGTCGAAGACGAGGGCGATGTCCGAGCCGAGCGCCGCCTGGACCTGCATCGAGACCTCGGGCGAGATGAACAGCTCGGCGCCGTCGCGGGGGGAGCGGAACCGTGCCCCCTCCTCGCTGATCTCGACCTTGGAGCCGTGCTCGCCGCCGCTGCGGCCGCTCCCCTTGACCTCGTTGGCGACCCCCCCGTGGGCGAGCGAGAAGACCTGGAAGCCGCCGGAGTCGGTGATCAGCGCCCGCTCCCAGCCCATGAAGCTGTGCAGGCCGCCGGCGGCGGCGATCCGCTCCGGCCCCGGCGAGACGAAGAGGTGGTAGGTGTTGCCGAGGATCAGCTCGTAGCCGAGCTCCGCCACCTCCGAGGACTCCAGCCCGCGCACAGTTCCCTTCGTCGCCAACGGGATGAAGGCCGGCGTCTCGATCGGGCCGTGGGCGGTGTGGATCGTGCCGGTGCGAGCGGCGCCGTCGCGGGCGCCGATCTCGAAGCGCAGGCGTTGCGGGTCGCTTCTCACGCGCCGAGCAGCGAGCGGCCGGTCATCGCCGCCGGCTGCGAGATCCCGAGCAGCTCGAGCGCGGTCGGGGCGACGTCGGCGAGGATCCCGCCGGAGCGCAGCTGCCCGACCCCCTCGGCGGTGACGATCAGCGGCACCGGGTTGAGCGAGTGGGCGGTGTTGGGCGAGCCGTCGGGCTCGAGCATGTTGTCGCAGTTGCCGTGGTCGGCGGTGACGATGCAGGCGCCGCCACGGGCGGTCACCGCGGTGACGACGTCGCCGAGCAGCCGGTCGACCTCCTCGACCGCGACCACCGCGGCCGGGATCACGCCGGTGTGGCCGACCATGTCGGGATTGGCGAAGTTGATGATCCCGAACCGGTAGGAGCCCTTGCTCCAGTGGTCGACGAAGGTGGCGGCGGCGCCGGCGGCGCTCATCTGCGGCTTTTCGTCGTAGGTGGCGACGTCCCGCGGCGACTCGACCAGGCAGCGCTCTTCGGCCTCGATCTCGGCCTCTTTGCCGCCGTTGAAGAAGTAGGTGACGTGGGCGTACTTCTCGGTCTCGGCGACGTGGAGCTGGCGGCCGCCGGCGGCCGCGATCGTCTCGGCCAGGGTCGTCTCCGGCCGCTGCTCGGGAAAGGCGACCGGGTAGGGCCAGCCCTTGCGGTACTCGGTCATCGTCGTCAGGTCGATGGTCGGGGCGCCGCCGCGGGCAAACTCGTCGAAGTTGGGTTCGGCCAGGGCGCGGGTCAGCTGCCGGGCCCGGTCGGGGCGGAAGTTGACGAAGATCCCGACGTCGCCGGCCTGCACCCCGTCGTAGTCGCCGATCACGGTCGGCACCACGAACTCGTCGGTGTCGCCGCGCTCGTAGGACTCGGCCACCGCCTCCCCCGCGCTCGCCGCGGTCAAGCCGCGGGCGTGGACGATCGCGTCGTATGCGAGCTTGGTCCGCTCCCAGCGGGTGTCGCGGTCCATCGCGTAGTAGCGGCCGCCGACGGTGCCGACCCTGCCGGCGGCCCGCAGCCACCGTTCGAGCTCGGCGATGTAGCCGCGGCCGCCGCTCGGCAGGGTGTCGCGGCCGTCGGTGAAGGCGTGGAAGACGAGGTCGGGGACACCCTCCTGAGAGGCCAGCTCGATGCAGGCCTCGATGTGCTCCCAGCCGGAGTGGACGCCGCCGTCGGAGACCAGCCCGAGCAGGTGGAGGCGGCCGCGGGGGCTGTTCCGCGCCCTCTCGCAGGCGGCGAGCAGGACCTCGTTCTCGAAGAAGCTGCCGTCGGCGACGGCGTCGTCGATCCGGGCCAGGTCCTGCTTGACGATCGCGCCGGCGCCGAGGTTGAGGTGGCCGACCTCGGAGTTGCCCATCTGGCCCGGGGGCAGCCCGACGTCGCGGCCCTGGGCGGAGAGCTCAGTGTGGGGGTAGGTCGCCCAGAGCCGGTCGAAGACCGGCGTCTCGGCCAGCGAGACGGCGTTGCCGGGGCCGGGCGGGGCCAGCCCCCAGCCGTCGAGGATCACCAGGGCAACGGAGGGAACTAGTGGCGACATGACGAGGCCCGAACGTCGCCAGGCAAGGACGCAGGGAGCGCCGACGAGGGGAGCGCACCTGTTGGTGCGTGACCCGAGAAGGCCGACCGAGGACGCAGCATGGCGACGTTCGGGCCCGTCATGTCGCGTCGACGATCGCGGCGAATTCCTCCGGGTCGAGCGAGGCGCCGCCGACCAGGGCGCCGTCGACGTCGGGCAGGGCGAGCAGCTCGGCCGCGTTGGCCGGCTTGACCGAGCCGCCGTAGAGGATCCGGACCTCCTCGGCGGCGGCGCCGCGCGCCCGCAGCACGTCGCGGATGAAGGCGCACGCCTCCTGAGCCTGCTCGGGGGTCGCGGTGCGGCCGGTGCCGATCGCCCAGATCGGCTCGTAGGCGATCACCACGCCGCCGACCGCGAGGTCGTCGATCGCCGCCAGATCGGCCTGCAGCTGGCGCTCCAGCACGCCCTCGGTCTCGCCGGCGTCGCGCGCCTCCTCGCTCTCGCCGACGCAGAGGATCGGCTCGAGCTCGTGGGCGAGCGCCGCCGCCACCTTGCGGGCCAGCGCCTCGTCGGTCTCGCTGAAGTACTGGCGCCGCTCACTGTGGCCGAGCACGACCGCCTCGACGTCGAGCTCGACCAGCATCGGGCCCGAGACCTCCCCGGTGAACGCCCCCGAGTCGGCCTCGTGCATGTTCTGGGCGGCGACCTTGACCGCGGTGCCGCGGCGGCGCTCCACCACCTCGGCCAGCGCCGTGAAGGGCGGGCAGATCACCACGTCGCTCTGGGTCGCGGCGATCCGGGGCAGGAGCGCGTCGACGAACTCGGCCGCCTCGGCAACGGTCTTGTGCATCTTCCAGTTGGCAGCGATGTAGGGGGTGCGGCTATGCATCGATCAGGGCCTCCACTCCTGGCAGTTTCTTTCCCTCGAGCAGCTCCAGCGAGGCGCCGCCGCCGGTCGAGACCCAGTCGACCCGCTCGTCGAGGCCGAACTGCTTCAGCGCCGCGACCGAGTCGCCGCCGCCGACCACGGTGGTGGCGGAGGCCGCTGCGACCGCTTCGGCGACCACCCGCGTGCCGGCCGCGAACGGCTCCAGCTCGAAGGCGCCCATCGGCCCGTTCCAGAGCACGGTGCCGGCGGCCGCCACCGCCTCGGCGTAGAGCTGGCGGCTGCGGGGGCCGATGTCGAGGCCCATCCAGCCGTCTGGCACCTCGACCCCGTCGCTCTCCCTGATCTCGGTGGCTGCATCGAACTCGCGCCCGAGGACGAGGTCGACCGGCAGCAACAGCTCGCAGTCGGACTCCTCGGCCTTGGCCAGGGCCTCGCGCGCCGCCTCGACGCTGTCGTCGTCGGAGAGCGAGTTGCCGATCGCAATCCCCTGGGCACGGTAGAAGCTGAAGCACATCGCGCCGCCGATCAGGATCTTGTCGGCGAGCTCGAGGAAGCGGTCGATCACCCCGACCTTGTCGGAGACCTTGGCGCCGCCGAGGACGACCACCAGCGGCCGCCGTGGCGACTCGACCACCCGGTTCAGCTCGTTCAGCTCGCGCTCCAGCAGCAGCCCGGCATAGGCGGGGACGTGGTGGGCGACGCCCTCGGTCGAGGCGTGGGCGCGGTGGGCGGCGCCGAAGGCGTCGTCGACGTAGAGGTCGGCGAGGCTGGCCAGGCCTTCGGCCAGCTTCGAGTCGTTCTTGGTCTCGCCCGGCTCGAAGCGGACGTTCTCCAGCAGCAGCACGTCGCCGGGGCCGAGGCCGCCGGAGCAGTCGAGGTCGACGTCGGCCCCGATCACTCCCTTGGCGACCTTGACCCTGGTCCCCAGCAGCGCTCCCAGCCGCGCCCCTACCGGCGCCATCGAGAGCGCCGGGTCGACCCGGCCCCCCGGGCGGCCGAGGTGGGAGACGAGGATCACCGCGGCGCCGCGTTCGCGCAGCAGCTCGATCGTCGGCAGCGCCGCCCGGATCCGGGTGTCGTCGCTCACCTCGCCGTCGGCGAGCGGAACGTTGAAATCGACCCGGACCAGGACCCGCCGCCCCTTCACCTGGGCGTCGCGGACGCTTGCCTTGGCGAAGCTCACGGTCGCCTCCGGCATCGAGCTAGGGGAGGACCTTCCCCGCCAGCTCGACGCAGCGGTTCGAGTAGCCCCACTCGTTGTCGTACCAGCTGATCACCTTTGCCATGCGGCCGTCGCCGATCACCATCGTCGACTGCGCGTCGACGATCGAGGAGTGCGGGTCGCCGACGATGTCGGTGGAGACGATCGGGTCCTCGGTGTAGGCGAGGATGCCCTTCATCGGGCCCTCGGCAGCGGCCTTCAGCGCCGCGTTGATCTTCTCCTTGTCGAGCGGGTTCGGCGTCGTGAAGACGAGGTCGACCGCGGAGCCGGTCGGGACCGGGGCCCGCATCGAGAAGCCGTTGAGCTTCCCGTTCAGCTCCGGCAGCACCAGGCCGACCGCCTTCGCGGCGCCGGTCGTGGTCGGGATCAGGTTGAGCGCCGCGGCGCGCGAGCGGCGCGGGTCCTTGTGCGGCATGTCCTGCAGGCGCTGATCGGCGGTGTAGGCGTGGATCGTCGTCATCAGCCCCTGCTCGATCCCGAACGCCTCGTGCAGGACCTTGGCCAGGGGCGCCAGGCAGTTGGTGGTGCAGGAGGCGTTGGAGATGACGTCGTGCTTCGCCGGGTCGTAGGCCTCCTCGAAGTTGACCCCGAGGGCGACGGTGACATCGGGTTCGGTCGCCGGGGCGCTGATGATCACCTTCTTGGCGCCGGCCTCGAGGTGCTTGGCGGCGTCCTCGCGCTTGGTGAAGAAGCCGGTCGACTCGATCACCACGTCGACCCCGAGCTCACCCCACGGCAGCGCCGCCGGGTCGCGCTCGGAGAGCACCTTTAGCTCGCGGCCGTCGATGTTGATAGCGCTCTCTCCGGCCGTGACCTCGCCGGGGAAGCGACCGAGGATCGAGTCGTACTTGAGCAGGTTGGCCATCGTGTCGACGTCGACGAGGTCATTGACGGCGACGAACTCGAGGTCGCCCCCGCCCGCCGCCTGCGCCGCGCGGAAGACGTTGCGCCCGATCCGCCCGAAACCGTTGATGCCGACCTTCACAGCCATTCTCTCGATGCCTCCTGGTTGGTTTTGTTGACGCCGATCCTAGGGGTCGGCGGCTGGACAGGCCTTCGTCGCCGTCGCAGCTAGTCGGACCCGATCGTCAGCTCGATCTCGTAGCCGTCGGGGTCCTGGAGGAAGGCCGAGTAGGAGCCGGAGCCGGGGGAGCGGCGCTCGCCCGGATCGCTGACGCTGGTGCCGCCGGCTTTGACGCCGTTCTCCCAGGCGGCCTTGACCGCGACGATCCCCAGCGCCGAGAAGCTGAGCAGTCCGAAGCCCGGCTTCGGATCGTGGTGGGAGGAGATGAAGAAGACCGGTTTGGCGATGCCCCAGCCGATCGTCTGGTTTTCGTCGTAGTGACGCCGCCAGCCCAGCGGGGCCAGCATCGAGTCGTAGAACGAGGCACTGCGTTCGAGGTCGCCAACCTCAAGGAGGACGTGGTGGAGCATCGGGAGCCCGGAAAGCTACACGGCGATCCTGCCGGCAAGTCGGCTGGTCGCTCGAATCAACCCGACCGGGGGGTCCAGCGGAAGTAGCGCATCGAGAGCAGCAGCCCGGCGACGCCCCACAGCGCGACCACCGCGAGGTTGTCCCAGGAGACCGCCGAGCCACCGGCCGGGACGTAGGCGTCGAAGAAGGCGTCGAAGAAGTGGCGGACAGGGAAGAGGTCGGCGAAGACGATCACCCCGTGCGGCAGCTGGTCTTCGGGGATGAAGATGCCGGAGAGGAAGTAGAGCGGCAGCAGCAGCGCGTTGACGATCGGCGCGGCGGCGTCCTGGGAGGGGATCACCGCGGTCAGCGCAATTCCCAGGCAGCAGAAGGAGGCGGCGCCGACGATCAGGGCCAGCAGCACCGCCGGCAGCCTTTCCCAGGGGATGGAGACGCCGAAGACGAGGCCGATCAGCGCCAGCAGCACCATCATCATCAGGGCGACGACGATCGAGTTGCCGACGCGGCCCGCGATGAACACCCAGGACGGCATCGGGGTGCCGCGGCCGCGCTTGAGGCGGCCGTCTTCGCGGGCGATCACCAGCGTCATCGCCAGCGACTGCATCGTCGCCGAGATGATCGCCAGCGTCATGATCGCCGGCACGTAGTAGGCGGTCGCCTTGATCCCCCCGCGGACGTCGACGGTGGAGCCGCTGAAGACCAGGGAGAGGATGAGGAAGACGATCACCGGGAACATCACCGTGAAGAAGACGGCGGCGGGATTGCGCCAGAAGGCCTTCTGTTCGTAACGGAACTGATGCCCCACCAGGGCGGCGCCGCTCATCGGGCGGCCTCCGCCGGGTCGGGATCGGGATCCGCCTCGCCAGCCTCGGGCACGGCGCCCTGGCTCGCCTCGGCCGAGGCGGTCAGCTCCAGGTAGACGTCCTCGAGCGTCGGCCGCGTCACTTCGAGCCCCTCGAGGTCCTCCCCCCTCGCCAGCGCCGCGCCGGTCAGCTCGTGCAGGTCCCGCACCGGGTCGCTGGTCTCGACCGTCACCTCGCGGCCGTCGGCGCGGTAGCGGATCGTGGTCGCGCCGCGGTCACGGGCGCCGAGGTCGGCTGGGGTGCCGCGCGCCACGATCTCGCCGGCGGCGATGATCGTCACCCGGTCGGCGAGTCGCTGAGCCTCGTCCATGTAGTGGGTGGTGAGGAAGATCGTCTTGCCAAGCTCACGGAGGCCGGCGATCACCTCCCAGAACTGGCGCCGGGCGGACGGGTCGAAGCCGGTCGTCGGCTCATCGAGGAAGAGGAGCTCGGGGTCGCCGATCAGCGCCAGGCCGACGTCGAGCCGCCGCAGCTGGCCGCCGGAGAGCCTGCGCGCCCGCTCGTCGGCTTTGCCGTCGAGGCCGACGAGGGTGATCACCTGCTCGACCGGTAGCGACTCCCGGTAGTAGCCGGCGAACAGCTCGAGCGACTCGCGCACCGTCAGGTAGGGGTCGAGCCGCGAGCTCTGGAGGACGATCCCGATCCGCTCGCGCCACTCGCGGCCGGCGCTCTGCGGGTCGGTCCCGAGCACCTCGACCTCCCCCCCACTGCGCTTGCGGTAGCCCTCGAGGATCTCCACCGTCGTCGTCTTCCCTGCCCCGTTGGGGCCGAGGAAGGCAAAGACCTCGCCGCGCTCGACTTCGAGATCGATGCCGCGGACCGCTTCGTGGCGGCCGTAGGACATGCGCAGGCCGCGAGTGGAGATGACAGGGGATGACAAGGGCCCGGCGATTGTATGGAGGGGACCTTGGTTAGCTCGGTCCGGGGTGGCGGGACGACCCGAGGAGCTGCTCGACCGCAGCGCCCGATTGCCTCGCCCGTCGAGGTGGACTCCCACCCGCCGTCTGGGTTTAGGAGATCTCGAACAAATCTTCGAGGCCCAACTTCGATATGTGGACGACTTCGTCGACGAGCTGTCGAAGCTCGGGCGCCAGTCCCCCGCCCTCCGGAACGGCAAGGAAGACAGGGCATCCCTCGTCCCGCGCGACTCGGACCGGCTCTGCCAGATCACGATCCCCGGCGACCAGAATCGCAGCGGTGTAAACACGCCTCTGAGCAAGACGCACGATGTCGAGCGTAATCCGGGTATCCACCCCCTTCTGTTCGAGCTTCGGCTTGAACTGAAGGTGCTCGGTGAAAGCGTCCAAGTCGAAGCTGAATTCCGGGGACGTCCGCGATTGAGTCGAAATTTTTCCGCTGCGCTTGGTATTTCGGGTGTCGTGGGTCGTTGGCGCCGTCGTACCAGTAGGCGCGCAGAAAATCCGGCTTTCAGGGGATCGAAGGGCCGGTACCCCGAAGCCACTCAACCCACTGATCGGCACGCGGTTTGATCTCTCGAACCCGCCGTCCAAGGGCTGACGCTGACGCCGCCTCGAGATAGCCGACGTCGAGAACCGCGACGAAACGATCCACCCTGCCCCTCCCCAGAAAAAAGGCCCCTAAACGGGGGCCCAGTCAGCCCCTGAAAGAGGAGCAAGATGTCTTGAAGGTAGCGAGAAAGAATGCGCACGTCAATTTGCGCAAACGGCTTGCCAAACGCGGGCTATGTCCAGGTTGCAGCGCTCGGCCCGCCCCGGGCGAGCCTCCGCACCCGCCTCCCTACGAGGCCAGCTCCACGTCCCGGTGCTGGACTTTCACCACCACGTCGTCCCGCCCTTCCAGGTCCCGCCGAATCCGATCCGCCACGGTCACCGAGCGGTGCCTCCCCCCCGTGCACCCGACCGCGATCGTCAGGTGGGTCTTTCCCTCCGCCACGTACGCCGGCACCAGGAACTCGAGCAACGGCAGCAATCGCCCGTAGAACTCTCCAGCCTGGGTCCCCGACTCGACATACGCCCGGACCGCCTCGTCCATCCCGGTCTGCGGGCGCAGCTCGGGGTCGTAGTGGGGGTTGGGCAGGAAGCGGACGTCGAGGGTGAGGTCGGCGTCGCGCGGCGGCCCGTTCTTGAAGCCGAAGGTGAGCAGGGTGACGGCGAGCTTGCCGCCCTCGTCGCGGCCCAGCATCTCCTCGCGGATCCGCCGCCGCAGTTCGCCGCCGGTGAGGTCGGTGGTATCCATGACGACGTCTGCGCGCTCGCGCAGCGGCGCCAGCAGCTCGCGCTCGGCCCGGATCCCGTCGACGATCCGTCCCTCCGGCGCCAGCGGGTGGCGGCGGCGGGTCTCCTTGTAGCGGTCGAGCAGGGTCTCCTCGTCGGCCTCGAGGAAGAGCACCATCGGCTTCGGCCCGTCGCCGCCGAGCTCGCCCAGGACCGCGATCAGCTCGTCGAAGTAGTCGCCGCCGCGAACGTCGGAGACGACCGCCGCGTACTCGACCCCGCTGCCCTCGTGGCGGAACAGCTCGCCGAGGCTGCCGATCATCCGCGGCGGCAGGTTGTCGACGCAGAAGTAGCCGCCGTCCTCGAAGGCGGCGATCGCTTCCGACTTGCCCGCCCCGGAGTGGCCGGTGATCACCACCAGCGCCTTCAGCTGCCCGCCACCGCTGCGCTGGGCCCGCTCGCCGTCGTGGTCCGCCATCAGCCGATCCGGTGCAGCTGCTCGTGGATCTCGCGCCCGACCTTGCCGGGCAGCCCGGGTACCGCCTCGAGTTCCTCGCGGGAGGCGGCGAGGAAGCGCTCGGGGGTGCCGAAGTGGCGCAGCAGCGCCCGCTTGCGGGCCGGCCCGATCCCCTTCAGCTCGTCCAGGACCGAACCGGTCATCGCCCGGTCGCGGCGGCCGCGGTGGTGTTCGATCGCGAATCGGTGGGCCTCGTCGCGGACCCGCTGCAGGAGCTGGTTGGCCTCCGACTCGGCCGGCAGCGCCAGCGGCTCGGAGCGACCGGGGACGTAGACCTCCTCCTCGCGCTTGGCGAGGCTGGCGACGGTGACGCCACGCTCGACGAACGGCTGCAGCGCCCGCATCCCCGCCCCCAGCTGCCCCTTGCCGCCGTCGATCAGGATCAGCGAGGGCAGCGAGGCGAAGCTCTCGTCGCGCTTGCCGTCGTGGGGCGAGAGGTCGTTCTGTTCGAGGTAGCGGTTGAGCCGCCGCCCCAGCACCTCCTC
>JAFDWC010000076.1 GCA_018268655.1 Actinomycetota bacterium
CGAAAAACCCAGCAAGCGGGGGGAGGCACCCCGTCCCCTTTGGCGGTTTCTAGGGTCGGGCGTCCTGACAGATGGGCGGTGGGGGTGCGGCGGATGGGCCGGGGCTGGCGACAGACGGGCCTGCTCTCCGTCGGGCCGGCCGCTGGCGCTGCGCCATATCGGCCGCCGACTCTCCGCCGTATCGGCCGTTGGCTTGCCCCAGCCGGGCCCCGCCGTTAGCCCTTTGGGTACCTCCGGAATCTTCTCGCTACGCAAGCGCCAAGTTTTAACTTGCTACCTGATCAAGTCGCGCATAACATATGTCACGGAGGAGTTGGTCCTGCCTGCAGAAGCCCGGCGTGCCGGAGAAAGGATTTTCTGAATGGCTGAGGATTGGAGAGATACTGCGGACAGGCACGCCCTGACTCGCCGGTCGTTGCTGATCGCCGGCGCCGGGGGTGTCGGCGCGCTGGCGCTGGCGGCCTGCGGGGCCAGCAGCGGCACCCCGACGCAAACCGGCGGCTCGAGCCCGGCGCCGACCGGGAAGCCGAAACCGGGGGGCGTCCTGAGAGTCGGACTCGGCGGCGGCAGCCCGTCGGAAAACTTCGACGCGGCGTTCGTCAACGGGCCCGCCGCGACCACCCGTGACCAGGTCTTCTACGAGAACCTGATCTGGATGAACGGAACCCTGGGGCTGGAGAACGCGCTGATCGAAGAGATCACGCCGAACAAGTCCCTCGACTCCTGGACGATCAAACTCAAACCCGAAGTCGAATTCCACAACGGCAAAACCCTCGTCGCCGACGACGTCGTCTTCACGATGGAACGGATCCTCGACCCGAAGGTCGGCGCCACCGCCTCCGGTCAGTACATCAACTCCCTCGCCGGGATGAAGAAGATCGACGCCCAAACGGTTCAGTTCGATCTCCACTACCCGAACGTGTCGTTCCCGCAGCTGTTGAGCGACGTCACCTACATGGTCCCGGTCGGCTACGACCCGAAGAACCCGGTCAGCACCGGGCCGTGGAAATTCAAGAGCTTCACCCCCGGGCAGCAGACGGTGCTCGAGCGCTTCGAGAACTACTGGGGCACGAAGGCGCTGGCCGAAGAACTGATCATGGTCGAACTGCCCGACGACACCGCCCGCGTCAACGCGATGCTGTCGGGCCAGGTCGACGCGATCGACCAGGTGCCGTTCGTCCAGGTCTCACAGCTCGAAGGCACCGGCAACATCTCGATCGTCGCCTCGGAAACCGGCGCCTTCAACCCGATCACGATGCGGGTCGACCTGGCGCCGTACAACGACGTGCGGGTGAGGCAGGCGATCAAGCTCCTGATGTCTCGCGAACAGGCCATCACCTCGGCTCTGAACGGGCAGGGAACGCCGGCCAGCGACTACTTCGGGCGCTTTGCCGAAGGGTTCAAGGGTGGGCCGCAGCGCGAACAGAACATCGAAGAAGCGCAGTCGCTGCTGAAGCAGGCGGGCCGCGAAAACGAAACGTTCGAACTCGTCACCTCGCCGATCTCCGCCGGCATCGTCCAGGCCTGTGAGGTTCTCGCCGCCAACGCGAAGACCGCCGGCGTCAAGCTCAACACCAAACTGGTCGAACCCTCGACGTACTACGGCCGCTACACGAAGTGGCCCTTCTCGATCGACTACTGGCCGGGCCTCCCGTACCTGGTCACGGCCTCGATCGCCAACGGCCCGAAATCAAGCGTGGTCAACACCACCCACTTCAACGACCCGCAGTTCAACTCGCTGTTCTTCCAGGCCTGCAAACAGCCCGATAAAGGCAAACAGGAAGAAATCATCCAGGAAATGCACAAGATCGAATTCGAAAGGGGTGGGTTCCTGGTCTGGTCCTTCCAGAACACCGTCGACGCCTATTCGAACAAGCTCGCGGGCTATAACCCGGTCGATCACACCGGTTGGGGGCTAAGCCGCTGCAGGCTCGACAAACTCGGCTTCGTCTAGGGGTGAGATGAGCAGTGACGCCTTAGTTCAGGCGGGCGAGCCGGCGCCGGGTGATCTCGGCCTCGGCTCCGACCTGCCGCGCTCCGGGGGCGCTCGGCTCTCCGTCTGGGTCCTGCGGCGCATCGCCCTGAGCCTGCTGACCCTCCTCGGCGTCTCGATCATCGTCTTCCTGGCGACGCAGACGCTGCCGGGGGATCCCGCCCGCGAGATCCTCGGCCACGTCACCCCCGCCCAGGTCGCCGCCTTCAACAAGCTGCACGGCTTGGACAAGCCGCTCCTGACCCAGTACGTCGACTGGCTTAAGAACACGGTCACCGGCTCGTTCGGGAGCTCGATCGCGACCCACGAAGCGGTCACCCACCTGATCGGCCGCCGCGGCCTCAACACGCTGGCGCTGGTGCTGCTCTCGGCGCTGATCTCGATCCCGCTCTCGCTGCTGATAGGGACGATCTCCGCGGTCCGTCGCGATCGCCCGGTCGACCACGGCATCCAGACCGTGCTGCTGACCCTGACCGCGATGCCGGAATTCGTGATCGCCCTGCTGCTGCTGGTCCTGTTCGCGACCACGGTCTTCACCTGGCTGCCGGCGGTGGCCGTGATCGGTCCCGGCGAAACGGCGTTCCAGAACCCTGAAATGCTGGTGCTGCCGGTGGCCGCGCTGGTCCTTGCGGTGGTCCCGTACGTGGCCCGCCTGCAGCGGGCGACGATGATCGACGTGCTCGAATCGGAGTACGTCCACATGGCGCGGCTGAAGGGCCTGCGCGAGGGCACGATCATCCGCCGGCACGCGATGCGCAACTCTCTGGTGGCGGCGATTCAGGGGTCGTCCCTGACCCTCATCTACCTGACCGGGGGCGTGGTGACGATCGAATTCCTGTTCGCCTACCCGGGCCTCGGCAGCGCCCTGACGAGCGCCGTGCAGACCCGCGATCTGCCGGTGATCCAGGCGATCGTCCTGGTCTTCGCGGCGGCCTACGTGCTGATCAACCTCTGCGCCGACCTGCTCACCGTCTACGTCACCCCGAAGCTGAGGACCCAGTTCCGATGAGCACCCAGGCGATCGAGCTGCCGGCGGCGAGGGCGGGGCGGGGGCGGAGATCGGCGGCTGCCCGAGCGCTGCGCCAGCGCCGGACCCAGGTCGGCCTGGTGATCACGCTGCTGGTGCTCGCGGTAGCCCTGTTCGGGCCGCTCTTCGCCCAGTACGAACCGAGCGCGATCGTCTCGATCCCGGCCCAGGGACCCTCGGCCCAGTTCCCGCTCGGCACCGATGCGCTCGGTCGCGACGTCCTCTCCCGGGTCCTCTGGGGCGGCCGCGGCCTGGTCTGGATGGCGTTCCTGGCGACGGCGCTGGGGGTCCTGGTCGGCGCCGCGCTCGGCATGCTCGCGGGGTACAGCCGCTCCTGGCTGGACGACGCCCTGATGCGGACGATGGACGTCATCCTCGCCTTCCCCCAGATCATCCTCGTCCTCCTCTTCGTCTCGATGCTGGGGACCAAGCTGTGGCTGGTCTCGGTGCTGATCGCGATCAGCTGGGTCCCGCAGGTGGCGCGGGTGGCGCGGGGAGTGACGACCGAGATCGTCGAGCGCGAGTACATCCAGGCGGCGGAAGCGATCAAGACGCCGGCCCGCCGGATCCTCCGCAAGGAGGTGCTGCCGAACATCATCACCCCGCTCGCGGTCGAGTTCGGGTTACGGCTGACCTGGTCGATCGCGCTGGTAGCGGCGATCAGCTTCCTCGGCTTCGGGATCCAGCCGCCGAACGCCGACTGGGGCCTGATGATCAGCGAAAACCGCGAAATCATCACGATCCAGCCGCTGCCCCTGGTGGTGCCCGCGGTCTGCATCGCGCTGCTCGCGATCGGGACGAACTTCGTCACCGACGGCTTCGCCCGCGCGGTGGCCCGCACCAGCGGGGGGGAGGGCTGATGACCCCGGATCCCGCTGCCGCGACGAGTATCGTCGCCGAGGTCGAGGGCCTCCGGGTCGAGGTCGCGGCGAGCGGCGCCGAGATCGTCGACCAGGCTTCGTTCACCGTCGGCGAGGGCGAAGTCGTCGGCCTGGTCGGAGAGTCGGGCTCGGGCAAGACGACGGCGGCGCTGGCCCTGCTCGGGTACGCCCGGCGCGGCACCCGCATCGCCGCGGGCAGGGTAGTCGTCGCCGGCATCGACATGCTGGCGCTCTCGGCCGAGGAGATGCGCGGGGTCCGTGGCAAGGTGATCTCCTACGTGCCGCAGGATCCGACGGTCGCGCTGAACCCGGGCCTCCGCATCGGCCTGCAGCTGGAGGAGACCCTCTCCGAACACACCGGTGCCTCGGCGGCGGAGCGGGCGGAACGGATCGCGACGGTGCTCGAGGAGGTGCGGCTTCCCACCGATCGCCAGTTCCTCAAGCGTTACGCCCACCAGCTCTCGGGCGGGCAGCAGCAGCGCGTCTGCATCGCGATGGCCTTCCTCCTGCAGCCGAAGCTGATCGTGATGGACGAGCCGACGACCGGCCTCGACGTCTCGACCCAGGCCCACGTGCTGAAAATCATCCGCGAGATGTGCCAGCGTCACCGCGCCTCCGCGGTCTACGTCAGCCACGACCTCGCGGTGATCTCGAACCTCGCCCAGCGGGTGATCGTGATGTACGCGGGGCGCCTGGTCGAGGTCGGCCCGAGCGACGCGATCTTCGAGCAGCCCGGGCATCCCTACACCGCCAAGTTGATCGAGGCGATCCCCGACCTCGAGGCGAAAATGACCCTGGTGGCGATCCCGGGCAAGGTGCCGCCTCCCGGCCAG
The DNA here is from genome assembly GCA_018268655.1 of Actinomycetota bacterium. Classification (GTDB taxonomy): domain Bacteria; phylum Actinomycetota; class Thermoleophilia; order Solirubrobacterales; family 70-9; genus VAYN01. The sequence goes on from JAFDWC010000076.1 coordinate 4,735, forward strand.
CGGCCGGGCGGCTGCGTCTTCGCCGACCGCTGCGACTTCGCGATCGACAAATGCCGCGCGGCCGCTCCCCCGTACGAGAAGCTGCGCGAGCAGGACGTCCTCTGCATCCGCGCGGTCGAGCTCGACCGCGGCAAGCGACAGCGCAGCGCCCAGCATCCGACAGCGGCGGCCGGCACTGGGGCGCAGGGCCCGGCGCTGCTCAAGGTCGCGGGGGTCGACGCCTTCTACGGGGAGCGCCAGGTGCTCGCCGGCGTCAGCTTCGAGCTGCACCCGAGCGAATGCATCGCCCTCGTCGGCGAGTCGGGCTCGGGCAAGACGACGCTATCGCGCGCGGTCGCCGGCCTCCACCACAAGTGGACCGGTGAGATCGAGGTCGACCAGACGCCGGTGGCGACGACTGTGGCCCAGCGCCCGAAGGAGCTGTGCCGGCGGATGCAGTACGTGTTCCAGAGCCCCTTCAACTCGCTGAACCCGCGACGCTCGATCGGCGACGCCGTGCGCGGCCCGATCCAGCAGTTCTTCGGCCTCCGCGGCAAGGCCGCCGACGAGCGCGTCGCCGCGGCCCTGGAGCGGGTCTCGCTGCCGGCGCGGGCGATGGACCGCTACCCGGACGAGCTCTCCGGGGGCGAACGGCAGCGCGTCGCGATCGCCCGCGCCCTCGCGGCCGAGCCCGAGATCCTGATCTGCGACGAGGTCACCTCGGCCCTCGACACCTCCGTGCAGGCGGCGATCATCGACCTGCTGCAGGACCTGCAGCAGCAGGAACGGCTGGGCATCCTCTTCGTCACCCACAACATCGCCCTCGTCCGCACGATCGCCGAGCGGGTCCTGGTCCTCTCGGAGGGAACCGTGGTCGAGGAGGGCCTGACGGCCACCGTGCTCGATACGCCGCACCACCCCTACACCCGGAGCCTGATCGAGGACACGCCGAACATCACCGAGGGGGGCCAGCCTCACCGCGTCGTCGCCGGGGCCGACGTCGGCGAATGACTAGGCTTTAGGTGATGCCCCCGCACTCCCCAAGGCGAGTCCGATGACCACGACCCGCCGCATCGCCGCCGTCGCCAGCGACTGGTTGCGGGAGGGGCGGCGGGTGGTTGCGGCACTGCTGGTCGGGATCGAGGGATCGGCGCCGCTCGAACCCGGGGCGCTGATGCTGATCGCCTCCGATGGCGCGATCGAAGGCTCGATCACCGGTGGCTGCGTCGAGGGGGCGGTAGTCGGCGAGGCGAAAGCGATCTTCGCCGGCGCTCCCGCCCACACCGTCACCTACGGGATCACCGACGAACTTGCCGGCCAGGTCGGGCTGACCTGCGGCGGCACCGTCCACGTCTTCGTCCACGAGCTCTCCGGCGCCGACGCCGAGGTCGAGGCCGATGCCCGCGACGCGGTCGCGGCGGGGCGGCCGGTGGCGATCGCGACTCTGCTCGACGGCGAGGGGGCGGGCGGCAAGCTGGCGCTGATCGACGGCGAGGTCGAGGGCCGCTTCGACGGGCCCGAGCTGCTCTACCACTCGGTCTCCCGCGACGCCGCCGGGATGCTCGCCCAGGGCCGCAGCGGGGTGCGGCGCTACGGCGCCGACGGCGCCGTGCTCGGGGCCGAGCTCGGCGTCCACGTCCACTCCTTCGCGCCGCCGCCGAAGATGATGATCTTCGGCGCCATCGACTTCTCGGCGGCGCTCGCCCGAATCGCCTCCGAGCTCGGCTACGAGGTGACGATCGCCGACCCGCGGGCGCCGTTCCTGGAGACGCCGCGCTTCAAGCGCGCGGCCAAGACCATGCTGGTCTGGCCCGAAGAGGCCTTCGAGCAGGTGGAGCTGGGCCCCCGCGACGCCATCCTCGTCTTCACCCACGACCCGAAGTTCGACCAGCCGGCGCTGGTCGGCGCCCTCGAGACCGAGGCCGGCTACATCGGCGCCCTCGGCTCGCGCAAAACCACCGCCGACCGCGAGCGGCGGCTGCGCGAGGGCGGGGTGGAGGAGTCGGCGCTGGAGCGGGTCCACGCCCCCTGTGGCCTCGACATCGGCGCGGCGACGCCGGAGGAGGTCGCGGTCTCGGTCCTCGCCGAGATCATCGGCGAGCGCTCGGGGCGGATCGGGACGCCGCTGCGCGGGGGATCGGCGGAGATCCACCCGCGCGAGGCGCAGTCCGCGGCTTAGAGCCAGAGGCTCCGAGTCAGCGAAACGCCCCGATCCCGGTCAGCGCTTCGCCGACCACCAGCGCGTGCACGTCGGCGGTCCCCTCGTAGGTGACCACCGACTCGAGGTTGTTCATGTGGCGGATCACCGGGTACTCCAGGGTCACCCCGTTGGCCCCCAGCACCTGGCGCGCGTTCCGTGCCACCTCGAGCGCCGCGTTGACGTTGGCGAGCTTGCCCATCGAGACGTGCTCGGGCCGCAGCACCCCGGCGTCCTTCATCCGCCCCAGGTGCAGAGCCAGGAGGGTCCCGCGGTTCACCTCGAGCGCCATCTTCGCCAGCTTCTGCTGCTGGATCTGAAAGGAGGCGATCGGCTTGCCGAACTGTTCGCGCTCCTTCGCGTAGGAGAGGGCCGCTTCAAAGCAGGCCCGGGCCGCCCCGATCGCCCCCCAGACGATCCCGTAGCGGGCCTCGTTTAGGCAGGAGAGCGGCCCCCGCAGGCTGCTCACCTCCGGCAGCCGGGCCGAGTCCGGCAGCCGCACGTCATCGAGCAATAGCTCCGAGGTGACCGAAGCCCGCAAACTCAGCTTCTTGTGGATCTCCTGGGTCGTGAAGCCCGGCGTCCCCTTGGGGACGAGGAAGCCCTTGACCCCGTCATCGCTCTGCGCCCAGACGACGGCGACGTCGGCGACCGAGCCGTTGGTGATCCACATCTTCTGCCCGTGCAGGATCCAATCGGACCCGTCGCGCTTGGCCCGGGTCCGCATCGAGCCCGGGTCAGAGCCGGCGTCGGGCTCGGTCAGCCCGAAGCAGCCGATCGCCTTGCCTTCGGCCATCCGCGGCAGCCACTCCTGCTTTTGCTCCTCCGAGCCCCACTTCCAGATCGCGAACATCGCCAAGGACCCCTGGACCGAGACCAGGCTCCTCACCCCCGAGTCACCCGCCTCGAGCTCCAGGCAGGAGAGCCCGTAGGCCGTCGCCGAGGCCCCGGCGCAGCCGTAGCCCTGCAGGTGCATCCCCAGGACCCCGAGGCTGCCCAGTTCACCCGCCAGCTCCAGCGGAATCCTCGCCTCCTCGAACCACTCGCCGACATACGGCGTCACCCTGTCGGCGACGAAGGCACGGACGGTGTCGCGGATGTCGCGCTCCTCATCGGAGAGCAGGCGATCGATCGCCAGGTAGTCCTCGGGACGGATCTGGGCCGGAGCGGCGGCGGAGGTCATGGGGGAGGGGTCCTTTCGGTGGGGCGGGGGCAGATGGCCGTCGTTCGGGCCATATCGTCGATTTTCGAAAATCTGAAAGGATTGAACCAGATGAGCGCGGATTCGGGCAAATCGGGAGCGGAGCCGCCGGTTGCGGCAGAATCCGCGCCGCTCGGCCCCGGCGCCCTCGGCGAGCTCCGCATCCTCGATTTCTCGCGCGTCCTCGCCGGGCCGCTGGCGACGATGGTCCTCGCCGACCTCGGCGCCGCGGTTACCAAGGTCGAGCGGCCGGGGGGCGGCGACGAAACCCGCGCCTGGGGGCCGCCCTACGACGAGGCCGGTGAAGCCACCTACTTCCAGTCCGTGAACCGCAACAAGGGCAGCGTCGTCCTCGACCTCGGGACCGACGCCGGCCGCGCCGAGGCGCTGCGCCTTGCCGCTGAGGCCGACGTCGTGGTCGAGAACTTTCGGCCCGGGGTGATGGCGAAGCTCGGCCTCGGCTACGAGGACCTGGCGGCCGCCAACCCGGGCCTCGTCTACTGCTCGATCACCGGCTTCGGCGCCGGCGAGGCGGGTGCGGCGCTGCCCGGCTACGACCTCCTGGTGCAGGCGCTCGGCGGCCTGATGAGCGTCACCGGCGAGCCCGACGGGCCACCGCTGAAGGTCGGCGTCGCCCTCGTCGACGTCATCGCCGGCCTCTTCGCCGCGGTCGGGGTGCTGGCCGCGCTCCAGCACCGCCACCGCAGCGGCCACGGCCAGCGGGTCGAGGTCGACCTGCTCTCGGCCCTGCTCGCCGCCCTCGTCAACCAGGCCTCCGGCTACACCGTCGCCGGCGCAGTCCCCGGCCGGATCGGCAACTCGCACCCCAGCATCGCCCCCTACGAACTGGTCGCGACCGGCGCCGGAGACCTCGTCCTCGCGGTCGGCAACGACCGCCAGTTCGGCGCCCTCTGCGAGGAGCTCGGCCGCCCCGAGCTGGCCGAAGACGCGCGCTTCGTCACCAACTCGGCGCGGGTCGAGCACCGAGTCGCGCTCCGCGCCGAGCTCGAGGCGGCGCTCGCGGCCCGCCCGGCGAGCGAGTGGGCCGCCGCCCTGACCGCCCGCCGCGTCCCCGCCGGCGTCGTCAACGACCTCGCCGCGGCCTTCGCCTTCGCCGAGGGGATCGGCCTCGAACCGATCGTGGCGGTGCCGCGCGAGGACGGCCCGCCGGTGCCGCTAACCCGCAACCCGATCCGGCTCTCCGAGACCCCGCCGAGCTACCGCTCCGCGCCACCGCGCCTGCCGCGGTAGCAGCAGCGGCGTCGCCAGCAGCAGGGCGCCGGCGGCGGCGATCGCGAAGCGCGGGCTGGTCGCCGCCGCGAGCAGTCCCCAGACGGCGATCAGGATCGCCTTGGTCAGGTTGCTGGTCACCGACCAGGCGGCGAGGGTTCGGGCCACCCGCTCGCTCCCGGTCTGCTCGAGCCGGTAGGTGGCGAGGACCGGGTTGAAGACGCCCATGCAGGTGACGAGGCAGAGCTGCAGTCCGATCACCAGGGCGAGGCCGGCCGGGCCGGGGACGATCAGGGCGAGGCCGATCGGCCAGACCGCGCGCAGGGTGCCGGCGACGCGGATCACCCGCGGGCCGCCGAAGCGGGCGACCAGCGGCTGCGAGAGGCGGGAGCCGACCAGGCCGCCGAGGCAGGGCGCGGCGAAGGCGAGGCCGTACTGGAGCGGGGTGAAGCCGAGCTGGCCCAGCATCAGCACCGCCAGCAGCGGTGCGGTGGCGAGGATCAGGCCGCCGACGAGGACGTTGTTGACGAAGAGCAGCCGCAGGGTGGGGTGGGAGAGGAGGAAGCGCCAGCCCTCGAGCAGCTCGGCGCGCCGCAGGCGCTGCCCCTCGGGCCGGGCCGGCCGCTGCTCGCCGCCGCCGATCGCCCCGATCCCGAGCGCCGAGCCGAGGTAGCTGGCGGCGTCGACGATCACCGTCGTCACCGGGCCGAAGATCCCGATCAGGGCGCCGCCGAGCGGCGGCCCGAGCATCGTCGCGGTCCAGCTCGTGGCTTCGAAGCGGCCGTTGGCGACGAGCAGCTGCTCGCGCCGCAGCAACGACTTGAGGAAGGCGCCGCTGGCCGCGTTGAAGGCGATGTCGGCGGCGCCGACGACGACCGAGACCAGCAGCAGCTGGGCGAAGGAGAGCGCCCCGAGCGCGTAGGCGGCGGGGACGCTGAGCAGCGCCGCGCAGCGGAGCAGGTCCATCGCGACCATCACCGGCCGCTTGGGCCGGAACTCGACCCAGGGGCCGAGCGGGATCGCGACCAGCGCCCCGACCGCGAGCCCGGCCGCCGCCAGCGCCGAGACTTCGGCCGGGCTGGCGTCGAGGACGAGGATCGCGATCAGCGGGAAGGCGTCGAAGGCGAGCCAGGTCCCGACCGCGCTGACCGCGTAGGCGCCCCAGAGCCAGCCGAACCGGCGCCCGAGTCTCTGTCCTCCCGCCAAGCTCACGATTCACCGCGGGCGATCAAAGCGCTCCTCCCAGACGCGATCGCCGCCCCCGCTCGTCACATCGGCCCCGGCCCCTTCGTCTACCTCCTAGAACACGGATTTCAGGAGGCCCAGATGCAACGCAAGTGGTGGACCCTGCTCGCCGTCACCGTGGCGACCTTCATGTTGCTGCTCGACATCACGGTGGTGAACGTGGCGCTGCCGTCGATTCGCTCCAGCCTGCACGCCAGTTTCGGCGATCTGCAGTGGGTGGTCGACGCCTACGCCCTGACCCTGGCGGCACTGGTGCTCACCGCGGGCTCGCTCGCCGACCGCTTCGGCCGCCGGCGGGTGTTCGAGATCGGGCTGGCGATCTTCTCGCTGGCCTCGCTGCTCTGCGCCCTCGCCCCCGACCCGACCTTCCTCAACCTCTCCCGCGCCCTGCAGGGGGTCGGCGGCGCGATCATGTTCGCGGTCTCGCTGGCGCTGGTCGCTCAGGAGTTCCCGGCCGGGCGCGAGCGCGGCACCGCGATGGGGATCTACGGCGCCTCGATCGGGGTCGCGGTGGCGGTCGGGCCGCTGGTCGGTGGCGCCCTCACCGACGGCTTCGGCTGGGAGTCGATCTTCTACCTCAACGTGCCGATCGGGATCGCGGCGATCGCGGTCACCCGGCTGCGGCTGCGCGAGAGCCGCAACCCCGACGCCGGCCGGCTCGACTGGCCCGGGGTGGCGACCTTCTCAGCCGCCCTCTTCATGCTGGTGCTGGCGCTGGTGCGCGGCAACGACGAGGGCTGGGGCAGCACGCTGATCATCTCGCTGCTGGCCGGCGCCGGCGTCCTGATGGCCGCCTTCCTGGTGATCGAGCGCCGGGTCGCGGCGCCGATGCTGCCGCTCGGCCTCTTCCGCCGCCCGGCCTTCACCGGGGTCCAGCTCGCCGCCTTCGCGGTCTCGGCCTCGATCTTCGCGCTCTTCCTCTACGTCACCCTCTACCTCCAGAACTACCTCGGCTACACGCCGTTCCAGGCCGGCCTCCGCTACCTGCCGATCACCGTCGTCAGCTTCTTCTTCGCGCCGCTGGCCGGGACGCTGCTGTCGCGGGTGCCGGCACGGCTGCTGATGGGCGGCAGCCTGGCGGTGATTGGGGTCGGCCTGCTGCTGATGACCGGGATCAGCGCCGGCGACAGCTGGACCGGCATCCTCGCCGGGCTGCTGGTGGTCGGTGCCGGGGTCGGCTTCCTCAACCCGGTGGTCGCCGACGTCGCCCTCAGCGTCGTGCCGAAGGAGCGCAGCGGGATGGCGGCCGGGATCAACGACACCTTCCGCCAGGTCGGCGTCGCCGTCGGGGTCGCGGTCTGGGGGGCGATCTTCATCGGCCGCGGCGCCGACAAGGTCTCCGAACTGGCCGCCGGCACCCCGGCCGCCAGCGGCGACCACCCGCGGCAGCTGGTCGAAGCGGCCTCCTCGGGGGCGCTGCCGCAGGCGCTCGCCCAGGTCCCTCCGGGGATCCGCGGCAGCGTCGGCAGCGCCGCCCGCGAAGGCTTCCTCGCCGGCTTCAACGACGTCCTCGCGCTCGGCGCCCTGGTCGCCTTCGCCGGCGCCGTCGCCGCCTTCGCCCTGGTCCGCGAGCGCGACATCGAGCGCGACCCGCTCGACCTCGCCGAGCCGGCCGCCGCGGTCGGCGGGCACGACAGCGCCCCCGCCCCGAGCCCGGTGCCCTCGCGATGATGTCGCCGATGGCCCAGCCCGACGTTCTCGCCGAGCGCTTCGAGCAGAGCCGGCCGCGGCTGGAGTCGGTCGCCTACCGGATGCTCGGCTCGGTGGCGGAGGCCGAGGACGCGGTGCAGGAGGCGTGGCTGCGGCTGAGCCGCTCCGACGCGGCGGCGATCGACGACCTCCAGCGCTGGCTGACCACGGTCGTCGCCCGGGTCTGCCTCGACCAGCTGCGCTGGCGGCGGTCCCGGCGCGAGGAGCCGCTGGAGCCGTGGGTTCCGGAGCCGCTGGTCAGCGCCGAAGGCGAGGCCGACCCCGAGCACCAGGCGCTGCTCGCCGACTCGGTCGGCCTGGCGCTGCTGGTGGTGCTGGAGACGCTGCCGCCGGCGGAGCGGCTCGCCTTCGTCCTGCACGACATGTTCGCGGTGCCGTTCGACGAGATCGCCCCGATCGTCGAGCGCTCCCCTGACGCGACCCGCCAGCTCGCCAGCCGCGGCCGCCGCCGGGTTCGCGGCGCGGTCCCGATCGCCGACCCCGACCGCGCCCGCCAGCGCGAGGTGATCGACGCCTTCGTCGCCGCCGCCCGCGAGGGCGACTTCGAGCGGCTGGTCGCCCTGCTCGACCCCGACGTCGTCTTCCGCGTCGACCGCGGCGACCTGCCGGGGCCGCCCTCGCGCGAGGTCTACGGGGCCGAGGCGGTGGCCGAGAACGCGATCACCTTCGGCGCGCCGTTCGCCCCGTTCGTGCGGCCGGCGCTGGTGAACGGCAGCCCTGGCTTCGTCGTCGCCCCGGGCGGCAAGCCGACCTCGGTCGCCGGCTTCGTCGTCGTCGACGGCCGCATCGTCGAGATCGACCTGCTCGCCGATCCGCGCCGGCTCGGGCATATCGACCTGACCGTCTTGGACGAGTAGCCGCGGGCCGGCCCCGCTGCCTCCGTACGCTCGGAGGGAGCGATGCCCCGGCAGAGGAGCAGCCACCCGTTCGCGGTCGCCGTCGTCCTGGTGCTGGCGGCGCTGACCGGCGCCGTCGCGATCGGGGCGATCTGGGCCAACCAGCAGCTGCTCGACACCAGCAGCTGGGTCTCCTCCAGCGGCCGGATGCTGGAAAGCCGCGAGGTCCGACACCGCGTCGCGGTCTTCCTCGCCGATCAGCTGGTCGCCGAAGCCGAGGGCCAGTTGAGCGCGGCGGGCCAGGAAGAAGTCGCGGCCGAAGTGGTGCCGCGGCTGCGCCGCCAGGGGACCCGCCTGGCCGAACGGGTGATGGCGACGCCGCAGTTCCACCAGCTCTGGCGGCAGGCGAATCGGATCGGCCACCGCGAGCTGGTGCGGGTCCTCGACGAAGAAGCGACCAGCCTCGGCGGCAACGGCAGGGTGGTGATCAACCTCACGCCGGCGCTGCGCCAGCTGGCCGCCTCGGTCGGCGAAAGCGGGCTTGCCGGCTCGTTCGGGGTCGGCGACCTCGGTGCCCTGATCGAACCGGGGACGGCGCGCATCGAAGTGCTCGAAGCCGAAGAGCTGGAACAGGCGCAGGAGGTGGTGCGGGTGATCCGCGAGCTGCCGCTGCCGGCGACCCTCGCCACCGTCGCCCTGTTCGCGCTGGCGCTGCTGCTGGGGCGGGCGCGCCTGCGGCGGGCCCTGCTCGGCGTCGGCCTCAGCCTGGCCGCGGCGGGGGTGCTGGCGCTGCTGGCGCGGGCGGTTGCCGGCCACGAGGTGGTCGACGCGCTGCTCAGCCGCGAGGCCGACCGCGAAGCGGCCGAAGCGGCCTGGGGAATCGCCACCTCGACCGTGGTCGAGCTCGCCCGCGGGGCGATCGTGATCGGCGCCCTGGTCGTGGTCGGGACGGTTCTGGCCGGCGACAGCGCCCCGGTGCTCGCCCTGCGGCGCGCGCTCGGCCTCGGCCACGACGCCAGCACCTGACCCTCGTGCCTTTGTCCCCGGATAGCGGGGACAAGTGCACGCGGGCCGCGATTGGAGGTTGCGGAACCGGGAGTTAGGTGGTATTCCTACTATCCATGGTGCGCGTATTGCTCCGGGAGCGCTCATGAGCACCGTGCTCGACCACCGCGGCGCCGCCACGACCGCCGGCGCCGACGAGCTGCCGCTGCGCTTCGTCACCGCCGCCTCGCTGTTCGACGGCCACGACGCCGCGATCAACGTGATGCGGCGGCTGATCCAGGACGCCGGCGCCGAGGTCG
>JAFDWC010000077.1 GCA_018268655.1 Actinomycetota bacterium
GCGACTCCGACGACCCGCTCTGCAACGGCGAGGTCGGCCGCACCGGGGTCCCGATCGACACGATCGAGGACATGCGGATCTGCTTCGAGGAGATTCCGCTCGACTCCGTCTCCACCTCGATGACGATCAACGCGCCGGCGGCGATCCTGCTGCTGCTCTACGAGCTGGTCGGCGAGGAGCAGGGGGTCCCCAGCCAGAAGCTGCGCGGCACCGTCCAGAACGACGTGCTGAAGGAGTACATGGCCCGCGGCAACTACATCTACCCGCCGGGGCCGACGATGCGGCTGACCACCGACATCTTCGAGTACTGCCGCGAGAGGGTGCCGAAATGGAACACGATCTCGATCTCCGGGTACCACATCCGCGAGAAGGGCTGCTCGGCGGTGCAGGAGGTGGCGTTCACCCTCTCCAACGCGATCGCCTACGTCGAGGCGGCGCTCGCCCGCGGCCTCGAGATCGACGACTTCGCGCCCCGCCTCGCCTTCTTCTTCAACTGCCACAACAACGTCTTCCAGGAGATCGCCAAGTTCCGGGCGGTGCGGCGGATGTGGGCGAAGATCGTCGCCGAGCGGTTCGGGGCGCGGGACCCGAACTCGATGAAAATCCGCTTCCACACCCAGACCGGCGGGGTGACGCTGCAGGCCCAGCAGCCCGAGGTGAACATCATCCGGGTGGCGCTGCAGGGCTTCGCCGCCGTTGCCGGCGGCACCCAGTCGCTGCACACCAACGGCTTCGACGAGGCGCTGGCGCTGCCGACCGAGCGCTCGGCGCGGATCGCGCTGCGCACCCAGCAGGTGCTCGCCTACGAGTCCGGCGTCGCCGACACGGTCGATCCCTTCGCCGGCTCCTACTTCGTCGAGTCGCTGACCGACGAGGTCGAAGCGCGGGCCTGGGAGCTGATGGAGAAGGTGGCGGAGCTCGGCGGCTCGGTCGAGGCGCTGGAGTTCATGCAGCGCGAGATCGAGGAGTCGGCCCACTCCTACCACGAGCGCTACCGCAGCGGCCAGGACATCATCGTCGGCGTCAACAAGTTCGTCACCGACCAGGTCGACGACGTCGACATCCTCAAGGTCGACCCCGAGGCCGAGCAGCGCCAGCTGGGCCGGCTGGCGGCCTTCAAGGAGCGCCGCGACCAGGCCGCGGTCGCGGCCAGGCTGGAGGCGCTTCGCGACGTCGCCCGCGGCGACGGCAACCTCTTGCACCCAATCCGCGCCGCGCTCGCCGCCGACGCCTCGATCGGCGAGGTCTGCGGCGCCATGCGCGACGTCTTCGGCGAGTACCAGGGCGGCGCCTTCTTCTAGCGCCGAGCGGCTGCGCCCGGCGGGTCTCCCCGTTGAATGGCCGCGTTCAGCGGCAGGAGCGGGGCCGGGACGGTCGAAAGGCGCGCCCATGATCGAGGTTTCGAGGACCCTGATGAAGTCCGAGCCGGAGCTGGCGGAGCTTGTGGCGACGGTCGAAGGCGTCGAGGTGACGATGGCCGAGAAGGGCTTCGGAACCCGGGTCCTGCTGCGCGCCAGCGAGCACAGCGGCCTCCACGAGGCCGACCTCGAGGCGCTCCTCGACCGCTTCGCCGAACCGCAGCGCCGTCCGTTCAGCTGACACATAGAATCCGCGCTCGCGCTCCCCGGAGCGCCTGCACCCATGCGTGAGAAGAACCCGATCACCCACGAGGAGAAGCTCGCCTACCTGCGGGAGCTGCGCGAGGCGGCAATCCACTCGGCCTCCGCGGAAGCGGTCGAGAAGCAGCACGCGAAGGGCAAGCTGACAGCCCGCGAGCGGATCGAGAAGCTGCTCGACCCCGGCTCCTTCGAGGAGCTCGACACCTTCGTTCGCCACCGCACCTACGACTTCGAAATGCAGAAGAAACGGCCCTGGGGCGACGCCGTCGTCACCGGCCACGGGACGATCGACGGCCGCGCCGTCTTCGTCTTCTCGCAGGACTTCACGGTCTTCGGCGGCAGCCTCGGCGAGGTGATGGCGGAGAAGATGTGCAAGGTGATGGACCTCGCCGCCGCGGTCGGGGCGCCGGTGATCGGGATCAACGACTCCGGCGGCGCCCGGATCCAGGAGGGCGTCGTCTCGCTCGGCGCCTACGGCGACGTCTTCGCTCGCAACGTCAAATGCTCCGGGGTGATCCCGCAGATCAGCCTGATCATGGGCCCCTGCGCCGGGGGGGCCGTCTACTCGCCGGCGATGACCGACTTCATCTTCATGGTCAAAGAGACCTCGCACATGTTCATCACCGGCCCCGAGGTGATCAAAACGGTGACCGGCGAGGAAGTCGAGTTCGAGGCGCTCGGGGGGGCGATGAGCCACAACTCGAAGTCCGGGGTGGCGCACTTCGCCTCCGAGGACGAGGAGAGCTGCCTCGAGGACGCCCGCTACCTGCTCAGCTTCCTGCCCTCGAACAACCTCGAGCAGCCGCCCCGGTTCGAGCCCACGGACGATCCCGATCGCGAAGACACCGAGCTCGACACCCTCGTCCCCGACGATCCCTCCAAGCCCTACGACATGCGCGACGTGATCACCCGTGTCGTCGACGACGAGGAGTTCTTCGAGGTCCACGAGCACTTCGCCAAGAACATCGTCTGCGGCTTCTCCCGCCTCGACGGCTTCCCGGTCGGGGTCGTCGGCAACCAGCCCGCCTTCCTCGCCGGCGTCCTCGACATCGAGGCATCCGAGAAGGCGGCGCGGTTCGTCCGCACCTGCGACGCCTACAACGTGCCGCTGCTGACCTTCACCGACGTCCCCGGCTTCCTCCCCGGCACCGACCAGGAGTGGAACGGGATCATCCGCCACGGCGCCAAGCTGCTCTACGCCTTCACCGAGGCGACCGTCCCCAAGCTCACCGTCGTCACCCGCAAGGCCTACGGCGGCGCCTACGACGTGATGGCCTCCAAGCACATGCTGGCCGACTACAACGTCGCCTGGCCGACCGCCGAGGTCGCGGTGATGGGCCCCGAGGGCGCGGTCAACATCATCTACCGCCGCGACATCGCCAACTCGCCGACGCCGGAAGAGCGCCGCCAGAAACTGATCGACGACTACAAAGCCCACTTCGCGAACCCCTACTCGGCGGCGGAGCGCGGCTACATCGACGACGTGATCGAACCCCGCGAGACCCGCCCGAAGCTGGTCAAGGCGCTGCGGATGCTGCAGTCGAAGCGGGTCGCGCAGCCGAAGCGCAAGCACGGCAACATCCCGCTGTAGGCGCCTTCCGACGCCCGGCAGCGGGGCGAACCTCCGCGGGCTGTTCCTTATGTCGGAATGGCATACAAAAGGAACAGCCCGACTGGGGCCTGGGCCGGCGCCGCATACCTGGCGAAAGCCCAGCTCGGCCTCGTGTCGCGGCAGCAGCTGCGCGATCTCGGGATACCTGATGGCAGCATCGCCGAAGCGGTCGCTCGCGGGCGCCTCCACGTGGTCTTTCGCTCCGTCTTTGCGCTCGGCCATGGATATCTCACGCCGCACGCCAGGCTCTTGGCGGCAACCATGGCGTGTGGGCTGGGAACCGTCGTATCCCACGGGACCGCAGCGTGGCTGTTGGACCTGCGGGAGTGGCGCCCCCGCCAGGTCGACGTGATCGCACCGATTGAAAGCGGCCGGAAGATCCGAGGCATCAAACGCCGCTTCGTGCCACCGCCAACTGGCAAAGAAGTCACGATCGAAGCTCGGGTGCCAGCGACCAGTCCGTCACGCACGATCGTCGACAACGCCGGCATTCTCGGATTCGAAGCTCTCGGCGAGATGATCGAGCAAGCGGCTGTGCTTGGCGTCCTCAACACCGGAAATATCGATCGCATCCTCGACGGCCCGCCTCGGCGCGGAGCCAGGAAGCTGTTGCGATTGCTCGAGCCCTGGCGCCGCTACAAGCCGGGAATCCGTCTCCGCAGTCGATTGGAGGCAAAGCTGCTCCCGCTCCTCACCCGCCACGGACTGCCGGTCCCGGAGACGAACCAGATCCTGTGGTTGGGGGGAAAGAAGTTCGAGGTCGACTTCCTCTGGCGGCATCAATGGCTGGTAGTCGAAGCCGACGGCGGCAACGTCCACAACAATCCTGCCGCTGGGCGGCGGGACAGCCGCCGAAACCGAGCGCTCGTCGACGCGGGATATCGGATCCTGCGGCTTGGCTGGGAGGATCTGCGCGATCGCCCGGACGCCGCGCTGGCCGAACTGGCCGCCCTCATCTCGACCCGACCTTGAGCCGCAAGCTCGCGGGGCTGTTCCTTATGCATGCTATTCCGATAAAAGGAACAGCCCGGCGGGGGGTGCGGTCAGTGGGCGGCGGTGGCCTCGGCCTCGGCGATCGCCGATGGGGCGGCGCTGGGCCCGCCGCCGCCGGCGCCGCCGCGGCCGCCGACCCCGCCTTCGTCGCTGGAGAGCCGGTGGGCGATGTAGACGGGGATGATCGAGATCAGGATCAGGATCACCGCGACCGCGTCGACGATCGGCAACTGGTTGGGCCGGAAGAGGTTGCGGAAGATCCAGATCGGCAGCGTTTCTTCGCCGGCCCCGATCGTGAACGTGGTGACGATGATCTCGTCGAAGGAGAGGGCGAAGGCGAGCAGGGCACCGGCGGCGACCGCGGTGCGCAGGCTCGGGAAGGTGACGAGGCGGAAGGTCTGCCAGGTGTCGGCGCCGAGGTCGCTCGAGGCCTCTTCCAGGGAGCCCGAGGTGCGACGCAGCCGCGCGACCACGTTGTTGTAGACGACGACGATGCAGAAGGTGGCGTGGCCGATGATCACGGTCATCAGGCTGAGGCTGATCCCCAGCACCTGGGTGAAGGTGTTGGAGAGGGCGACGCCGGTGACGATCCCGGGCAGCGCGATCGGGATCACGACCAGGAAGGAGATCGCCTCGCGGCCGAAGAAGCGCCGCCGCCCCAGCGCCAGTGCGATCAGGCTGCCGAGGACGATCGCGATCGTCGTCGCCACCAGCCCAGCCTCGAGCGAGGTGAGCAGCGCTTCCCGCGCCGATTCGCTTTCAAAGGCCTTGCTGAACCATTCGAGGGTGAAGCCGGGCGGCGGCCATTTGAGGATTTTGCTCGAGTTGAAGGCCTGGACGCCGATCACCAGCAGCGGGATGTAGATGAAGGCGAGCGCCAGCGCGACCGCCAGCCGGAGCAGCACCTTTGCCCGCTTCGAGAGCCGCATCAGACGTGCTCGAAGGCGCCGAGGCGGCGGGCGACGCCGAGGTAGGCGATGACGATCACGATCGGGACCAGCGCGAAGGCCGCCGCGAACGGCTGGTTGTTGGTGATCGAGGCGAAGATCGAGGTGCCGATGAACTGTTCGTTGGAGACCAGCTTCGGGGCGATGTAGTCGCCGAGGGTGAGCGAGAAGGTGAAGATCGAGCCGGCGACCACGGCTGGGAAGACGAGCGGCAGGATCACCCGCCGGAAGGTCGTGAACGGGGAGGCGCCGAGGTCCTCGGAGGCGCTGATCAGCGAGTTCGGGATCCGCTCCAGGCCGGCGAAGATCGGCAGGACCATGTAGGGCAGCCAGAGGTAGGTGAAGACCAGCCAGACCGCGACCAGGCCTTCGCCGGGACCGTGCAGCCCGAGCGGCCCGAGCCCCCAGTTGATGATCCCGTGTTCGGCGATGATCTCGCGCCAGGCGAGCACCTTGACCAGATAGCTCGACCAGAGCGGCATCAGCACCGCGATCACCAGGATCGCCTTGCCGCGCCGGCCCGCCACCTTCGCCATGTAGAAGGCGATCGGGAAGGCGATGATCGCGTCGGTGAGGGTGACGAGGACCGCGGTCCGGACCGTCCTCCAGACGATCTCGCGGTAGACCGGGACGTTGACCAGTTCTTCGAAGTTTTCGAGGCTGAATTCCTTGATCACGGTGCCGCTGAGCGGGTTGACCGTCCAGAAGGCGGTGATCAGGAGGATCGCCAGCGCTCCCAGGTAGAGCAGCACCAGCCACGCCATCGGCGCCGCCAACAGGGCGCCGAGCTGCAACTTCGGGCGGTGGTAGAAGAGACCGGCGAGCCGACGGCCCACCGACCTCTTCCTCACCGCGACGGCTTCAGAGGCCATGCCTCAACGCGGACGAACGCCGCGGCCCGCCGCCCGGCCTAGCCTTTGATTTCGGTCCAGGCACGGACCCACTGGTTGTAGTCCATGCATTCTTCGGGCCCGCCTTCGCTGCATTCGGCCAGCGGCGTCTGCCAGTAGTAGACCCGTTTCCAGAAGGCCGGTTCTTCCGCGTGGTATTCCTTGCAGAAGTTCGGGTTCTTGGTGTGTTCGCAGGCCAGTTCCTGGGCCGGGGCCTCGCCGAAGAATTCCGCCACCTCGGCGTTCACCTTCGGTTCGATGATCCAGTTCATCCACATGTACATGCAGTTGGGATGCTTGGCCTTGGAGCTGATCATCCAGGTGTCCGACCAGCCGGTCGCGCCCTCCTTCGGCAGGAAGCCCTGGCTGGCCGGGCTGGCCGCCATCGGTTCGCCTTCGCCTTTGAGCGCGAAGTACTGGTACTGCCAGGTGGTGCCGACCAGGTTGCTGCCGTTGGCGAAGCCGGCGATCTGCTTTTCCGCCGAGCCCCAGTATTCGCCGACGTTGGCCTTCTGTTCCTTCATCAGCTGGACCGCCGCGTTGAACTGTTCTTCGGTCAGCTCGTAGGGGCTTTCGATCCCCAGCTTCGGGTCGTGCGCCTTCAGGTAGATGGCGCCTTCGGCGATCGACATCGGGTCGTCGTACTGACTGATGTGACCCTTGTATTTCGCCGCGACCTTCGGGTTCATGGTGATTTCCCACGAGTCCGGCGCCGGTTTCACCTTTTCCGAGTTCCACATCAGCAGGTTGGCGCCGCGGCCGTGCGGGATCCCGTAGGGGACCCCTTCGAAGGTGTTGTAGGGCTGTTCCTTGAGGTCGGCGAAGACGGTCTTGTAGTTCGGCACCAGCGCCGTGTTGACCGGAGACACCTGGCCCGCGGCCCAGAGCCTCGCGGTCGCGTTGCCGGAGGCGGAGACGCCGTCGTACTGCCCGGTCTCCATCAGCTGGACCATTTCGTCGGAGGTGCCGGCGACCTTGTCGTTGACCTTGCAACCGGTCTTGGCTTCGAACGGCTTCACCCATTCGGGTTCGACGTAGCCGGCCCACGAGATCAGGTTGACTTCGCCCTCGCCTTTGCCGAGCTTCTGCAGCTCGCCGCTGGCGCCACCGCCGCCTTCGCCTTCACCGCCGCCGCCGGTCGAGCTGCTGCTCCCGCCGCCGCAGCCGGCGAGGACGAGCATGAACGCGACCAGCCCGGCTGCGATCAGCCACGCCGTCCGGGCCGAGTGGACGTCCCTTCTCATCGTGCTACCTCCTCTTTGGTTTGGGTGCCCTCGATCGTGGCCGCCTGCTCCGGCCGCCACCCGACCAGGACCTCTTCCCCCTGCGACGGCACCCCACCCGGCGCCGTCTCTACGTTCTGCCTCACGACCTGAAGCTCGCCGCCGGCCTCGAGGGCGACGATGAAGCGGGTGATCGAGCCGGCGTAGGCGATCCCGGTGAGGCGCCCGCGCTCCGTGTGGAGCCCCGGGGGCGCCGCGGTCCCGTTCACCAGCAGCTCGATCTTCTCCGGGCGAATCGTCTGCCGGGCGCCGTCCCGCTCGATCACATTGGAGACCCCGACGAAGCCGGCGACGAACTCGTTGGCGGGGTGCTCGTAGAGCTCCCGCGGCGGGCTCACCTGCTCGATCCGGCCGTCGTTGAAGACGGCGATCCGGTCGCTCATCGTCAGCGCCTCCTCCTGGTCGTGGGTGACGTAGACGAAGGTGATCCCGACGTCGCCCTGGATCGACTTCAGCTCGACCTGCATCTGCTCGCGCAGCTTCAGGTCGAGGGCGCCGAGTGGCTCATCCAGCAGCAGCACCTTGGGCCGGTTGACGATCGCCCGCGCCAGCGCCACCCGCTGCCGCTGGCCGCCGGAGAGCTCGGCCGGCCTGCGGCCGACGTAGCCGGGTAGGCGCACCATCGCCAGCGCCTCGTCACGGCGCTGTGCCCGCTCCCGCTTGTCCACCTTGGCCACCCGCAGCCCGTACTCGACGTTCTCGCCGACCGTCATGTGGGGAAACAGGGCGTAATCCTGGAAGACGGTGTTGACCGCGCGGTCGTAAGGCGGGACCCCGCTGACGTCCTCGCCGGCCAGCTCGATCGTGCCCGTCGTCGGATCCTCGAAGCCGGCGATCATCCGCAGCGTCGTCGTCTTGCCCGAGCCCGACGGGCCCAGCATGGTGAAGAACTCCCCCTTGGCCACCTCGAGGTCGATGCCCGCGACCGCGACCACCTCGCCGTAGGACTTCGTGAGGCCGGCCAGACGGATGTCGGGGTCAGATGGAGCTACAGGCGGAAGTTATCCCAGGCGGACCGGAATGCAAGAACAAAGGGGACGCTGGGGATTAGACGCAGTGGAGCAGTGGGACCGCTCAGTACCCGGCCGGATGTCGCGCGACGTATCCAACGTTGTCGCGCAGTTCCGAGTGCCACCGCGGCCCGGTTTCGCCGCCTTCGTCGCCGGAGGTGTCCCAGCGCACGCCGGCGATCACCGCGTAGGCGTGCCCGGGGTTGGCGTAGACCGTGATCCAGCGCCCTTCGCCTTCTTCTTCCCAGCTTTCCAGCGACCCCGAGGGGAGCGGGCTGGCGAGGAACCTGCCGCCGTGGAGGGCGAAGGAGACCGAGCCGGAGCAGTCATAGCCGCGGTCGTACCAGCGGGCGTGGCCGCCGCCGTAGATGTAGGGCTTGCTGCGGATCTTGTTGGCCGCGGCGATCACGGCCTTGACCCGGGGCGGGGCGCTGGCGGGCGGGACGAGCATCCCGTTGGCGAGGAGGCGGGCCTTCGCGGTCGGGGTGCAGACGTCGATCGTCGCCGCGCTGAGGCCGCCGCCACCGCACTGGGCCGCGGCGCCGCTGGGGAGGAGGAGCCCGACTGCGCCGATCGCGAGGACGAGCGCCAGCCCGAGCTTTGCCCTGAAGTTGTCGAACCGCAAACCGATCTCCTTTGTCGGCCTACGGGGTTAGCTGTCGGGCTGGCGCAAAAGGAGCCGCGCCCCCGCCATCGGCGGGTTAGCCCCGAAAACGTGGTTCCCCCGTTCCCGTCGCGCCCCTGGGGCGCTGGGGATTCGGCGTTCCGGTGCTTCGGATCAGCGGGCAATCTACACGATCGGGCGGCGGTTTGCTCACACAACGCAAACACTTACTCCAATGTTTTCCCCTTGGTAGCGTGGAATCGGATGGATCCAGCCGGCCGCAGAGCTCTCCTCACCGGCGCCACCGGCGGCCTTGGCCGGGCGATCGCCGCCGAGCTGGCGGCTGCCGGCACGACGGTCCTGCTCAGCGGCCGCGAGGCCGACGCGCTCGAGCGGCTCGCCGCCGAGCTGCCGGGATCGGGCCACGCCGTGCTCCCGGCCGACCTCGGCGAGCCCGGCGCCGCCACCGCCCTGGCCGCGGCGGCGATCGCGCTCGGCCCGGTCGACGTCCTCGTCGCCAACGCCGGCCGTCCCGGCACCGGCTGGCTCCCCGACGTGGCGGAGGAGGAGATCGTCCGCACCACCCGGGTCAACCTCGAGGCGCCGATGCTTCTGGCCCGCTCCCTGGTCGCGCCGATGGTCGAGCGCGGCGCCGGTTCCCTCGTCTTCGTCTCCTCCCTCTCCGGCAAGGCGGCCAGCCCCCGCACCGCCCTCTACAACGCGACCAAGTTCGGCCTCCGCGGCTTCGCCTTCGGCCTCCGCACCGACCTGGCGCCGCGCGGGGTCGGCGTCTCCGTGGTCTCCCCGGGCTTCATCCGCGACGCCGGCATGTTCGCCAAATCCGGCGCCCGCACCCCGCCCGGGATCGGGACCTCGACCTCCGCCGCGGTCGCCGCCGCCGTCCTCAAGGCGATCCGCGCCGACCGCGCCGAGATCGTCGTCGCGCCGCCGGTCTCCCGTGCGCTCTCCCACTTCGCGACGATCAGCCCGGCGATCGCGGCACGGGTGCAGAGCGCACCGGTCGGCCAGAGGGCGGCGGCGGCCGTCGCCGCCGGCCACGCCGCGAACGGCGACGCGGCCGCGCCCGCCGACCGCGACAATAGGTAGACCCCCCTGCCCCGAGGCGGCTACCGGACCAGGAGCGCCTCACGACTTGGAAGGACACAGATGAGCAGCGATTCGTTCGGCGCCCGTTCGACCCTCACCGTGAGCGGTCGGGAGTACGAGGTCTTCCGACTCGACGCCTTCCAGGACCGCTTCGACGTCGCCCGCCTCCCGTACTCGATCAAGGTGCTGCTGGAGAACGTGCTGCGGCTCGAGGACGGCGTCTCGGTCGCCCCCGGCGACGTCGAGGCGATCGCCGGCTGGGACGCCAAGGCGGAGCCCAGCGCCGAGATCCCCTTCCAGCCCGCCCGCGTCCTGATGCAGGACTTCACCGGCGTCCCCGCCGTCGTCGACCTGGCGGCGATGCGCGACGCGATGGAGGAAATCGGCGGCGACCCGGCGGCGATCAACCCGCTGGTCGACGTCGACCTGGTGATCGACCACTCGGTCCAGGTCGACGCCTTCGGCAACGGCATGGCCTTCCAGATCAACGCCGAGCGCGACTTCGAGCGCAACCTCGAGCGCTACTCGTTCCTCAAGTGGGGCCAGGGCGCCTTCGACAACTTCAGGGTGGTGCCGCCGGCAACCGGGATCTGCCACCAGGTCAACCTCGAGCACCTGGCCCAGGTGGTCTACAGCCGCGAGAACGGCGGCACCCTGCAGGCCTACCCCGACACCCTGGTCGGGACCGACTCGCACACGACCATGGTCAACGGCCTCGGCGTGCTCGGCTGGGGGGTCGGCGGGATCGAGGCCGAGGCGGCGATGCTGGGCCAGCCGATCTCGATGCTGCTGCCGCAGGTGGTCGGGTTCAAGCTCTCCGGCCAGCTGCCGGAGGGGGCGACCGCGACCGACCTCGTCCTCACCGTGACCGAGATGCTGCGCGAGCGCGGCGTCGTCTCCAAGTTCGTCGAGTTCTTCGGCCCCGGGATCTCGACCCTCGGCCTGGCCGACCGGGCGACGATCGGCAACATGTCGCCGGAGTTCGGCTCGACCTGCGCGATCTTCCCGGTCGACGCCGAGACCCTCCGCTACCTCGACCTCACCGGCCGCCCGACCGAGGTGATCGAGCTGGTCGACGCCTACGCCCGCGAGCAGGGGATGTTCCACGACGAGTCCTCCGAGGACCCGACCTTCTCCGATCTGCTCGAGCTCGACCTCGGCGCCGTCGAACCCAGCATCGCGGGGCCGAAACGACCGCAGGACCGGGTGCCGCTGGCGGCGGCGAAGGAGAACTTCCTCGAGGCGATGACCGAGTTCGACGCCGATGCCGCCGCGCAGATGTCCGGCAACGGCCGCGACGAGGCGATCGAAGAGTCGTTCCCCGCCTCCGACCCGCCGGCCGAGGACCACGACGACGACCGCGGCAAGCCGCGCCCCGCCGTCACCGGCACCGCCACCGCGGTCCGCACCGACGACGCGATCGGCGTCACCCTCGACGACGGCACCAGCTTCGAGCTCGACCACGGCCGCGTCGTCATCGCCGCCATCACCAGCTGCACCAACACCTCCAACCCGAGCGTCATGGTTGGCGCCGGGCTGCTCGCCCGCAACGCCGTCCAGCGCGGCCTCACCCGCAGGCCGTGGGTGAAGACCTCGCTGGCGCCGGGCTCGACGGTCGTCACCGACTACCTGCAGAAGGCGGGCCTGACCGAGTACCTCGACGCCCTCCAGTTCAACCTGGTCGGCTACGGCTGCACCACCTGCATCGGCAACTCCGGCCCGCTCGCCGAGGAGATCTCGGCGGCGATCGCCGAGAAGGACCTGGCGGTCTGCGCGGTCCTCTCCGGCAACCGCAACTTCGAGGGCCGGATCAACCAGGACGTGAAGGCGAACTACCTGGCCAGCCCGCCGCTGGTCGTCGCCTACGCCCTGGCCGGCCGCATGGACATCGACCTCGATCAGGAGCCGCTGGGGGAGGGGTCCGACGGCGAGCCGGTCTTCCTGCGCGACATCTGGCCCGACGCCGCCGAGGTGGTGCGGGTGGTCGGCGACTCGGTCGCGGCCGAGATGTTCGAGCGCAACTACGCCGAGGTATTCAGCGGCGACGAGAACTGGAACGCGGTCGAGGTCCCCGAGGGCGACCGCTACGACTGGCCCGACTCGACCTACGTCCGCCGGCCCAGCTTCTTCGAGCAGATGCCGGCCGACCCGCCCGGGATCGCGCCGATCGAGCGCGCCCGCGCCCTCGCTCTGCTCGGCGACTCGATCACCACCGACCACATCTCGCCCGCCGGCGCGATCAAGAAGGAAAGCCCGGCCGGCCACTGGCTGATGGCGCAGGGGATCGAGCCCGGCGACTTCAACAGCTACGGCTCGCGCCGAGGCAACCACGAGGTGATGATCCGCGGCACCTTCGCCAACATCCGCCTCCGCAACCAGCTGGTCGACAAGGCCGGCGGCTACACCCGCCACTTCCCCGACGCCGAGGAGACGACGATCTACGAGGCGGCGATGCGCTACGCCGAGGAGGGCGTGCCGCTGGTTGTCCTCGCCGGCAAGGAGTACGGCTCCGGCTCCTCGCGAGACTGGGCGGCGAAGGGGACCAAGCTGCTCGGCGTCCGCGCGGTGATCGCCGAGAGCTTCGAGCGCATCCACCGCTCCAACCTGATCGGGATGGGCGTGCTCCCGCTCCAGTTCGCCGCCGGCGAGAGCGCCGCCTCCCTCGGCCTCGACGGCGCCGAGAGCTTCGACGTCGGCGACCTCGAAGGCGGCCAGGCCAAGACCGTGATCGTCACCGCCCGCCGCGACGACGGCGACATCAAGGAGTTCACCGCGACGGTGCGGCTGGATACGCCGAACGAGGTGACTTACTTCAACAACGGGGGGATTTTGCAGACGGTGCTGCGGAAGTTGAAGGCGGGTTCGTAGGAGGGGGCGAGGGACGGGCTGGGGTTCGCCCGAACTACGGATGCCCCCACTGTTTCTCACTTAGCTTGTGCTCCTTGGGCGGGTGCGGGGGCTCGGGTCGAGCGCCGAGTCCCCGGCCTTCTCGGTCACCCGCCGAGAGGCGCGGCGGTTGCGCAGGTTCGAGCTCGTGGTTGTCCTTTGTCAACCCATGGTTGACAAAGGACAACCACATCCTCAACGGAGAGCCCCACACGGTCAGAGCGGGGCTCGTCGCGAACCCCCGGCGCTCGCTTGGAGCAATCGACCGCTCCTCGTCCGCACCTTCGGCGTTTGTGGGAGTTCGTTCCGAGAGTGAAGAGTGACGGGGTGCCTCCCCGGCGCAGCGGCGTCCTCTTTCTCGCACCGGCGCTCGACCTCGACCGGCCGCCAGTTCGATCCAGGCGAGAAACCCAGCAAGCGGGGGAGGCACCCCGTCACCCCCTCAGCGCATCTAGGGCGGACCCCTTCGTCACCACAACAAGGGCGGGCGAGGGTCGCGGGAGGCAGGGGGGTCCGCGCGACCCTCACCGCACCGTGCGCCGGTAGCCAGGGAGGGATGCCGACGCGGCCGCTCCTCCGGACGGGACTGCCCGAAGAGGAACAGTCAGCGGTTAGCTATAGCGCCTTGGGCGGGCTCGGTCAAGCAGAATCAACCGCTTGAGGGGTCCCGCGTCGCGGCTCCAGGCGCGACGCCCCAACCCTTGCGCTCGATCAGCTCGATCGCGATCACGCTCCCGACCGGCCCGACCGGGGTGAGGGTGGCGGCGAGCAGCGTGTAGGGCGCCTCGCGCCGCACGCAGGCGATCCAGATCACCACGCAGAGGACGATGAAGCCGAGGCCGTGCCCCCAGCCGAACAGCATCGTCTCGGTTTCGAACCCGGGCAGCAGCCAGAAGACGATCAGCCCGGTGAAGATCGCCAGCTCGACCCAGGAGAGCCGCTTGACCCAGACGAACAGCTCGCCCGGCACCGGCTTCTCCAGCGGGCGCCGGACAGGGCGGGCGGCGGTGCCGTCGCCGGCCACGTTCTAAGCGCCGACGGTGAGCGCGGTGAGGACGATCCGCTCCTGCTCGAGCGCGTGCGCTCCCGCGTAGCCCTCGCCGGGGCTGGCGCGGCCGGGGCGGCCGATGTAGGCGAGGTCGACGCCCTCCGGCAGGACGTCCGGGAAGCGGCGGGACATCACCTTCCAGGCGCCCATGTTGCGCGGCTCCTCCTGGACCCAGGCGATCTCC
>JAFDWC010000078.1 GCA_018268655.1 Actinomycetota bacterium
GACGTTGTCCCCGCATAGCGGGGACAACGTCGCTCGACGCGTGCTCGGCGTCCGACCCCGGCTCGGCGTTCGGCTCGAGCTCGACGCTCCATGCACTGCCGCGCTCGGCGCTGCCGGACACCGTCTCGGCGATCGCGGCCATCGGCGCCCGCGCCTTCAGCAGGATCTCCGCGAACTCCTCCTCGGGGTCCGACTGCATCACGATCGCGCCGCCGGCTCCGATCGTCGTCCGTCCGGGCCGCATCACGATCGTCCGGATCACGATCGAGAGGTCGGTGGCACCGTCGAGCCCGAAGTAGCCGATCGCCCCCGAGTAGACGCCGCGCGCCTCGGCCTCGAGGTCGTCGATGATCTCCATCGTCCGCTCCTTCGGCGCCCCGGTCATCGAGCCGCCGGGGAAGCAGGCGCGGACGCACTCGGCGGCGCTGCGGCGGCGCTCGAGCCGGCCGGTGATCGTCGAGACGACCTGGTGCACGGTCGCGTAGGGCTCGACCACCATCAGCTCGGGGACGCGGACGCTGTCGACCTCGCAGACACGGCCGAGGTCGTTGCGCAGCAGGTCGACGATCATCAGGTGCTCGGCGCGGGTCTTTTCGTCCGCCACCAGGTCGGCGCGGCGGCGCTCGTCCTCGGCCGGGTCCTCGGCCCGCGAGATCGTCCCCTTGATCGGCCGGGCCTGGACCGTGCGGTCGCGGTCGACCGAGAGGAAGCGCTCCGGCGAGGAGCTGGCGATCGCGCGCTCGCCGAAGCGGAGGAAGGCGGCGAACGGGGCCGGGTTGGCGCGGCGCAAGCGCCGGTAGAGCGCGAACGGGTCGGGGCTGGCGTCGGTCGAGATCTGGTCGGTCAGGCAGACCTCATAGGACTCGCCGGCCGCCAGTTCGGCCTGGCTGCGGCGGATGTCGGCGAGGTAGCGCTCGCGGCCTCGGCCGCAGCGGAAGGAGACGTGGGCGCCGGGGTCCTGCGGCGGCGCCAGCGGCGCCTCCGGCGGCGGCGCGGCGATCCACGCCTCGACCAGCTCGCAGGTCTCGGCGAACCAGCCCTCGGCCTCCGGGTCCTCCGCCCGCGCCAGCGCGAAGACGTGGCTGCGGCGGTTGGCGTGGTCGACGGCGACGACCCGGTTGGCGAGCATCAGCATCGCGTCCGGGAGATCGGAGCGGTGCCGGTTGACGGCGCCGCAGTCGGCCTTCAGCTCGTAGCCGAGGCAGCCGACGTAGCCGCCGACCAGCCCCCGCGCGATCCCGGCCGGCGCCTCGACCCTGTTCCGCGCCAGCTCGCGGTCGAGCAGGTCGAAGATCGAGCCGCGCTCCTCGAGGTCCCGGCCGCCGCGCCGGACCCGCGTCCGCTTCGCCCCGACGTCGTATTCGAGCAGCGCCCGGTCCCGGCCGGCGCTGGTCCCCATGAACGAGGCCTGGGCGAGCCGGGTCGGAGCATCGGCGCTGTCGAGCCAGAAGGAGATCTCGGCGCCGGCGAAGAGCCGTTCGTAGAGCTGCTCGGCGGGCGCCTCGCCGGCGAACGTCCGTGCCAACAGCCGCAGGCGCCCATCGGTCCTGGGAGTCGGCGGTTCAGGGGCCGGCAACCCGTACCGATCCCCCTCCCGCCACCGACGGGCGGCCCTGCGACCGCGGCCCGCGTGGAAGCTGCCTGCCAGCGAGTAGAAGTTCTCGGCGATCGCGCGACCGTGCTCGGTGGCGATCGACTCGGGGTGGAACTGGACCCCCCACATCGGCCGCTCGCCGTGCTCGATCCCCATCACCACGCCGTCCTCCGACCAGGCGGTCTCGTGGCCCTGCGGCCCGATCGGGCCGGTGATCGCGAGCGAGTGGTAACGGACGACCTCGAAGCCCTGCGGCAGCCCGGCGAAGAGGCCGGAGCCGTCGTGGCGGACCCGGCTGAGCCGGCCGTGCATCGCCGTCGGCGCCCGGTCGACCGCGCCGCGAAGGAGGTTGCCGATTCCCTGGTGGCCGAGGCAGATCCCCAGCACCGGGATCTCGCTGTGGCGGAGGATGTCGCGGCAGACGCCGAAGTCGTGCCAGCGTTCGGGCCGGCCGGGGCCCGGCGAGAGAACGATCGCGTCGAAGTCCGAGCGCCGCAGGACCCGCCAGCTGACCGCGTCGTTGTCGACCACGACCGGCTCCTCGCCGGAGGCCGCCGCCAGGAGATGGAAGACGTTGTAGGAGTAGGAGTCGTGGTTGTCGACCAGCAGCGTCCTCACCGCACACCCTCCAGGCCGAGGCCGCGGCGGCCGTCGGAGAGGACCGCATCGACGATCGCGGCGATCTCGGGCGGGCGCTCGCGCTCGCGGTACCAGCGGCCGAGGTGGGAGAGGAAACGGGCCAGCCGCAGGGTGTCGAAGTCGGCGACCACGGCCCCGAGGTGGCGCCGGTACATCTGCGACTGGACGACGGCGAAGCGGTACTCGGGGTCGGTCACGACGGCGCCGCCGAGGGCCGGTGCCGAGGGCCGGTGCGCTTCGGCCAGCGCCAGGTCCCAGCCGAGGCTGTCCTGGTCGGCGCGGACCAGCTTCTCCGGCTCGAACTCGACCCGGCGGCCCGGCGGCTGCAGGAGGAAGAAGCCGAGCGCGATCTGTGCCGGGAGCGCGTCCGGGGCCGGGTGCCCGGCCAGCGCCGCGCGGGCGTCCGGCTCGCGCAGCCGCGCCGCCATCCACTCGTCGAGGTCGTCGACCAGCAGCGCCCCCCGCTTGCTCGAGCTGACCGATTCGCGGCCGCGGGCGACCATCCCGTGGAAGACGTCGTGGGTCGGCGGTCCACCGCCGCGGGCTGAGCCGTTGCCGTTGCCGTTCTCGATCCCGAGCGCGTCGATCAGCTGGCGGCGGCAGGTGACGTGGGAGACCCACTCGTTGCCGCAGACCTGGAGCGAGATCACGTCGTCGAGCTCCGGTGCCGCCGCCCAGTAGGCGAGCGCCCGCATGTGCTGGGTCGGGAGCCCGTCGGCGCGGACCAGCGGCATCTCCTCGAGCTCCTCGCGTGCGGTCTCGTACATCACCATCTCGTCGCCGTAGCGGCGGCTCAGGGTGCCGGCGGCGAGGCCGCGGTTTGCCAGCTCCAGCACCTCGGGCAGGTAGTCGGACTCGAAGACCACCTCGTCGAAGCGGACCCCGAGCCGGGCCAGCGTCTTGCGCTGGCCGGAGATCACCCAGGCGCGGGTCTTCGACCACAGCTCGAGCGCCTGCCGGTCGCCGCGCAGGACCCGGCTCATCAGCTCGTCGGCCTTGTCGTCGTAGAGCGAGGACTCACGCGCGATCGAGTCCTCGGCGCCGTCGTCGCCCTCGTCGCCCCGGCGGCTGGCCCTCACGTAGTCGGCGTAGCAGAGGCCGACGAAGTGGTCGCTCTTCTCACCGCCCTCGGCGCCGCGGGGCCGGTCGCGACCGCTGGCGACGACCCCGGCCATCGCCTCGCCCATGCTGCGGCCGACGTCGCAGATCAGGCTGCGGTGCTCGACGTCGCCGCCGGCCTGGGAGAGGGCGGCGCCGATCGCGTTGCCGATCGCGAGGTTGCGGAGGTGGCCGACGTGGAGCGCCTTGGTCGTGTTGGCGCCCCAGAAGTAGATCGCGTAGGCGCGCTCGGCGGCGAGGTCGGCGTGGGCGCCCGCCCGGTCGCCCGCGAGCAGCTCCGCGCCGGCCGCCTCGACCCAGCCGTCGTCGAGCCGCAGCCTCACCGTGTCGCCGTCCCGGCGCACGACGGCCACCGCCGGCAGCGCCGCGATCCGCTCGAGCTCGGCGACCGCGCCCGCGTCCTCGGCCCACCGCGGTAGCCGGGGGAGCAGCATCAGGTCGAACCCGACCTCGGGCCGGTACGGCGCCCGCGCCGCCCAGCGGCCCGCCGCCGCGTCGACCCCGGCCCCGTCCAAGCTGTCGAACAGATTCGCTCCCATAGCCATCCCGCAGGGACTCCGCTCGGAGATGCACCTGCCGGGGCTCGAACCCGGATCTACGGCTTACAACGCCGTCCCTTTAACCGATTAAGGCACAGGTGCGTGGCTATCTCGCCTCTGCCGATCAGAAGTCCTGATTGGTTTGCTGCGTCGCGAGCATAACAGGCGATTTTTGTACCGCAACTTTTTTGAGCGATCAGCCGCGCTTGCGCCAACGAGGAGGCGAACGAAGCGCTGCAAGCGCGGTGGGCGTCAGATGCGGCCGGCGGCGAGCAGGCGGCCGAGGAAACGGCGGGTCTCCTCGCGCTCGGGGTGTTCGAGGACCCGCTCCGGAGGGCCGAGCTCGAGGATGCGGCCGGCGTGGAGGAAGGCGACCTGGTCGGCGACCTCGCGGGCGAAGCTCATCTCGTGGGTGGCGATCACCATCGTCATCCCCGCCTGCTTGAGGTCACGGACGGCGGCGAGGACCTCTCCGACCAGCTCCGGGTCGAGGGCGCTCGTCACCTCGTCGAGCAGCAGCGCCCGCGGCTTGCCGGCGAAGGCGCGGGCGATCGCCACCCGCTGCTGCTGGCCGCCGGAGAGGTTGTCGGGCCGGTCGTCCTCGCGGCCCGCGAGCCCGAAGCGGGCCATCAGCGCCCTCCCCCGCTCTTCGGCCTCGGCCTTGCGGGCGCCGTGGGCGTGGCGCTCGCCGATCATCACGTTCTGCAGCGCGGTCATGTGGGGGAAGAGGTTGTAGGCCTGGAAGACGAACCCGAGCCGGCGCCGCACCGCGACCGGGCTGACCGCGGGGTCGGTGATCACCTCGCCGTCGAGGAAGACGTCGCCGTCGTCGATCTCCTCGAGCAGGTCGATGCAGCGCAGCAGCGTCGACTTGCCGGAGCCGGAGGCGCCGATCAGCGCCACCGCCTCGTGCTCGCCCACGGTGAGGTCGATCCCGCGCAGCACCTGGCGCTCGCCGAATGCCTTCGTCACCCCCTTCACCTCGAGCACCGGAGCGCTCACCGCACCGCCCCCTCGGTCCCGCCCATGCGGTCGACCACCCGCGCCAGCGGCACGGTCACCGCCAGGTAGAGCAGCGCCGCCGCCACCAGCGGCGTGAAGTTGAAGTTCTCGCCCTGGATGATCTGGGCAGCGCGGAAGGCCTCGACCGGGCCGATGATCGAGATCAGCGCCGCGTCCTTCTGCAGCGAGATGAAGTCGTTCAGCAGCGGCGGCGCGACCCGGCGGATCCCCTGCGGCAGGATCACCAGCCGCATCGCCTGGCTGTGGGTGAGGCCGACCGCGAGGGCGGCGTCGTGCTGGCCGCGGTGGACCGAGCGGATCCCGGCCCGGTAGACCTCGGAGACATAGCCGCTGTAGGAGATCGTGAGGGCGATCGCGCCGAGGATCGCCGGGTCCGGCGCCGGCTTCACGATCTGTAGGGCCGGCACCCCGAAGCCGATCAGGTAGACCATCAGCACCGTCGGGATCCCGCGCGAGACGTCGACGAAGACCGTCGACAGCAGCCGCAGCGGGAACAGCCCGGAGCTGCGGCTGACCCTGATCAGGGCGAGGGCCAGGGCGATCACGAGCACCGCCACCTCGACCCCCATGAAGACCTTGACGTCGAGCCAGAAGCCGCTGAGGACTTCGCCGAAGGCATTCTTGAATTCGGTCCAGGAGAAGAAGGTTTCGCGGACTTCGGGCCAGCCGTTGCTGGTCAGGACCAGGACCGCGAGGCCGCCGATCACCAGTACCGAGGAGAGCGCCGCAATCGCGGCGCCGCGGCGCGAGCGCCGGCGCTTCGCCGCTTCCCGTTCGAGCCGCCGTTCGCT
This sequence comes from Actinomycetota bacterium, assembly GCA_018268655.1. GTDB lineage: Bacteria > Actinomycetota > Thermoleophilia > Solirubrobacterales > 70-9 > VAYN01. Next base: position 5,706 of record JAFDWC010000078.1, read on the forward strand.
GGCCGGGATCGTGGCGGCTTCGGTCATCGGCCGCCGGCCCGCCTCACGCTCAGTGCAGCTGCGGCGCTTCGGCGGCCTGGCTCATCCACCGCTGGGTGATGTTTTCGAGCTCGCCCGAGGCTTCGAGCGATTCGATCGCTTCCGAGACGCACCCGGTGAGCGGCGATTCCTTGCCCAGCAACGCGCCCCATTCTTCGCCGCTCGCCTTGCCGAACTGCCCGACCACGGTCGCGTTTTCGACCTGGGCGGCGGTCAGGTAGAGCGCCGTCGGCAGGTCGACCACTACCGCTTCGACCTGGCCGTTCTTCAGCGCCGTCACCACGTCGTTGGAGTTGTTGAAGACCTGCGGCTTGCTGCTCGGTTCGATTTCTTCTTCAACCGCGCTGAGGCTGGTGGTGTTGATCTGGACGCCGATCGTCGTGTCCTTGAGCTCGGCCAGCGATTTCGCCTTCGCCGCCGCGGAGCCGTCGAGCGCGACCACCGCCTGGTTCGCCTTGTAGTAGGGCACCGAGAAGTCGACGACCTTGGCCCGGGCCGGGGTGATCGAGATCTCGTTGACGTCGAAGTCGAAGTGCTTTTCACCCGGCGCGTAGGAGGAATCGAACGGTTCCACCGTCCACTTGACCTTGGCTTTGGGGTATCCGAGTTCGTTGGCGATCGCGTAGGCGACGGCACTCTCGAACCCTTCCCCGTTGGCCGGTTCGTCGTGTTCGAAGTAGGGCGGGTAGGCGGGTTTGTCGGTGGCGATGGTGAGCACGCCTTCGCTCACCGTCGGGAGCTTGCCGGGGGTGCATTCGGCGGCGCTGGCGGTGGTCGATTCGCCTTCGGCGCCGGCCCCGGTTTCGGCGCTCGAGCTGGAGCTGCTGGAGCTCGAGCCGCAGCCGGCGGCGAGCACGGCGAGTGCCGCGACGAGCGAGAGGGTGGCGAGGAGCTTCGTCATTGCGATCGGACGATCCCCGGCCTGGATCCGGGGAGGCGGGCATCGTATGGCATTCTCGACCGCCGATGGTTTCACTGAACCCCGAGCTGACGGAGATTCCGGTCGAGCGGCTGCACCGCCGCCGCAGTGTCAAGTGGGCGATGTACCCGGATGCGCTGCCGGCCTGGGTGGCGGAGATGGACTTCCCGCTGGCGCCGCCGGTGAAGCGGGCGCTGATCGAGGCGGTCGAGCTCGACGACTGTGGGTACGGGTCTCCGCCCGAGCTCGGGCTGGCGGCGGCCTTCGCCGAGTTCGCCGCGGCGCGGCTCGGCTGGGAGGTCGACGCGGCGATGGTCGCGGCGAGCCCGAACGTGGTCGCGGCGCTGACCGCGGTGCTCGGCGCGGTCACCGACCCGGGCGCGCGGGTCGTCATCAACACGCCCGTCTACCACCCGTTCTTCGCGATCGTCGAGGAGTGCGGCTGCGAGCTGGCCGAAGCACCCCTGGTCGACGGCGAGCTCGACCCCGAGGCGATCGAGCGCGAGTTCGCCGGCGGCGCCGCGGCGCTGATCCTCTGCTCGCCCCACAACCCCGCCGGCAGCGTCCCCAGCCGCGAGCAGCTGGAGGCGATCGCCGCGGCGGCGGCCCGCCACGGTGCCTGGGTGCTCGCCGACGAGATCCACGCTCCGCTGACCCTGTCCGGGGCCGAGCACGTCCCCTTCCTGACCGTCTCGGAGGCGGCGCGCGAGCACGGCGTCGCCTTCTCCTCGGCCTCGAAGACCTTCAACCTCGCCGGCCTCCAGTGCGCCGAGATCATCACCGCCTCGGCCCGGGCGGCGGCGCTGGTCGAGGCGCTCCCGTTCGGCGCCAAGCACGGCGGTCACCTCGGCGCGATCGGCGCGATCGCCGGCTTCCGCGAGGGCGGCCCCTGGCTCGACGACGTCCTCGCCGTGCTCGACCACAATCGCGCCCTGCTCGGCGAGCTGCTGGCGGAGCGCCTGCCCGAGGTCGGCTACCGGCCGCCGCGGGCCGGCTACCTCGCCTGGCTCGACCTGCGCGAGCTCGGCCTCGGCGAGGATCCGGCGGCGCCGATCCTCGAGCGCGGCGGCCTCGCCCTCAACTCGGGGCCGACCTTCGGGCCCCAGGGAGCCGGCTTCGCCCGGCTCAACTTCGGCACCTCGCCGGCCCTGGTCGAGGAAGCGGTGGCGCGGATCGCGCGGGCGGTGGGACGGTGAGCGTGGAGCCGATCGAGGTCGAGGCGCGGCGCTGGGTGGAGGCGCTCCGCCGCGAGGCGGGGCCCTTCGAGCTCTTCGACACGCACACCCACTTCGGCCGCAACGACCCCGACGGCTACCGCCAGGAGCCAGCCGAGCTGGTGGCGACGATGGAGGCCGCCGACGCGCGCGCCGTCTTCTTCCCGATGCACGAGCCCGACGGCTACCGCGCCGCCAACGACGAGGCGCTCGCCGCCGCGGCGGAGTCGGGCGGCCGGCTCGTCCCCTTCTGCCGGGTCGACCCCCACGACGGCGGCGCCGTCGCCGAAGCGAGCCGCTGCCTCGACGCCGGCGCCCGCGGGATCAAGCTCCACCCCCGGGCCGAGCAGTTCGCGATGCACGAGCCGGCGGTCCGCGACCTCGTCGCCCTCGCCGACGAGCGCCGGGTGCCGGTCCTGATCCACGCCGGCCGCGGCATCCCGGCGCTCGGCCGCGACACCGTCGAGCTCGCCGAGCGCTACCGGGCGGCGCCGCTGATCCTCGCCCACGACGCGGTCAGCGACATCGCCTGGCTCTGGCGGCTGATGCCCGACCATCCCAACCTCTTCGTCGACACCTCCTGGTGGAACCCGGCCGACTTCATGCTGGTGTTCTGCCTGGTCCCGCCCGGCCAGATCCTCTGGGCGAGCGACTGCCCCTACGGGCAGCCCCTCTTCGCCGCCGCCACCCACCTTCGCTGCGCCGTCGCCGCCGGCCTCGGCCCAGAGGCGATCGCCTCGATCGCCGGCGGCCAGATCGAGCGTCTGCTGGCCGGCCAGGAGCCCGCCCACCTCGGGCCGCCGCCGGGACCGACCGGCCCCCAGGACCCGGCGCTGGAGCGCGTCTCCTCCCACCTCTTCACCGCGATCGGCCGGGCGATGGCCGAGGGCGAGATGACCGAGTCGGTGGCGCTGGCCCGCCTCGCCCTCGACTTCGAGGGCGACCACGCCGCCGCCTGCGAGGCGATCGCAGCCCTCCTCGACCTCGCCGAGCGGCACGACGGCCCGCCGCCCCCCGGCCGCCACTTCCCGCGCGCGGCCCAGTTCGTGATGTTCGCCCTCGTCGTCGCCCGCACGCCCGAGGTGGCGCTGCCGCGGTAAACGGTTAGCTCGGCTTGAGCGGGCGGCGCTAGCATCGTTGTGCGATGAACCGGGCGACGAAATTGGCGCTCGCGATAGCGGCCGCTGTGGTCGCGCTCGACGCGCTCAGCAAGTGGCTCGCGGTCGAGCTGCTGACCGGGAGGGGGCGGGTCGACGCTTTCGGCGGGCTCCTCCACTTCGAGCTCTACCGGAACTTCGCCGGCCCGGGCGGGCGCTTCGCCGGGCACGTGGTGCTGATCTCGATCTTCACCGTCGTCGCCGTCGGCGCGCTGGTCGTCACCGCCGCCCGGGTGCGGACGACCGGGACCGCGATCGCGGTCGGGCTGCTGCTCGGCGGCGGCATCGGCAACGGCCTCGACCGCTTACTGCGGGCGCCGGGGCCGCTCGAAGGCGGCGTCGTCGACTGGCTCAAACCGACCCTCAGCTCGGGCAGCATGAACTTCGCCGACCTCGCGATCAACGCCGGTGTCGCGGTGATCCTCGTCGTCGCCGCCGTGACCTGGTGGCGCGAGCGCAGCGGCGCCGCGACCGCACGGACCTAGGAATTAACCGGCGGCGATCAGCTCGGCGCGGCGGAAGCAGTCGGCGGTGTGGTCGTTGACGATCCCGACCGCCTGCATCCAGGCGTAGACGATGGTCGGGCCGACGAACTTGAAGCCGCGCCGCTTCAGCTCCTTCGAGATCCGCTCCGAGAGCTCCGTCCGCGCCGGCAGCTCGTGGCCGTCGCCGAGCAGCACCGTGCCGTCGCTGAACGACCAGCAGAATTCGGCGAAGCCCTCACCCGCCGCCTCGATCTCGAGGTAGGCGCGGGCGTTGCCGATCGTCGCCTCGATCTTCGCCCGCGAGCGGATGATCCCGGCGTCGCCGAGCAGCCGCTCCACGTCGGCCTCGCCGAACCCGGCGACCCGCTCCGGGTGGAAGCCCTCGAACGCCGCCCGGAAGGCGTCGCGCTTGCGCAGCACCGTGATCCAGGCCAAGCCGGCCTGGAAGCCGTCGAGCATCAGCTTCTCCCAGAGCGCCCGGGGGTCGCGCTCGGGCACCCCCCACTCCTCGTCGTGGTAGGCCCGCATCAGCGGGTCCGACTCGGCCCAGAAGCAGCGCTGCGGCTCCATCGCCACATCATGCCCCACGAGTCAGCCCCCTCGACCCGGCTCCGCCGGTCTAACCTGACCGTCGTGCGCTCGATCTGGCCGGCGGTCGTCTTCAGCGCGCTGGGCGCGGCGGCATTCGTCCTCGCGATGGGCTGGGGATTCAGGCTGGCAAACGTCCAGGATGCCCGCTCCCGCAGGGAGGGCGAAACCCGAGCCGCGGTGGCAGCCGGGCTCGGCGCGGTCCTGCTCTTGGTCGCGATCGTGCTCTGGCTCGGCTTCATGATCTTCGGGCCGGTACGCGACGCCGTCAGGGAAATCCTCGGGACCGGCGATTGACGCCTGTAGGCTCGCCGGCGTGAGCACGAGCTCGCTCGAGCATCCCCTGACCAGGGCGCTGCTGGTCCTCACCTTCACGACCGGGGTGATCGACGCCGCCAGCTTCCTCGGCCTCGGCAACACCTTCACCGCCAACATGACCGGGAACGTCGTCTTCCTCGGCTTCGGGATCGCCGGTGCCGGCGGGCTGCCGGTGGTGGCGCCGCTGATCTCGCTCGCCGCGTTCCTCGGCGGCGCCGCCTGCGGGGGCCGGATGGCGGTCGGCCCGGAGCGGACGCTGCACCTCTCGCGGGCGATGCTGATCGAGGTCGGCCTGATCCTCCTCGCCCTGGTCTGGACCCTCGCGGTCGGCGTCACCCCCGGCCGCTTCTCGGCCGACCTCGTGATCGCCCTGCTCGCCTTCGCGATGGGCGTCCGCAACGCGACCGTGAGGCAGCTCGAGGTCGCCGACCTCTCGACCACGGTGCTGACCATGACCCTGACCGGGCTCGCCGCCGACTCGACCCTGGCCGGCGGCGACGGCAGCGGCAGGGACCGGCGGACGATGGCGGTGGTGGCGATGCTGGTCGGGGCGATCGTCGGGGCACTGCTGCTGCAGGTCGACCTCAGCCTCGACCTCCTGCTCGCCGCGGTTCTCGGCCTCACCACCTGGATCGTCTTCGTCCCCGCCGCCCAGGAGGCGGAGCGGGAGGAGCGCGAAGCCGAGACCCTCATCTCCGCTTAATCCAGCGCTGGTGGAGTCGGGCCGTGAAGGCCCGGCTGAGCAGCCGCTACCTCCTCGCCGGGATCGTCGCGCTCGGCGCGGCGCTGCGATTCTCGACCCTCGGCCTGCAGAGCTACCGCTACGACGAGGCGGTCACGGTCGGGCGGGTCCTGCAGCCGAGCTTCTTCGCGACGATCGCCGCCGTCGGCCACAGCGAGTCGACGCCGCCGCTCTACTACGCGCTGGCCTGGCTCTGGTCGCGGCCGTTCGGGACCGGCGAAGTCTGGATGCGCTCGCTCTCGGCCCTGGCCGGGACCGCCGCGATCCTGGTCGTCTACCTCGCCGCCCGGGCGCTGCCGCTGCCGCGGCGGGCCGCCCTCCTCGCCGCCGCCCTGGTCTCGGTCAGCCCGGTGCTCGTCTGGTTCTCCCAGGACGCCCGCGCCTACGCGCTCGTCTTCCTCTTCGCCGCGCTCTCCTTCCTCTTCTTCGCCCGCGCCCGCCGCGGGCTCGGCCGCCGCGACCTGCTCTGGTGGGCCGTCTTCTCGGCGCTGGCGATCGCTACCCACTACTTCGCCGGCTTCCTCGTGGCTCCGGAGGCGGCGCTGCTGCTGCTGCGCCCGGCGCCGGGACGCGGCCGGCGTGGAGCAGTCGTCGCAACCCTCGCCGTGCTCGCCGCCTGCCTCGCATTGGTGCCGCTGCTGGTCGAACAGACCGAACACAACCACGCCGGCTGGATCGGCCAGCAGCCGCTCGCGCAGCGCCTCGAACGGGCCGGCGCCAAGCTCGTCGGCGCCGACAACGGCGACGAGCACGGGCCGCGCCAGCCGGGCCCGATCCCGCTCGCGATCCCGGCCGCGCTGGCGCTGGCGGCGCTCGCCCTGCTGCTCTGGGGCGGCGACGGAGAAGAGCGGCGCGGGGCCGGGCTCGCCGCCGTGGTCGGGCTCGCCGCCGTCGGCCTGCCCCTGCTGCTCGGCCGGTTCGGCCACGACTACCTCGACGGCCGCAACCTGCTGCCGGCCTTCGTGCCGCTGACGATCGTCCTCGGCGCCGGCTTCGCGGTGCGGCGGACCGGCTGGGCTGGACCGGCGCTCGGCGTCGCCGCCTGCCTCTGCGCGCTCGCCTTCACGATCGAGATCGACCGGCTGCCACGGCTGCAGCGCGAGGACCTGCGCAACGCCGCCGCCCGGGTCGGCACGCTCGGCCCGGCGACCGCCGTCGTCACCAACCGCTACGCCGCCTCGCAGCCGCTCCGCTACTACCTCGGCGCCCGCGTCGCCCACCGCACGCCGCCGCCGCTGCGCGAGATCGACCTGGTCGGCTCGGCCTCGGCAGCCCGCAGCGCCGCCCACATCCTCCCGCCCGGCTTCCACCGGGTCGGCTCCGAACCGGTCTCCTACAACTTCACCCTGACCCGCTTCCGCGCCGCCCGCCCGGTGCGAGTTCCGCTCAGTGTCCTCGAGCGCGGGGCGCTGGTCGGCGGCGGGCCGCGGGCTTCTGTCCTCCTCCCCCCTTTGCCATCGGGGAGCTAGCGGCGTTCGCCCGCTTCGAGCCCGGCCGGACCGGTTCCAGCGCGTTGATGCTCGAGTAGCCGACCAGGTAGATGCGGCGGCCGTCGGAGATCACCGGGGTGTAGGTGCCGGTCTTGTAGTGGAAGACTTTCTTGCCGGTCTTGAGGTCGAAGCCCTCGGTCGTTTTGTTGGTGAACTCGGCCGCGTAGACGATGTTGCCGACGATCGAGACCGAGCCGACCACCTGGCCGCCGGCCGGCACCTGCCAGCGGGTTTCGCCGTTCTGCGCGTTGAGTGCGTAGAGGTTGCCGTCGAAGGAGCCGACGTAGACGGTGGGCGGCAGGCTCGGAGTGCTGGCGACGGCGACGCCGGAGTAGACCCAGTTGCCGGTCGAGTGGGTCCAGGCGAGGGCGCCGTCGCTCTGGTCGTAGGAGTAGACGCGGCCGTCGTTGTTGCCGGCGTAGACGCGGCCGTAGGCGACCGCCGGGGTCGAGTAGAACTCGCCGGAGCCGCCGAACCCCGGCCCCAGCGAACCGCTCTGCCAGAGCAGCTTGCCGTCGGAGGCGCGGACCGCGTTCATGTAGCCGCCGTAATCGCCGACGTAGAGGACCCCGTGGCGGTAGGCCGGCGCCGACTTCACCGGCCCGCCCAGCGTCGTCGCCCAGCGCACCTTGCCGGTGCTGGTGCTGAGCGCGAACAGCTGCCCGTTTTCGCAGCCGAAGTAGACGGTGTCGCCGAGCACCAGCGGCGAGGACTCGGCTCGCCCCGGCAGCGAGCGCTTCCAGAGCAGCTTGCCGGTCTTGGCGTCGAGCTTGACGATGTGCCCGGGGACGAGGTTGACGATGTAGAGGCGTTCGTGCGAGTAGGCGGGCGAGGAGGCGTTGAGGTGCCCGATCCGCCGTTCCCAGAGAACCTTGCCGGTTTCGGCGTCGAGGGCGAAGGCGTTGCCGCTGTTGTCGACCGCGTAGAGGCGGCCGTTGGCGTAGATGGGCGGGAACTCGAGCAGCGGCCGCCCGGCGTAGTGCCAGACCAGCCTGTACGGGGGCTTGATCCCGCTCGCCGGCAGGTACTTGGTCCGGGCCGGGTTGAGCCCGAACATCGGCCAGTTGACCGTCGTCGGCTTGGAGGGCGGCGGCGGGCTCGACTTCGGCGGCGGTTCGAACTGTTCGATCGCCGCCTGGTTGTGGACGTCGGCGGGCCGCTTCAGCAGCTCGTAGGCGACGGCGATCCCGGCGATTGCGAGCACCAGCCCGGCGATCAGCCCGATCGCGACCCCGCGGTGGGTCCGCCAGAGCTCTCGTGGGTGGAGCAGGAGGTGGACGGCGCGGCGCAGTGAGCTGGTCACGGAGCGAGTATCGGAACTGAGGTTAAGGCGATTCTTAGGGTGGGCACGGGCGAGCGGCGCTGTGCGCGGCCCGGCTGCCGCAGTGCCCCGCCCATCTGCCGCCCCATCCACCGCAACCCCAAACCGCCCATCCCCCGCAACCCCCGACCCTAGAAACCGCCAAAGGGGACGGGGTGCCTCCCCCCGCTTGCTGGGTTTTTCGCTGGGGAGTGCAGCGGCCG
>JAFDWC010000079.1 GCA_018268655.1 Actinomycetota bacterium
AGCCCCTCTTCATCCACCACCTCAGTCCCAAATTTCTCCGCCTTCGCCAACTTCGACCCCGGACTCTCCCCGGCCACCAGGAAATCCGTCTTCTTCGAGACCGAATTCGTCACCTTCCCTCCAGCGGCCTTCACCAATGCCGCCGCCTCCTCCCGCGTCAGCTCCGGCAGGGTCCCGGTCAGAACGACCGTCCTGCCCTCCAGCGGGCCGCCGCTGGCGCGGCGTTCGGAGGGGTCGGCCTCCAGCCGCAGGCCCTTTTCCTTCAGCTTCTCGACCAGGGCCCAGGTCGGGTCGTCGGCGAGGTTCTCGGCGATCTGCTCGGCCATGATCGGCCCCACCCCCTCGACCTCCTCGATCGCCTCGGGGTCGGCCTCGTGCAGCTCGTCGATCGAGCCGAAGTGGTCGGCCAGCGCCTCGGCGGTGACGTAGCCGACCCCGGGCAGGCCGAGGGCGTAGAGGACGCGCTTGAAGGGGCGCGAGCGCGAGGCGTCGATCGCGGCGACCAGGTTGCGGGCCGAGGTCTCGCCGAAGCGGTCGAGCTCGACCAGCCGCTCCTCGGTCAGGTCGTAGATGTCGGCGACGTCGCCGATCAGACCCCTCTCGAGGAAGACGTAAGCCTGCTTTTCGCCGAGCCCGTCGATGTCCATCGCGCCCTTGGAGACGAAGTGTTTGACGTGCTGGAAGGACTGGCCGGGGCAGCCGGTGCGGTTGGGGCAGATCGTCCAGACGCCGTCGCGCTTTTCGGTCGGGGTGCCGCAGGCAGGGCATTTCGCCGGCGGCTTCGGCTTCCGGGCCCGCGGGTTGCGGCGCGGCAGTTTCGGCGAGACGACCTGGGGGATGACGTCGCCGGCCCGCATCACCACCACGTCGTCGCCCTCGCGCACGTCCTTGCGGGCGAGGTCCTCCTCGTTGTGGAGGGTCGCGGTGGAGACGGTGACGCCGCCGACGTGGACCGGCTCCAGCATCGCGAAGGGGACGAGGTGGCCGGTCCTGCCGACGTTCCAGACGACCCTGTTCATACGCGTCGTCGCCGTCGTCGGCGGGAACTTCCAGGCGATCGCCCAGCGCGGCTCGCGGCCTACCACCCCGAGCTCCCGCCAGAGCGCCCGCTCGTCGACCTTGACGACGACGCCGTCGATCTCGTAGTCGAGCGAGTCGCGCCGCTCCTCCCACCAGTGGCAGCGCTTGACGACGCTCTCGACGCCCTCGTGGTGGGCGGTGTCGGGGTTGACCTTGAAGCCGCGGTCGCGCAGCCATTCGACCTCGTCCATGTGAGTCGCGAGGTCGAGTCCGCGAACGGCGCCGATCCCGTAGATCCAGGTCGAGAGCGGCCGTTCGGCGGCGAGAGTGGGGTCGAGCTGGCGGATCGAGCCGGCGGCCGAGTTGCGCGGGTTGGCGAAGGTCGGTTCGCCGGCCTCGGCGCGGCGTTCGTTCAGCGCCCTGAAGGCGGCGATCGGCAGGTAGGCCTCGCCGCGCACTTCGATCAGCTCCGGCCCGTCCTCGATCCGCAGCGGCACCGAGCCAATCGTCCGCAGGTTGCGGGTCACGTCCTCGCCGATCCGACCGTCGCCGCGGGTGGCGCCGCGGATCAGGACCCCGTCCTCGTAGGTGAGGGTGATCGCCAGGCCGTCGATCTTCGGCTCGGTCGTGTAGCTGAACTGCGAGGCGGTGATGTCGAGTCGCTTTAGGTAGTTGGCGAGGCGGTTCTCCCAGGCGCGCAGCTCCTCCTCGTTGCGGGAGTTGGCGAGCGAGAGCATCGCCTCGTGGTGCTCGACCTGCTCGAAGCGGTCGAGCGGCGGCGCCCCCACCCGCTGGGTCGGCGAGTCGGCCGTGCGCAGCTCGGGGTGCTCGGCCTCGATCTCGCGCAGCTCGTTCAGCAGCACGTCGTAGACGTCGTCGCCCACCTCGGGTTCGTCGAGGACGTAGTAGAGGCGGTTGTGGCGGTCGAGCTCGGTGCGAAGCTCCGCCGCGCGCTGCTCGGCGGAGTCGTTCACGCCGTCGAACTGGCGCTCGCGGTCAGCATCCGCTCGAAGCCCCAGCCCTTCAGGGCCTCGATGCCGCTGTGGTCGGTCAGGTCGAAGTGGATCGGAGTGACGGCGATCCGCCCCTCGGCGACCGCATTGAGGTCGGTCCCCTCGCCCTCCTCGAAGCTCGGCGTCCAGCCGTAGATCTCGTAGCGCCGGCGGCCCTCGTCGGACTCCTCGAGCAGCCGCAGCTTGTCGTTGTAGATCCTTTTGCCGAGCCGCGTCACCTCGGCGCCGGTCGGTTCGCCGGCGGGCACGTTGACGTTGATCAGGGTCGCCTCCGGCATCGGCTCCTCGCGCAGGCGCTCGACCAGCTGGCGGGCGAAGGCCGCGGCGACGGTGAAGTCGAACTCCTCGCCGCCGTAGCCCATGCCCCGATCGATCCGCTGCTGCGAGAGGGCCACCGCCGGGATGCCGAGGACGATGCCCTCGAAGGCGGCGGCGACGGTCCCCGAGTAGGTGATGTCGTCACCGAGGTTGGCGCCGTGGTTGATTCCGGAGACGATCAGCTCCGGGCGGCCGCCGAGCAGCCCGAGCTGGGCGAAGCGAACGCAGTCGACCGGCGTGCCGCTGGTCGCGAAGCCGCTGTGACCGTCGTCGAAGCGGATCTCCTGCACCTCGAGCGGGGAACGGGTGGTGATGCTGCGCGCGGTCGCGCTGCGGTTCGAGTCCGGCGCGATGACGTCGATCGTGACCCCCTCGATCTCCAGCAGGGCGCGCCGGGCGGCCTGCAGGCCGGGGGCCGCGATCCCGTCGTCGTTGGTGAGGAGGATGCGCACTCGGTCGATTCTAGGTGTCGCGCCCGGTGGCCAGAGGTCGGAGATACTGGCGCCGGTGCCGACGATCCGCCTCGACATCGAATACGACGGCTCCGGCTTCCGCGGCTGGGCCCGCCAGCCGGCGCAGCGCACGGTCCAGGGAGAGATCGAGGCCGCGCTGGCGGTGGCGCTGCGCGAGGAGGTGGCGCTCACCGTCGCCGGCCGCACCGACACCGGCGTCCACGCCCACGGCCAGGTGGCTAGCTTCGAGGCCTCGCAGGGGGTGCCGGCAGACCTCCGCCGCAGCCTCAACGCCCTCACCGCCGACGACGTCGCGGTCACCGCCGTCAGCCAGGCCCCGGCCGGCTTCGACGCCCGCCGCGATGCCACCTCGCGCTCCTACCGCTACCGCCTCCTCGCCCGCCCGGCGCCGAGCCCGTTCGAGCGCGGCCGCGCCCTCTGGTGGCCGCACCGGGTCGACCGCCCCGCCCTCGACGCCTGCGCCGCCGCGCTCCTCGGCCAGCACGACTTCACCGCCTTCACCCCGACCCAGACCGACCACGTCCACTTCCACCGCAAGGTCCTGGCCGCCTCCTGGACCGACGGGCCCGGCGACGTCCTCGCCTTCCAGATCACCGCCGACGCCTTCATGCGGAATATGGTCCGCGCCCTCGTCGGCACGATGCTCGAGGTCTCCTCCTCCCGCCGGAGCGTCGCCGAGTTCAGGGCGCTCCTCCGAGGAGCCCCTCGCTCCGCGGCTGGCGACACCGCGCCCCCGCACGGCCTCTACCTGGAGGCCGTCGGCTACGAGTGATCCGGTTCGACCTCGGATCCCCTCCAGGGGCCTCGAAGTCCGCAGCGCGAGCTAGACCAGCTCGAGGTAGACCATCTCGGTCGAGTCGCTCTTACGCGGGCCCAACTTGATGATCCTGGTGTAGCCACCCGGCCGCGTCGTGTACCGCGGCGCCACCTCGTCGAACAGCTTGTGGACGATGAACTTGTCGTTGTGGAGCGTGGCGAGGGCCTGCCGGCGGGCATGGAGGTCGCCGCGCTTGGCGAGGGTGATCAGCTGCTCGACCTCGGGCTTGACCGCCTTCGCCTTCGCCTGCGAGGTCTTGATCCGCTCGTGCTCGATCAGCTGCTTCGAGAGGTTGGCCAGGAGCGCCTCGCGATGCGCGGCGTCGCGGCTGAGCTTGTTTCGCTTCTTGCGATGGCGCATCCGGGGCTCCTGGTCCGATCCTACGGTTTCCCTAGTCCTGCTGGAGGTCGAGGCCGCGAGCGTGCAGCGTCTCGATCACTTCCTCGATCGACTTCGAGCCGAAGTTGGGAATCGCGTTCAGTTCCGCGCGGGACTTGCGGACGAGGTCGCCGACGGTTTGCACGCCGGCCCGCTTCAGGCAGTTGTAGGAGCGGACGCCGAGTTCCAGCTCCTCGATCAGGATCTCGTCGAGGCCATCGCTGCCCGCCCCGCCGCCGTCGCCGTTGGAGGGGCTGAGCGGGTCGCTGGGAAGGGCCGGCAGTGCCTCGCGAGCGGTCAGTTCCTCGACCCGCTCGGCGTCGGTGAAGATCGCCAGGCTCTTGATCAGGATCTCCGAGGCCTCGCGCAGGGCCGCCGCCGGCTCGATCGAGCCGTCGGTCTCGAGCGAGAGCTCGAGCTTGTCGAAGTCGGTCCGCTGGCCGACGCGGGCGGCCGAGACGGCGTAGGAGGCACGGCGGATCGGCGAGAAGATCGAATCGATCGGGATCACGCCGATCGGCTGCTCGTCGGACTTGTTCTCTTCCGCCGGCGAGTAGCCGCGGCCACGACCGATCGTCAGATAGACCTCGAGTTTGGTTTTCTTCTCCAGGGTCGCGATCGGCGCCTCGGGGTTGAGGATCTCGACGCCGGAGGGCAGGTCGATGTCCTTCGCCTTGACCTCGCCGGGGCCGGTCGCCACCAGCGGCGCCTCGACCTCGTCGGCGTCGGTGTGCATGCGGACGACGAGGTCCTTGAGGTTGAGCACGATGTCGGTGACGTCCTCTTTGACGCCGGGCACGGTCGAGAACTCGTGCGCAACCCCCTCGATGCGGACGCTGGTGATGGCGGCGCCGCCGAGCGAGGAGAGGAGGACGCGGCGCAGGCTGTTGCCGAAGGTGTAGCCGAAGCCCTTGTCAAGCGGCTCGATCGTGAAGGTGCCTTTGCGATCGTCGGCTTTCTCGGCGATGATTCTGGGGACCTGGAAGTCAGTGGTCATGAGTTCCTTGCGTTGCGGTATTTCTGAAAGACGTGGGGTTCCGGACTACTTGGAGTAGAGCTCGACGATGAGCTGCTCCTGAACCGGCGCCGAGATCTCCGAGCGCTCCGGGAGGCGCAGGACTTTGGCGGTGAGCGCGTCGTGATCCGCCTGCAGCCAGGCCGGCACGGTCGAAACCAGTTCGGTCGCTCGCTGGATCGTCTCGGTGGCGCCGGAGCCGGCCTTGATCGAGATGATGTCTTCCGGCCGCACCTGGTAGCTCGGGATGTCGACCCGGCGGCCGTTGATCATCCAGTGGCCGTGGGTGATCAGCTGTCGCGCCTGCCGCCGCGAGGCGGCGAAGCCGAGGCGGACGAGGACGTTGTCGAAACGCGACTCGAGCAGCCGCAGCAGGTTCTCGCCGGTGACGCCGTCCTGCCGCGATGCCTTCTCGTAATAGGCTCGGAACTGTTTCTCGAGCACCTGGTAGTAGCGGCGGGTCTTCTGTTTCTCCCGCAGCTGCAGGCGGTACTCGCTCTGGCGGAGGCGGCCGCGGCCGTGCTCGCCGGGGGGGTAGGAGCGACGCTCGACGCCGCACTTGTCGGTGAAGCAACGCTCACCCTTGAGGAAGAGCTTCTGCCCCTCGCGCCGGCACTGCTTGCACTGGGGAGAGGTGTCGCGGGCCACTAGACGCGCCTCCGCTTCTTCGGCCGGCAGCCGTTGTGGGCCTGCGGGCTGACGTCCTTGACGGTGGTGACGTCGAGGCCGGCGGCCTGCAGCGAGCGGATCGCCGTCTCGCGGCCCGAGCCGGCGCCCTTGGCGAAGACCTCGACCCGCTCCAGCCCGTGTTCCATGCCCTTCTTGGCGGCCGCGTCGGCGGTCACCTGGGCGGCGAACGGGGTCGACTTGCGCGAGCCTTTGAAGCCGGCCGAACCGGCCGACTCCCAGGCGATCACGTTGCCGTCGGTGTCGGTGAGGGTGACGATCGTGTTATTGAAGGAAGTCTTGATGTGCGCCTGCCCGTAGGTGACGTTCTTTTTGACGCGCCGGCGCGAGCGCCCTTTGGAGGGTTTTTTGTCAGCCATTCCTCGAGTCCGTTACCTGGGTTTCTTCTTGCCGGCGATGCTCAAGCGCCGCGGGCCCTTGCGACCGCGGGCGTTGGTCTTCGTCCGCTGGCCCCGGACCGGGAGCCCGCGCCGGTGGCGCAGGCCGCGGTAGGAGCCGATCTCCATCAGCCGTTTGACGTTCTGCGAGCGCTCCCGCCGCAGGTCGCCCTCGACCTCCCGTTTCTCAACCGCCTCGCGAAGCCGGATTACCTCTTCCTCGGTCAGGTCTTTGGCCTGCATGCCGGGGTCGATGCCGGTTTCGGCGAGAATCTGCAGGGCGGTGGAGCGCCCGATCCCGAAGATGTAGGTGAGCGAGATCTCGATCCGTTTCCCGTCGGGGATGTTGACGCCGGCGATTCGAGCCATGGCTTAACCCTGCCTCTGCTTGTGGCGCGGGTTTTGGCAGATCACCAGGACCGCCCCGTTACGGCGGATCACCTTGCACTTCTCGCACATCGGCTTGACGGAAGCTCGAACCTTCATCGCTCCGGTTTCTGGTCGTAAAAACAGGACCCCTCCCGCCCCATGAAACGGACGGCAGGGTGAAACTTGGCCCACTGGGCCGGACGAGGAAAGATAGCAGGGCCACGCGTCCAGCCGCCCGCCGCGACAGCACCTGACCGGCCGGCGCCTACTTCACTCGACCACGCGGACGATCGTGAAGCCATCGTAGCCCTTGACCCCGACGGTCTGGATCGTCGTCGCTTCGGCCCGCGGCTCGCGCGCCAGCTCCTCGTGCAGGCGGCGCTGGGCTTCGATCGTCGCCTCGCCCGAGCCCGCCTCGGCAAGCCCGCCGCGGCGGACCACGTTGTCGGCGACGATCAGCCCGCCGGGCCGGGTCCGCTCCAGCGCCCAGGCGACGTAGGCCGGCGTATTTGGCTTGTCGGCGTCGACGAAGACGAGGTCGAACTGGCCCACCCCGTCCGCCTCCAGCCCCGGCAGGCTCTCCAGGGCCGGCCCGACCCTGACCTGGACAGCGTCGCCGAAGCCGGCCCGCTCGATGCTGCCCCGCGCCACCTCGGCGTGCCTCGGGTCGACCTCGAGGCTGTAGAGGCGGCCTCCCGGCGCCAGGCCGCGGGCCAGCAGGATCGTGCTGTAGCCCCCGAGCGTGCCGAACTCGAGGATCGTCCTCGCCGCGACCAGCCGGACCAGGATCGTCAGCAGCCGTCCCTGCGCGGGCGAGACCTGGATCGGCGGCAGCCCGGCGGCTGCCGCCGCGTCCAGGGCGTCGCGCAGGGCCTCGTCATCCGGCGCCAGCGTCGCCTCGACGAAGCGGTCGACCCCCGTGAACGTCTCCTGGTCGATCCCCACCCGGGTCAACCGCTCAGCGCGGTAACTTCCGGGTCAGCGTCACCACCTGCTGGAAGGTCGGCCGGTTCTGGAACGGGAAGGGGCCGAGTTCGACGCCGCCGGTCACGGTCGGCCGGTTCTGGTCGAAGCAGGACGGCTGCGGGTTCGAGGCGCAGTCGCCGTTGCCGCCGCCGTAGAGCTTCTCCGGCGTCACCTTCATCGCCGCCTTCAGCGTCCGTTCGAGCATCGCCCTGCACTTCGCCTTCGAGCCGCTACCGCAGTAGACGCGGCTCCACGGCGCCCTCGGCTTCGGGCCGAAGAGGTCGCGCAGATCCTTGTCGACATAGCTGTACCAACCGTCGTCGAAGGACGGCGCCGTCGGCGAGCCACCGACCACCGAGCCGGTTTCCAGCATCCCTTCGAGCCTTCCGTAGGCCGTCTTGCCCAGCACCGGCTTGAACTCGCCTTCGAGCAGCTTCGGCCACCAGGCGTCCATCAGCTCGATCGCCGGCGTTTCTTCGTCTTCGCCGTTGCGGTTGAGATCGCGGCGGTGGGCGCCGTGCTGGTGCCACGTCTTCAGGGTCTTGATCGCTTCCCGCAACTTCGCCGACTTCGGCGTCCCGATCGCCTTGAAGATGATCGGCAGCAGCTTGTACCCGCGCAGGTCCTCGCTCGCCGGTTCCTCCATTGCCTGCACCAGCTGGGCGATGTTCATCTTCTTCTTGCCCTTGATGTCCGCCTTGACCCGGTCGGAGATCATCTGCGAGCGGAAGACCGGGCCGTAGTCGTACTTGTCGTCGGCCGCCGCCCATTCCGGCGCCTGCTTGTTGTTCCAGGAGACCAGGAATTCGGGGTCGACCGCCTGCGGGTGCTTCGAGAACGGGAGGTATTCAGCCGTCTGCGTCTTCGGGTTGAAGCCCTTCCAGTCGTACTGGCCGGTGCCGAGGATCGGGAAGTCCGGCGAGGTGCCCTTGGCCCGCTGCGGGTAGGACCCGGAGACCGCGTAGGCGATGTGCTTGGCGTCGACGTAGCTCCAGTTGAAGACGAGGTTGATGTTGGAGACGGCCTTCTTGAAGCCCTTGACTCCCGTCACCACCCCGGGGTTATTGAGCTGCGCGAATCCGACCGCCGAGTCGAGCTCGTGGAAGTAGCTGCTGCGCTCGTGGACGAAGGCGACCTTCTTCCCGTTGACCTTGCCGCGGGCGAAGAGGATCCCGTGGACGGTCCGGTAGGCGACCAGCGTCTGCTGTCCCGCCGGCGTCGAGTCGATCTGGTTCGGGACCCACTTCTCCGTCTTCGTCAGCTTTTCCATCTTCAGGCACTTGCCCTTGTAGAGATAGTGGAAGCGGTCCTTGCAGAGGACCTCGGCGAAGGTGTCGACGTTGTCGGAGGTCGCCGACGTCGCGCTCCAGGCGTAGTCGCGGCCGTGGCCCAGCTCGACGCCGAAGTTGATGCCGGGGAAGGCGGCGCCGCGGGCGTCGATCCCGGGCCCATGCAGGTCCTCTTCCATCAGGATCTGCGGCACGTAGTAGCCGACCTGCGGGCCCATCACCGCGATCGGGTGGCCGTCGGTCGAGTTCTTGGCCGAGACCAGCTCCCAGTTCGAGGCGTGTCCGGCGGCTTCGATCGAGGCCTGGAGGCGGCCGCCGATCGTGTTCAGGTCAGGGCCGGCGGCGGAGGCGCTGGCGGCCTTTTCCTCGTGCACGCTGCCCGGTTCGGGCAGCGCCAAGCCGCGCTTGGCGAAGGCGCTTTCGGTCTCGTACGGGAACGGCTTTTCGATCGTCGTCGGCGCTTCCGGGTCGTTCTTGGAGCGGAAGCCGAGCCAGGCCCTGCGTCCGGCCTTCTTGCCCATCCGTTCGACCATCGACTCCATCGTCAGCGCCGAGTTCAGCTCGTTGCCGCCGCCGCGGCCGAAGATGCCGCCGATCAGCGAGCCGATCGCGACGACGTCGGTCGGCTTCCACGGTTCCATCGGCTGGTTCAGCAGCGTGTATTCCGCCGGCTTCAGCAGCGGGTTGGCGTTGGCGGCGGCGATGTAGGCGTTGATCCCTTCGACGTAGGCGTCGACGTTTTCAACCGCTTCTCGGCCGGCCTTGCCATAGAGCTTCGGCATCTGGGTGAGCTGTTTTTCGAGGTCGGCTTCGGTGTAGGCGGCAAACTGCCACTGGCTCTGGTCGGCACCGGCGTTGGAGCCGCCGAGGAAGGAGGCCAGTTCGGCGCGGCCGGTGTGACGGAGGACGTCCATCAGGAAGAGCCGGTCCTGGGCGCCCGCGTAGCCGGCGCCGAACTCGGTGTCAGCGCGCGTTTCGCCGTAGATGTGGGGGATCCCATAGGCCTTGTCGCGGACGATCGTCACCCCTGGGCGTGGTTCGATCGTCGATTCGACTTCGCCCGCGGGAACGCCGAAGGTCGCGTCCTTGAAGTAGAGCGGGATCTGCGCTTCGGTCAGGGTCGGCGCGGCGTAGAGAAGGCCTTCGTAGAGCGGCTGCTGGTCGGCGAAGTGCGGCGGCAGGATGTGTTCCTGGCCGCGGGCCTGGAGCAGCTGGGAGGTGTTGACGAGCCCGTTCTCCCCTGGGGGCAGGACGTTGCGGAAGCCGCCGGCGTCGTTGGTCCCGTACGGCTGGACGACCGCCGCCGCCGAAGCGCTGGCCGCGAGGGCCATCGTCGTCAGCGCCGTCAGGCAGAGCGCGAGGATCACCCGCAGAGAACGCCAGCTGTCCACATCAACCTCCTCCGAATTCCCCTGGCGGCCTCCCTGCCGCTCGGCGCAGCATATTCACCCCGGCGGAAACTTTCCCAACCGGTCCGGCACAAAGAATCGCCTCCAGCTATTCCTTTTGTCCATCGGACACGCAAGGGGAACGGTTCGGCGGGGCGGGCGCCGCGCCGGTTCGACCCCGGGGCCGGGCCGCTAGGCCTCGTGCCAGGGGGTGAGGATGCGAGGGCCGTCGGGGGTGATCGCGACGGTGAACTCGAAGTGCGCGGCCAGCGAGTCGTCTTCGGAGTAGACGGCCCAGCCGTCGTCTCCCATCCGCACCAGCGGCCCGCCCGCGTTGACCATCGGCTCGATCGCCAGCACCATCCCCTCCTCCAGCTCCGGCCCGCGGCCGGGCTCGCCGAAGTTCGGCACCTGCGGCTCCTCGTGCATCTCGCGGCCGATTCCGTGGCCGACCAGGGTGCGGATCACCGACAGGCCCTCGGCCTCGACGTGGCGCTGGATCGCGTGGCCGATGTCGCCGAGGTGGTTGCCGGGCCGGGCCTGATCGATGCCGACGAACAGCGCCCCCTTGGTCACCGCCAGCAGCTTTTCCGCCTCGGCCGTGACGGTGCCGACCGGCACCGTCATCGCCGCGTCGGCGACCCAGCCGTCCTTGACGACGCCGACGTCGATCGCGAGCAGGTCGCCGCGCTGCAGCGGGGTCCGGTCCGGGATCCCGTGGACGACCATCGAGTTCGGCGAGGCACAGATCGAGCCGGGGAAGCCACGGTAGCCCTTGAAGGCTGGCTCGGCACCTTGGGAGCGGATGAACTTCTCGGCCGCCTCGTCGAGCTCGAGGGTCGTGATCCCGGCCCGGGTCTTCGCCTCGAGCATTTTCAGGCAGCGGACCAGGATCTCGCCGGCGGCCGCCATCTGGTCGACCTGCTGGGGGGTCTTGCGGATGATCATCCGGTACACGCCGACGCTGCCTCAGACCGCCTCGTCCTGGAGGCGCAGGGTCGAAAGAGTGCGGCGGATCTCGGCCTCGACCTCTTCGGGCTTGCGTTCGCCCTCGATCCGGCGCAGGACGCTGCGGCTGTCGTAGTAGCCGACCAGCGGCTCGGTCTTCTCGTGGTAGGTCGCGAGGCGCTTGCGGATCACCTCGGGCTTGTCGTCGTCGCGGACGACCAGCGGCGAGCCGTCGATGTCGCAGACGCCCTCGACCTTGGGCGGGTTGAAGTCGACGTGGAAGACGTGGCCGCCCTGCTCGCAGGTGCGCCGGCCGCCGAGCCGCCGCACCACCTCGTCGTCGGAGACGTCGATCAGCAGGACGGCGTTGACGGCGCGGCCGAGGTCGGCGAGCTTGGCGTCGAGCGCCTCCGCCTGCGGCGTCGTCCGCGGGAAGCCGTCGAGGATGAAGCCGTCGCGCGCCTCCGCCGATTCGAGCGCCTCGACGATGACGCCGACGATCACCTCGTCCGGCACCAGGTCGCCGGCGTCCATGTACTGCTTCGCCGTCTTTCCCAGCTCGGTTTCGTCGCGGACCGCGGCCCGGAGGATGTCGCCGGTCGCGTAATAGGGGAGCCGCAGGTCTTCCTGGAGCCGCTCCCCCTGGGTGCCCTTGCCAGACCCCGGGGGCCCGAGCAGGACTAGGTTGAGCTCAGTCATCCAAGCAGCCTATTTGAGGAAGCCCTCGTAGTTCCGCATCATCAGCTGCGCCTCGAGCTGCTTGACGGTGTCCAGCGCGACGCCGATCACGATCAGGATCGAGGTGCCGCCGAAGTAGAAGTTGGCCGAGGTCTGGCTGATCAGGATCGTCGGCAGCGCCGCCACCGCGCCGAGGTAGATGGCGCCGGGGAAGGTCAGCCGCGAGAGGATGCGGTCGAGGTACTCGGCGGTCGGCCGCCCGGGCCGCACGCCGGGGATGAAGCCGCCGTATTTTTTCAGGTTGTCGGCCTGGTCCACGGGGTTGAAGGTGACCGCCGTGTAGAAGTAGGTGAAGACGATGATGAAGAAGATCTCGCCGACCACGTAGGGCCAGCTGTTGGGCGAGAAGAAGCTGGCGAAGTCGAGCGCCGCCGGGGTGTTGAGGAGCTGGCCGATGGTCGGCGGGAAGGCCATGATCGAGGCGGCGAAGATGACCGGGATGACGCCGGCCATGTTGACCCGCAGTGGCAGGTAGGTCGAGCCGCCGGAGGTCATTTTCCGCCCGACCACGCGTTTCGCGTACTGGACCGGGATCCGCCGCTGGCCCTCCTGGACGAAGACGATCGCGACGATCACCGCGAGGGCGATGAACGGCATCATCACGACGAAGACCTGATCGGGGTTGTTCCACCACTTTTCGATGCCGCTCGGGATCGAGGAGGCGATCGAGGCGAAGATCATCAGCGAGATCCCGTTGCCGATCCCGCGCTGGGTGATCAGCTCGCCCAGCCACATCAGCAGGGTGCAGCCGGCGGTGAGGCAGATCACGATCAGCATCACCTTCGGGAAGGTCAGCTGACCGACCACGTTGGCGCCGGTTTCGCGGCCGAAGCTGCGGAACAGGAAGACGTAGCCGAGCGACTGGAAGAAGGCCAGGGCGACGGTCAGGTAGCGCGTGTACTGGGTGATTTTCTGCTGCCCGACCTCACCCTCTTTCTGCAGGCGCTCGAGCGAGGGCACGACCACGGTCAGCAGCTGCAGGATGATCGAGGCCGTGATGTAGGGCATGATCCCCAGCGCGAACAGGCTCAAGCGCGAGAGGCTGCCGCCGGAGAAGAGGTTGAGGAAGCCGAGGACGCCGGAGCCGCCGAAGTTGCCGGAGATTTCCTTGACGGCGTTGACGTTGACGCCGGGCGCCGGGATGTAGGCGCCGAGGCGGTACAGCAAGAGCATCGCCGCGGTGAAGGCGAGCTTCTTCCTGATGTCCGCAACGCTGAAAGCGTTGAGAATAGTTCTGAGCATTACGGCTCCAGAGTGTGACAGGAACCGCCAGCCGCCTCGATCTTCTCCTTGGCGGTCGCGCTGAAGGCGTGCGCTCGGACCGTCAGCTTCTTCTTGATCTCGCCGCGGGCGAGGATCTTGACGGGGTCCTTGCGGGTGGCGAGGCCCCTCTCCTCGAGGGCCTCGATCGTGACCTCGGCGCCGTCGTCGAAACGCTCCTCGAGGTCGGCGAGGTTGACCGGCTGGGTCCTGGTGCGGAAGTTCTCGAACGGCATCGACTTCTTCATGTGCGGACCGCGCAGCTTTCGCATCCGCATGTGGATCGGGTTCTGGCCGCCCTCGTAGCCGGCCTTCTGCTTCGCGCCCGAGCGCGAGCCGGCACCCTTGTGGCCGCGGCCCGAGGTCTTGCCCCGCGAGCCCTCGCCACGGCCGATCCGCTTCCGGGCCTTTTTCGACCCGGGCTTCGGCTTCAGGTTGTGAAGCCCGATCTCCTCGGCGCGATCGCGCTCGGCCTCGGCCATCACTCGCTCACCTCGACCAGGTGCGAGACGACCGCCAGCTGCCCGCGCAGCTGCGGCGAGTCCGCCCGCTCGACCGACTTCCCAATCCGACCCAGACCCAGCGCCCGCAGGGTCGCTTTCTGGCTCGGGTTGGTCCCGTTCGTGGACTTGACCTGACTGATCTTGACCGCGCTCACGGAGCTTTCTCCTCAGCGGCGGGAGCCTGGGCCTCAGCCGCATCGGAGACAGGACCCGACGCCGAGAGCGTCTCCGTCCCATTCCCGTTCGAGCTACCACCGTCCAGTCCCAGCACCTGCGTAACGGTCAACCCCCGCAGCTCGGCAACCTCCTCCGGCCGCCTCAAGTTGATCAGCCCGTCCATCGTCGCCTTGACCAGGTTGATCGGGTTCTGGGTGCCGATGCTTTTGGTCAGCACGTCGTGGATCCCACCGAGCTCGAGCACGGCGCGGACGCCGCCGCCGGCGATCACCCCGGTACCGGGGCTGGCCGGGCGCAGGACGACGTGGCCGGCGCCGAAGCGGCCG
>JAFDWC010000007.1 GCA_018268655.1 Actinomycetota bacterium
GCAGGGCTCGGGGGTCGGGGTGAGCCGCCGGCTGGGCGACAAAGAGCGCGACCGGCTGCGGAAGATGGTCGACCGCACCTACAAAGGCCCGGGTGGGCTGATCGTCCGCACCGCCGCCCACGGGGCGAAAAAATCGGACTTCGTCCGCGAGATCGCCTACCTGCAGAAGCTGAACGAAGTGCTCGAGCGGCGCTCCGAGTCGACCAAGGCCCCGGCGCTGGTCTTCCAGGAGGCCGACCTCTCGGTGCGGGTCCTGCGCGACGTCTTCCTGAGCGAGTTCGAGAAGGCGATCATCGACTCCGAGAAGCAGTTCGAACGGGTCACCAGCTTCTTCCAGCGGACCGCGCCGGAGCTGGTCGACGGCGTCGAGCTCTACAAGGGCAACAAGCCGCTGTTCGAGAAATGGCGCATCGACGAGGAGATCGAGTCGACCCTGAACCGGCGCGTCGACCTGCCCTCGGGCGGCTACCTGGTGATCGACTACGCCGAGGCGCTGACGGTGATCGACGTCAACTCCGGCAGCTTCACCGGCCGCGGCAAAGGCGGCCTCGAGGAGACGATCACCAAAGTCAACACCGAGGCGGCCGAGGAGGCGGTGCGGCAGCTGCGGCTGCGCGACATCGGCGGCATCATCGTCATCGACTTCATCGACATGGCGCGCGCCTCGAACCGCGACAAAGTGCTGAAAACGATGCGCAAAGCACTCGATGCCGACAAGTCGAAGAGCTACGTGGTCGAGGTCTCGCCGCTGGGGCTGGTCGAGATGACCAGGCAGAACGTCACCGACGGGGTGCGCGAGATCCTCACCGAGCTGTGCCCGACCTGCCACGGCGAGGGGGTCGTCCTCTCGGCCGAGACGGTCGCCCTCGACGGCCTCCGGAAGCTGCGCGAAATCGCCGCCGACAACGCCGATGTCGAGGCCTTCCTGCTGCGGGTCAACCCGAAGGTCGCCCAGGCGCTGACCGACGAGGACTCCGGTTTGGCCGAGATCGAGGAGGAGACCGGCAAGCGCTTCCACTTCGAGGGCGGCGACGCCCTGGCGATCGAGACCTTCGAGCTGGTCGATCGCGGCACCCGCGAGCTGATCGAGGAGCGGGCGCTGCCGTTCAAGGTCGGCGAGGAGGTGCTGGTGAAGATCGACGAGCCGCACATGTACAACGCCGACGACGCCGTCGCCCGGATCGACTCCTACATCGTCAGCGTCACCGGCGGCGGCCCCTTCGTCGGGGAGCGCAAGCTGGTGCGGATCGAGGACGTGCGCCGCTCCGAGGCGGTCGCCTCGCTGCTCGGCGGGGCCGATCCGACCAGCGGCAACGGCTCGGGCGCCGAGGAGAACGGCTCCCAGCTAGACTCCGACGCTGCTTCGCGCAGGCGCAGCCGAGGCCGCAGAGGCGGCCGGGGGCGTTCGCGCGCCAAACAAGGCACCACGGACGAGTAGTCGGAGACGAGTGAACTGAGCATGTACGCGGTAATCGAGAGCGGCGGCAAGCAGTATCGGGTCGAGGAGGGCACCTCCCTGCTCGTCGATCGGATCGACGCCAAGGAAGGCGACAAAGTCAGCCTGCGACCGGTGATGTTCCGCGACGGCGAGGTGCTCGTCGGCGAGAAGGAGCTGGCGGGCGTCAAGGTCGAGGCGACGGTGGCCGAGCACCTGCGCGGGCCGAAGGTCAAAGTCTTCAAATACAAGGCGAAGAAGGGCTACCGGCGCCGTGCCGGCCACCGCTCCGAGCTGACCAAGCTCGAGGTGACGAGCCTCAAGGCCGGCAAGAAAGCCGCCGCCAAGAAAGAGCCGGCGGCGAAAGACGAGAAACCGGCCGCCGAGCCCGCCGCGGCCAAAGCCGAGAAAGAGGAGTAGGCACCGATGGCTCACAAGAAAGGTCTCGGTTCGTCGCGGAACGGTCGCGAATCGAACCCGAACATGCTCGGCGTCAAGGTCTTCGCCGGCCAGCAGGTGCACGGCGGCGAGATCATCGTCCGCCAGCGCGGGACCAAGTTCTGGCCCGGCGACGGCACCGGTATCGGCCGTGACCACACGATCTTCGCCACCCGCGCCGGTCGGGTCGACTTCAAGCCGGCCCGGCGCGGCCGCACGATCAGCGTCCTCGCCGAGGACTAACGGGGGCTGGTGGGCGCGGTGGCCGCTCGCGGCCCGCGCCGACGTCGCCTGACGGCGGCCGCTCTGGCGGCGGCTGCGCTGCTCTCTCTGCTGCTGCTCGCGCCGGGGGCCCGGGGCGCGGAAATCGTCTACTGGGACAACTTCCGCGACAACCCGGCGACGGTCTCCTGGGCCGGGGTCGACGGTAGCGGTGGCGGCGTCGTCGCCGGCGGTGGCGTCGAGATCCGGGAACCGGAAGGGATGGCCTACGACCCGGTCAGCAACCGGATCTACGTCGCCAGCGAAGGGCAGCGCGGCAGCGGCGGCCAGATCGCCTACCTCGATCTCGGCGGCAGCAGCGGTGGCGTCCTCGCGGTCCCCGGCGTTCCCGTCCACAGCCCGGAAGGGATCGCGCTCGACCCGGCGTTGCGCCGGCTCTACTGGGTCAACAGCGACGACGACACGATCGCCTGGGCGGACCTGAGCGGGGCCGCCGGCGGTCTCCTCGACACCCGCGGCGCTCCGACCACGGGGGCCTACCGGCTGGCGCTCGCCGACGGGATCCTCTACTGGTCGGGGGCGACGGCCGCGGGCGAGCGCTATCTCGCCGCCACCGAGCTCGTCGGCGGCGGCAGTGGCCGCGTGCTTGCGGTCGGGGCGCTCGGGCTGGTCAACGGCCTCGCAGTCGACCCCGGCGCCGGGCGCCTCTACTGGCTCGACAGCACTAGCGGCAAGGAGAGCCTTCGCTGGCTGCCGCTCGGCGGCGGCCCAGGCGGCAGCCTGCCGCTCGGCGCGGTCGACCACCGGGGCACCGGGCTGGCCGTCGATCCGGCCCTAGGCAAGGCCTACTGGGGCAACTACGGCCTGGCCGGGACGCGGCAGGACGCGATCGGGTTCGTCAGCCTCGGCGGCGCCACCGGCACGATCAGCCCGGCGACGGCGCCGGTAAACGGCGCCCAGGACCCGATCGTGATCAGGACCCCCACCGCCACCGTGGCGCCGCGCCTGACCGCGGCCGGCACTGAGCTGGCCTGCTCGCGGGGTACCTGGGCGCCCGACTTTCCGGGCTCGAGCGTGTTCCAGTCGCCGCGCTCCTTCTCCTACCGCTGGAGCCTCAACGGGACCACGATCCCTGGCGCCGCCGGCCCGAGCCACACCGCCACCGCGGCGGGCGTCTACGGCTGCGTGGTCGTCGCCGCCAACCAGGCCGGTGCGGCGAGCCAGGGGGCCGCGGCGACGGCCACCGTGGCCCCGGCGCGGCTGGCGCTGCGTGGGCCCGGGCGCCGGTTGCGGGTGCGTCCCGGCGGCGTCGCCAGCTTCCGCATCGAGGTTGTCAACCAGGGCGATCTCGGCGCCGCGCGGGCCCGGCTCTGCCTGGTGGTTCCACGGCGGGCCAGGGCCGAGCTGCGGCCGGGGAAGTGCCGCTCGCTGCCGCCGCTCCGGGCGGGTGAGAGGCGCCGGCTGAGGCTGGGACTGCGGGTCAGCCCGGCTGCTGCCGCCGGTGGCTACCGGTTGCGGATCACGCTCTCCGGGGTGGTGGCGCGGAAGCTGCCGCTGCGGATCGCCGGCTGAGCCCGGCCACTCCGCCTCTACGCTCTGCGGGATGGACGACAGCGCGAAGATCTGGGTCGAGGGTGGCGCCGGCGGCGCCGGCTGCATCTCCTTCCGGCGTGAGGCCCACGTGCCGCGCGGCGGCCCCGACGGCGGCGACGGCGGCCACGGGGGCGACGTGGTCCTCGTCTGCGACCCGTCCAGGCGCGATCTCGGCGCCCTCCGCGGCAGCAAGCACTTCCGGGCGCAGCGGGGGCGCAACGGCGAAGGCTCGAACCGCCACGGCGCCCGCGGCGAGAACCTCGAGATCCCGGTGCCGCCGGGGACGCAGGCGGAGGCGGTCGACGGCAGCCGCATCGACCTCACGGTCCCGGGCCAGCGCGCGGTGGTCGCCCGCGGCGGCCGTGGCGGCCATGGCAATAGGCGCTTCACGACCTCTACCCGGCAGGCCCCGCGCTTCGCCGAGAGGGGCACGGGCGCCGAATCGGACTGGATCGAGCTGCGCCTGAAGCTGCTTGCCGACGTCGGGCTGGTGGGGCTGCCGAACGCCGGCAAGTCCTCGCTGCTTGCGCGGCTGACGCGGGCGACCCCCAAGGTCGGCGACTACCCGTTCACGACCCTCTCGCCGGTGCTCGGGACGATCGAGGGCGAGGATCGCCAGGCGGTGCTCGCCGACATCCCGGGGCTGATCGAGGGCGCCGCCGCTGGCGCCGGCCTCGGCCATGAGTTCCTCGCCCACGTCGAGCGCTGCTCAATGCTCGTCCACCTGGTCGAGCTGGCCCCGGCAGCGGGCGACCCGGTCGCCAACTACGAGACGGTGCGCGCCGAGCTGACCGCCCACGGCGCCGGGCTCGAGCGGCTGCCGGAGCTGGTCGTGCTCTCGAAGCGGGACCTGATGCCGCCGGCCGAGGTGGCCACGGCGCTGGCCGAGTGGGAGGGGCGGCTGGGGGCGGCGGTGCTGGGCGTCGTCGCCGTCTCCGCGGCGACCGGCGAGGGAATGGAGGAGCTGCGGCGGCGGATCCTCGCCGACCTGCCCGAGCCGGCTCGTGAGCCGCTGCCAGCGGGGGCGGTGGAGGCCGAGTTCGAGGCCGAGCACCGTGTCTACCGACCGGCCGGGGAGGGCGGCTACTGGGTGGAGCGCGAGGACGACGGCGGCTTCCGGGTGCTCGGCCGCGGCGTCGAGCTGCTGTTCGAGCGCCACGACACCGGCAACGAGGAAGCGCTCGCCTACCTCGAGCAGCGGCTGACCGAGATCGGCGTGATCGCGGCGCTGACCCGGGCCGGGTTCGAGCCCGGCGACGACGTGCGGATCGGGGACCAGGAGTTCGAGCTGCACGTTTAGCTTCGGGGCGTTGCGAGGGATCAGGGTTGGGTGAGGGGCACGCCACCGCTCCCTTACGAAACGGCTGAGGACTCGCAACGTCCCGAAGCTAACGGGAAATGCTGCGGGCGTTAGCGGTTGAAGGTGCGTTCGGCTTGCCTTGAGGGTGACTTCGTGCGGGTGGGGGTCCCTGGACCCCTCTCATCGGCAGGCCCTGCCTAGAGCACGAATGGCGCCAGGCCGTCCCGGACCCAGTCGGGGATCTCGGTTTTTCGCAAGCCCGGCGTATCGACGAACACGTAACGCATCCGCGCCTCGACCAGGTCCTCGTCTCCCCGCCGAAACGTCAGCCGGAGGACGGCGCTGGTGCGGCCGGGAGGCTCGAAGCCGCCGGCGATGGTCAGCACGTCGTCGAACCGGGCCGAGGCGCGATAGAGGAGGTTGACTTCGTGGACGACGGTGTCGATGCCGCGATCGACCATCGCCTGGTAGGAGCCGAAGGCGGTGCGCCAGAGCTCGGTCAGCGCGACGTCGACGTAGGCCAGGTAGTTGGCGTTGAAGACGATGCCCTGCGGGTCGCACTCACCGAAGCGGACGCGGAGCTGATGGGTGAACGGAGGCGGTTCGCTCCTAGACTTGCCGGTCATGACGCTGGTAGTAAAGCTGGGCTCCTCGATCGTCGCCGCCGACGACGGCGAGCTGCGGGCCGAGGTGCTCGACTCGATCTGCGAGCAGGTGGCGGCAATCAGGGGGCGGGGAGAGGACGTCGTCCTCGTCACCTCGGGGGCGATCGCACGCGGCATCCGGCTGCTCGCGCTGACCGGTCGGCCGACCGACATGGACGCGCTGCAGGCGGCCTCGGCGGTCGGCCAGGGGGACCTCTTCCGGGCCTACGAGGAGCGCCTCGACCGCCGCGACGTGCGGGCGGCCCAGGTGCTGCTGACCCTCGCCGACGTCTCCGAACGAGCCCACTACCTGAACGCGCGCCAGACCCTGCAGCGGCTGCTGCGCTGGAACGTGGTCCCGATCGTCAACGAGAACGACACCACCGCGACCGACGAGATCACCTTCGGCGACAACGACTTCCTGGCGGCGCTGGTGGCCGGGCTGCTGAAGGCGCGGCTGCTGGTCCTGCTGACCAACACCGACGGCGTCTTCAGCGCCGACCCGCGCCGGGTGCCGGACGCCGAGCTGATCGGCGAGATCAACGAGACGGGGGAAATCGAGACGATCGAGATCGGCGAGACCTCGCAGTTCGGGCGCGGCGGGATGAAGAGCAAGATCACGGCGGCGCGGATCGCCAGCGAGTCGGGGGTGCCGGTGGTGATCTGCAACGGGACGGTGCCGGGGACCCTGGCGGCCGCGGTCGCGGGCGAGGACGCGGTTGGCACCCGGGTGCGGGCGACTCTCGGCGGCAGCACGCCCCCGTACAAGCTCTGGCTCAAATACGCGAAGCAGCCGGCGGGCTCGCTGGTGATCGACGACGGCGCCGCCCGGGTCCTGCGCGAGAGCGGCTCGAGCCTGCTCGCGGTCGGGATCGTCGACAGTCACGGCGCCTTCAACCCGGGTGATGCCGTCTGGGTCGTCGACCGCGGCAGCGACCGGCCGATCGGCAAGGGGATCAGCGAGTTCGGCGCCTTCGACCTCGCCCAGATCATGGGCCGCAAGAGCGACTACCTGCGCGAGCGCTTCCCCGACTCCCCCGACGAGGTCATCCACCGCGATCGCTTCGTCCTGCTCTGACCGGGAGCGGGGGAGGCGACGCCGCCAAGCTACCCTTCACCGATGGCTGTCACGACCAGCACCGTCGCCGAGAGCTGCGCCGCCGCGAAGCGGGCGGCGCGGGAGCTGGCGAGCGCGCCGACGGAGGCCAAGGACGCCGCCCTCGCCGCCACCGCGCGGCTGCTCGAGGAGCGCGCCGGGGAGATCCTCGCCGCCAACGCCGGTGACCTGGCCGACGACCGCGCCGCCAGGCTCAGCGATGCCCTCCGCGACCGGCTGAGCCTGACCCCGGCTCGGATCGAGGCAATGGCCGATGGAGTGCGGGTGGTCGCCGCGCTCGCAGACCCGGTCGGCGAGGAGCTCGAGCATCGGACCCTGGAGAGCGGCCTCGATCTGCGCAAGGTGCGGGTGCCGCTGGGGGTTGTCGCGGTCGTCTACGAGGCCCGCCCCAACGTCACGATCGACTGCGCGGCGCTGACGATCAAGAGCGGCAACGCGATCGTCCTCCGCGGCTCCAGCTACGCCGAGCGCTCGAACGCGGCGCTGGCCGCGGTGGTCCGCGAGGCGCTGGCCGAGGCCGGGCTGCCGGCCGACTCGGTGACGTTGCTGCCGGTCGGCGGCCGCGACGAGCTCGGCGAGCTGGCGACCCAGGAGGGCCTGGTCGACCTCTTGATCCCACGCGGGGGAGAGGGCCTGAAGGAGGCGATCAAGGCGGTGGCGACGGTGCCGGTGATGTACGCGGCTGCGGGCAACTGCCACGTCTACGTCCACGCCGAGGCCGACCTCGAGATGGCGCGGCGGATCGCGGTCAACGCGAAGACCCAGCGGCCGGGAGTCTGCAACGCCGCCGAGACGCTGCTGATCGACGCCGCCGTCGCCGAGGAGTTCGCGCCGGCGGCGCTGGCCGAGCTGGCGGCGGCCGGGGTCGAGCTGGTCGGCGACGAGCGGGCGCGGGCGGCGGCCGACGGGGTGGAGGTGGCCGCGGCCAGCGAGGAGGACTGGGGCACCGAGTTCCTGAGCATGAAGCTGGCGGTCGCCGTGGTCGACTCGGTCGAGGAGGCGATCGAGCACGTCAACGCCCACGGCACCGGCCATTCGGAGGCGATCGTGACCGGCTCCGCGGTGGCGGCGGAGGCGTTCACCACCGGGGTCGACGCCGCCGCGGTCTACGTCAACGCCTCGACCCGCTTCACCGATGGCTTCGAGTACGGGATGGGGGCCGAGATCGGCAACTCGACCCAGAAGCTCCACGCTCGCGGCCCGATCGGGATGCGCGAGCTGACCACGTTCAAGTACGTGGTTCACGGCGACGGCCAGGTGCGTGGCTAGCGTCGCCGCGGGGTCCGGGATCGGCGTGCTCGGGTCCGCGTTCAACCCGCCGCACCTCGGTCACCTGGCGCTTGCCCAGGAGGCGCTGTGGCAGCTCGGGCTGGCCGAGGTCGTGCTCGTCCCCACCGGCGAGGCGCCTCACAAGCGGATCGCCGACGACCCCGGCAAGGAGCAGCGGCTGGCGATGACCCGCCTCGCGGCCGCCGACGACGCTCGCTTCTCGGTCTCCGCGCTGGAGGTCGAGCGCGAGGGGCCGTCCTACACGTATGAGACCTTGCAGCTGCTTGCCAAGGAACGCGGGGACAGCGAGTTGGTGTTCGTGATGGGGGCGGATGCGGCCGTCGGGCTCGAGAGCTGGCGCGAGCCCGAGCGGGTGGTCGCGCTGGCGCGCCTGGCGGTGGCGCGGCGGGCCGGGGTCTCCGACTCCGAGGTGAGCGCGGTGATGCGCAGCCTTGGCGCCGGCGACCGGGTGACGATGCTGGAGATGCCGCAGTTCGGGGTTTCTTCCTCGGCGGTCCGCGAGCGAGCCGCGGCCGGGCGGCCGCTGCGCTACCTGGTGCCGGAGCCGGTTGCGCGGTTCATCGAGGAGAAGGGGATCTACCGATGAGCCCGATCGACACCGAGACGCTGGCGCGGCGCCTGGTTGCGATCGCCGACGCGAAAAAAGCAGAGGGCCCGGTGCTGCTCGACATGCGCGAGCTGGTCGCCTACACGGACTTCCTGGTGATCGTCACCGCGCGCAACGAGCGCCAGGCGCGGGCGATCGTCGACGAGGTGCGGCTGGTCGTCAAGCGCGAGTCGGGGCTGCTGCCGGCGGGCGTCGACGGCGGCGGCGAAGCCGGCTGGACGATCCTCGACTACCTCGACGCCGTCCTCCACGTCTTCACCCCCGAGGCCCGTGATCGCTATCAGCTCGAGGACCTCTGGCGGGACGCCCCCCGTCTCGAGCTCGAGCTCGAGGAGCCCGAGGCGCCCTCGGCGGCGACCGGCTGAGCCGGCGCCGCCCGCGGCCGCCGGGCGCGGGCGCGCTCTGTGACGGATATCCGTCCGACGCCCCGCCTACTTTCCCGCCCATGGCCCCGTTCAATCGCGCCCTCTTCGGCTACCGCCGTTCAGAGGTAGAGGCCGCCATCGCCCTTCGCGACGGCCGGATCGGCGCCCTCGAGTCAGACCTCGCCAGCAGCCGGGAGAGCCTCACCTCGTTGGAAGGCGAGACCACGGCTCTGGCGGCGATGGTGATCGAGCGCGAGCGCGAGATGCACGTCCTCGAAGCCCGCCTGCGCGAGGCCCAGGCGTGTCACGAGCGCAGCATCGCCAGCCTCGACGCGGTCACCGCGCGGCTGGAGGAGATGGGCGCCCAGGCGCGCGGCCAGGCGACGAGGATCCGGATGAAAGCCCTGCGCGAGGCGATGGAGGTGAGCCGCCGCGTCCAGGCGCTGAGCGAGGCGCAGGAAGAGGCGCCGGCAAACGGCGCGACGCTTGCGGCCAACGGGGCGGAGCCGGTCCCGGTCGACTTCGATGGTCTCTACGAGGGCCGGATCAAGCTCGAGATCGGACCCCTCGGCGATTTCTCCCAGCTGGTCGGCTTCGAGGACACGATCGGCGGCCTGGGCGCCTCCGAGATCTCCGTCGAGCGCTTCTCAGAGGGCCGCGCGACCCTCTCGATGCACCTCGAGGAGCCGATCGACCTCCTGCAGGAGCTCGAAGAGCACTCCGCCCTCGACTTCAGGGTCCGCCACACCGCCCCCGACAACCTGATCCTCGACCTCGACCACGAGCCCGGCGACGACCCCGAGCAGTTCGCCGCGTAGAGCGGCAGCGCAGACAGAACATTCCGTCTGAGCCAGTTGCGAACATCTGTTCGTGGTCGCCGAACGGAACGCCAACCACAAGGGCAATGCCGCCGAGCTGGCAATAGCGGCTGAAGCCGCCCGGCTCGGGCTTCCGGTCTTCGGGCCGCTGACCGAGCACGGGCGCTACGACCTCATCCTCGAGGTCGCGGACCGCCTGTTGCGGGTTCAGTGCAAGTGGGGAGCCTGCAACGGCGAGACGATCACGGTGCGACTTGCCTCCTCCTATTACTCGCCGACCCGTGGCTATGTCGTCAGGAAGTACACCGCCGAGGAGGTGGATGCGATCGCGATCTATTGCGATCACACCAGGCGGTCCTACTTGCTGCCGATCGGGGCGGTTTCGGGCCTGGGTCTGCTCACCCTTCGTCTCACACCGCCACGAAGCAACCAGCGCGCGTCGCTAAACTTCGCCGCCGATTACGAGTTTCCGGGGGCTGTAGCTCAGCTGGAAGAGCGCGACACTGGCAGTGTCGAGGTCACGGGTTCGAGCCCCGTCAGCTCCACTTCCCCGATCGACCTCGAGGGCAAGGTCGGAATTGACGAGTTCTACGCCCGGCTGGCGCACTACGTGCGCCACGCCGAGGCGGGCGGCGACGTGGTCGTGACCCGTTGGGGCCGGCGGTCGCCCGGCTCGGCCCAATCAGGGATGCGCTCAAAGCGGGACAGGTGGCTGCCGATGAATAACCGCGATGAGCACCGCCAACCAGCACGTCTTCGCGCATGGCATCCAGGACACGCGGGAGACGATCGACGCCTGGAGCGGGCGGCCGTGGCCGGTCCTGCGCGGCTGGATCGCGCTCAGCCTGGCGGTCGCGCTGACGCTGCTCGCTGCGGTCTGGTTCGTCTCGGGGCTGCTGACCCCGGACCTGACCCCGCTGCACCTGCCGGGCCTGACCACGACCGCGGAAGCAAGCGACCTGCTGCCGATCCTCTACCGCAACTCCCTGGTGCTGGCGCTGCACGCGACCGCCTGCGTCGCCGGCTTCATCGCCGGCGCCTCGATGCCGATCGCCGCCGAGCAGCGAACCGGCTTCTCGCGCTGGGTCCATGTCAAGGCGGGCGAGCTGGCGATCCTCTTCGTCTGCGCGGTGACGATCTTCTCGCTCGGCACCCAGGCCCTCTACCTCGGCTTCCAGGGCTCGACCCTCGCCTACCAGCTCCACATCTCGCGGTTCGAGTTGATCCTCAGCGTGTTGCCGCACGCGATCCCCGAGCTGACCGCGCTCTTCCTGCCGCTCGCCGCCTGGCTGATCGCCAGTCGCCGGGGCGAGTGGAACCAGCTGCTCGCCGCGACCGTGGTCACCGTCGCGATCGCGATCCCGACCCTGGTCGTCGCCGCCACGATCGAGGTCTACGTCTGGCCCCACATCCTGCGCTCGCTCTCCGACGTCCACTACACGCTGCAGAGCTGGACCCCGCCGCCGAGCTGGCGCTGAGCGCGGCGGCGCCCGCCATCGCCGCCGCCAACTGCCGTTCCCCCCGCTCGTCCGCCGCGGACGCCCTGCGTCCGGCCTCCATAAGATCGGCCCGTAGATGAGCGCGTACGAGCCGAAGCGGATCGAGTCGAAGTGGCAGGCGGTGTGGGCCGAGGAGCACACCTGGGAGGTCGCCAACCCGGGGCAGCCCGGTTTCGCGCCCGAGAAGCCGAAGGCCTACGTGCTGGAGATGCTGCCCTACCCGTCCGGAGAGCCCCACGTCGGGCACCTCAAGTGCTACGCGGTCGGCGACGCGATCGCCCACTTCCGCCGTCGCCACGGCTTCCAGGTGATCCACCCGATGGGCTACGACTCCTTCGGCCTGCCGGCCGAGAACAACGCGATCAAAACCGGGGAGCCACCGAGGGTCGCGACCGAGCGCTCGATCGATTCCTTCCGCCGCCAGTTCCGCTCCTGGGGAATCTCGATCGACTGGTCGCGCGAACTCGCCACGCACACGCCGGAGTACTACCGCTGGACCCAGTGGATCTTCCTGCAACTGCTGGAGAACGGGCTCGCCTACCGAACCCAGGCGCCGGTGCAGTGGTGCCCCAAGGACGCCACCGTCCTCGCCAACGAGCAGGTGGTCGACGGCCGCTGCGAGCGCTGCGGCACTCCCGTCGTGCAGCGCAACCTCGAGCAGTGGTTCTTTCGCATCACCGACTACGCCGACCGCCTGCTCGCCGACTTCGACTCGCTCGATTCCTGGCCCGAGCACGTGGTCACGATGCAGCGCAACTGGATCGGCCGTTCGGAGGGAGCCGAGGTCGTCTTCCGCTGCGACGAAGTCGGCCTTGACTTCCCGGTCTTCACGACCCGCCCGGACACCCTCTTCGGCGCCACCTTCTTCGTCCTCGCCCCCGAGCACCCGGAGCTCGAGCGCCTCGTCGCCGGCACTCCGGCCGAGGCGGCGGTGCGCGAGTACGTCGACCGGGTCGGCCGCGAGTCGGCTGAGGAACGAGGTGCCGAGGATCGCGAGAAGACCGGCGTCGCCCTCGGCCGCAGTGTCGTCAACCCGGTCAACGGCGAGCGCATCCCGATGTACGTCGCCGACTACGTGCTGATGGAGTACGGCACCGGCGCGATCATGGCCGTCCCCGGCCACGACTCCCGTGACTACGAATTTGCCCGCGCCTTCGAGCTGCCGCTGAGCCGGGTGATCGAGGGCTCCGACCCCGAGGCGGCGCGCGACGACGACGGTCTGCCTTACCCAGGTGACGGGCCGATGGTCAACTCGGGCCGCTTCGACGGCAAGCACAATCGCGACGCCTACGCCGAGATCGTCGCCTGGCTCGAAGTGGAGGGACGCGGCAGGACGGCGGTCAACTTCCGCCTCCGCGACTGGCTCGTCTCGCGCCAGCGCTACTGGGGCGCGCCGATTCCCGTCGTCTACTGCGAGGCCTGTGGGGCGGAGGGTGAGCCGGCGATCGTCCCCATCCCCGCCGACCAGCTCCCGGTCGAGCTGCCGGAGGTCGAGGACTACGCCCCCAAGGGCCGCAGCCCGCTGGCCGCCGCCGAGGATTGGGTCAGCACCAGCTGTCCGCGCTGCGGCGGCCCGGCCCGGCGCGAGACGGACACGATGGACACCTTCGTCGACTCCTCCTGGTACTTCCTCCGCTACCTCGACCCGGGCAACGAGGAGGCGCCGTGGGATCGCGCCGCCGCCGACCACTGGTTCCCCGTCGACCAGTACATCGGCGGCGTCGAGCACGCGATCCTGCACCTGATGTACGCGCGCTTCTTCACCAAGGCGCTCGCCGACCTCGGCCACATCGGCGCCGTCGAGCCCTTCGCCAACCTCTTCACCCAGGGCATGATCACCCGTGACGGCGCCAAGATGTCGAAGTCGCGCGGCAACGTCGTCAGCCCGGGCGAGTTCGTAGAGCGCTACGGCGCCGACACCGCGCGCACCTATATCTGCTTCATGGGTCCGCCCGAGCGCGGCGGCGACTGGACCGACGAGGGCGTCGAGGGCGTCAACCGCTTCCTGGCGCGGCTGTGGAGGCTCGGGGAGGAGGTCGAGCAGCGGACCGACCCGGGCGAGTGGGAGGCGGCGACGGCTGGACCCGAGTCGCGGCAGCTGATGGCGAAGGCGCACTGGGCGATCGATAAGGCGACCCGCGACTTCAGTCGCGGCTTCCAGTTCAACACCGTGGTCGCCGCTGTGATGGAGCTCGTCAACGACTGCTACCGGCTCAAGGACGGGCTCTTCGAGAGCGCCGACGGCGCCGCCGCGCTGCGCTTCGCGACGACCACCGCCGCCTCGCTGATCTTCCCCTTCGCTCCACACCTGGCCAGCGAGGTGTTTGAGCGGCTGCGCGGCGAGCGCGTCTGGGAGCAGCCCTGGCCCGAAGCAGACCCCGCCCTCCTGGCCGCAGACACCGTCACGCTGGTGGTACAGGTGAACGGCAAGCTCCGCGACCGGATCGAGGCGGCGGCCGAGGCCGACCGCGATGAGCTGCTCGAGCTGGCCCGCGGTAGCGAGAAGGTCGGCCGCCATCTCGACGGCAAGGAAGTCGTCAAGGAGGTGGTCGTGCCGGGCAAGCTGGTCAACTTCGTCGTCCGCTAGGGCGGCCCGCTCAACACCCTCGCGCCCCGCATCTGGTACAAAGCCGCCGATGCTCGTCAGGCGCCTCGGAGATGCACCGGTCGAGGAGTGGCACCGGCTCCGCGCCCATCTGCTGATGGACGCGGGGGAACTCGGTGCCCGCAACCTCACCGTCAGCTGGCTCACCGTCCCCGCCGGGGCCGAGCAGACCCTGCGCTCGCACGAGGAGGCCGAGCAGGCCTACGTCGTCGTCCGCGGTCGCGGCGCGATGTCGGTGGCCGGCGACAACCAGCAGGTCGGGGAGGGCGACCTGATCCTGGTCCCGCCGGCGACCGATCACTCGATCTCCAACGACGGCGACGCCGAGCTCGCGTGCGTCTCGATCCAGTCGCCCCAGGTGGCCGCCTCAGAGCTCTACAGCGACCAATTGGCCGAGGTTGCGGGGTACGACTACGACGACGACGATCTCTAGACGGAGACGCGAGGAAGTCGTTTGATTGAGCGCGCCACGCGCGCGCCCCTTCCGGCCACGATCGGCCGGTGCCAGAGCTCAGCCGCACTCAGATCGTCGTCTACGGCGCGATTGCCGTCGCCCTGCTGCTGATCGGTGCGCGGGCGATCAGAGGGGAGGGGGGAGGACCGGCGGGCGGCGACGGAACGACCTGGAGCGACTCGGGCTCGGGCTGGAGCGACCCGGGATCGGCAGAAGCGGAATCCGGCGCCGCCGAGGCAGGGGAAGGCGAATTCGAGCTCGGACAGGGAGGCGGTGACGTCGTCGTCGACGTCACCGGCGCCGTCGCCCGTCCCGGCGTCTACCGGCTGCCCGTTGGGAGCCGGGTCAACGACGCCCTCCAGCGCGCCGGTGGCGCCGCTCCGAAGGCGCAGCTCGAAGCCGTGAACCTGGCGGCGCGCCTGGCCGATGGCCAGCAGGTGGTCGTCCCCGAACGCGCCCCGGCAGGTATCGGCGTCGCCGCGACCGGAGCTGGCGCCGAAGAAGGCCCGATCAGCCTCGGCACTGCCACGCTCGAGCAGCTCGACACGATCGACGGGATCGGCCCGGTCACCGCCGAAGACATCGTCCAGTTCCGCGAAGAACACGGCGGCCTCTCCTCGATCGAGCAGCTCGACCAGATCTCCGGCATCGGCCCGGCGACGATGGAGGCGCTGCGGGCCCGGCTCCAGCCCTGAGCCACCGCCGTGCGCAGCGCCCGAATCTCCCTTGCGGTGCTGGTCGGGATCGCCGCCTTGCTCGGGCTCGCCCTCGCCCACACCGACGAGATCCGCGCCCGCGCCGCGGCCGGCCTCGGCCGCGGCATGCCGGCTCGGGAGGCGGCACTCGCCCGCGGCTTCGTCCTCGGCCAGGACGAGGGCATCGACGCCGGGACCAAGGACGACTTCACCCGCGCCGGGCTCAGCCACCTGCTCGCGGTCAGCGGCGAGAACGTAACCCTGCTGGCGCTGCTCGCGACCACGCTGCTCGGCGCTCTCGGAATCCCGCTGCGCGAGCGCCTGCTCTGGGTGCTGGCGCTGATCGCCCTCTACGTGCCGCTGGCCGGCTCCGGCCCCTCGATCCAGCGCGCCGGCGTGATGGGGGCCGCCGGCCTGGTGGCGACGCTCGCCGGGCGCCGCGCCTCGACCCTCTACGCGCTCGGCCTGGCCCTGCTCGTCACCGTCGTGATCGACCCCGCGGTCGCCGGCGACGTCGGCTGGCAGCTCAGCTTCTCGGCCGTCCTCGGCATCTACATGCTCGCCGGCCCGATCCGCGATGCCGCCCTCACCGCCACCGGCGGCGGGGCCGCGAGCGCTGGCTGGCGCCGGGCGCTCGCCGAGGGTGCTGGCGTCACCGTCGCCGCCACCCTGGCCACCGCACCGTTGATCGCCTTCTACTTCGAAGAAGCCTCGCTGACGACGCTTGCCGCCAACCTGCTGGCGATGCCGGCGGTGGCGCCGGCGATGTGGCTGGGGATGGTCGGCGCCGCCGCCGCCCAGGTACCGGGCCTGCCGCTGGCGCCGCTGAACGGCCTCGACGCTCTCCTCCTCGCCTACATCGCTCAGGTTGCCGCCTGGTGCGGCCGCCCGGACTGGGCCGTCGTCGCCGTCCACCTCGATGGCGGGGGGCTGGCGGCGACCTACGCCGCGCTGGCGGGCGCGATCGTCGCGGTGGCGCGGCTGTCACGTTGGCGCCGGCTGCGCACCGCCCGCGCCCGCCGCCTCGACTCGCGCGCCTTTGTCCCCGCTACGCGGGGACGACCGCGTGCGGGGCGCGCAGCTCTCCTCGCCGCCGCTCTGGCTGTCGCAGTCGCGCTCGTGGCCGCCGGCGCGGTCGCGCTTCGCGGCGGACCCGGCCCGGGGTCCGAAGACTCGCCCTACGGCCTCCGGGTCGAGGTCCTCGACGTCGGCCAGGGCGACGCCATCCTGCTCCAGCCCGCGGCGGCGCCCGCTGTCCTCGTCGACGGCGGCCCGCCGGGCGACCGGCTCGAGGCGAAGCTCGCCGCGGCCGGCGTCGAGAGCCTCGGCGCCGCTGTCGTCAGCCACGACCAGGCGGACCACGCCGGCGGCCTCGGCGAGCTGCTCGGGAGCTTTCCCGTAGCACGCCTCCTCTACGGCGCCAGCTCGTCCCGCCTGATCGCCGCCGCCCGCGCGGCTGGCGCGCGCCCGGTCCAGATCGCCCGCGGCGACACCGTTCGCTCCGGCAGCCTCCGGCTCGAGGTGCTCTGGCCGCCGCCGGAGCTGGCCGCCGAACCGCCGGGGGGCACAGATGCGAACCAGCTCGCGCTCGTCCTCCTCGTCCGCTGGCACCGCTTCTCGATGCTGCTGAGCGCCGACGCCGAGGCCGAGTCGGTCCCGCTCGATCCCGGCCAGGTGGACGTCCTCAAGGTCGCCCACCACGGCTCTGACGATGCCGGCCTGAGCGAGCTCCTCGATCGCACGAGGCCGCGCCTGGCGGTGATCTCGGTCGGCGACGGCAACCCCTTCGGCCACCCGACCCCGGGTACGCTCACGACCCTGGCCAGGCACCGAGTGCCGGTCCTCCGCACCGACCTCGCCGGCACCGTCGAGATCTACGTGCGGCCCGGCTTCATGGCGATACGATCGGGATGACGGGGGAATCTGGGCGGGTCGTCGGACGCGGATGCGGTCGATCAATTCTGGACGTATGTCCCACCCAATACTTGGAGAATTCGATCTATAACCGCGCAGCGGCGCTGGGAGGGCCGATGATGTGGATGTGAACGCCAGTCGCAAATGGATCTCAGCGCGCTGGGCAGGCCGGCCGACCTTCGCCGGCGACGGCCTGATCGAACGCCTGCGTACGACCACCTTCGCCGTCCTCGGCGTAACCGCGATCGGCGGCATGGTCACCGTCGGTCTCCTCGCCAGCGCCGGCTATCCGAACCTTCCGCCGGGGCCGCCTCCGACCGGCCCGCTGCAGGGGATTTCCTCCGCACAGGCGCTGGGCGGCGGCGGATCGGCCCCGGTGCTCGGCGCCGGTGCCAACCTCGCCGAAGGTGGTGTTCTCGGCACGGCTGTCGCAGGCACCGCGGGCTCACCCTCGCTCTTCGCCGCGGCGACGCTGCCCGGCGCGCCTGGCGCGGCGGGCAACGCCGCCGGCTCGCCCGGCGCCGGCTCCAACCCGAGCGGCGGCGAGGCCGCCGCCGGCATTGAAGTCGGTGGCGCGGCGCTGGCTAATGGGAGCGGCCCGAAACAGCCGCATGGCTCGGCTCAGCCGGTGACCAGCCCACCCGCCGGCACCGCACCGGCCGGGACAGAATCTTCGGGCGGTTCGAGCACCGAATTCGCCAGCCTGCCGGCCAGCCAGGGCGCTCCGGCCTCCGGCGCCGAATCGACGACCGGCAGCGGGCCCGGGGCCAGCGGTGGCAATCAGCCCGGTCGCTCCAGCGCCGGCTCGAAGGGGAGCTCGGGAGAAGAAGGACAGGAAGGCGAAGACGAAGAAGCCGTGACTCCCGAAGAACCTGCTTCCGGCGAAGCTGAAGCGCCGTCGGCTGAAGCACCGACCACGCCTGAACCCGAAGTTGCGCCGCCGGCCGAAGAAGCGCCGGCGCCTGAACCGGAAGCTTCCGCGCCTGAACCTGAAGCCCCGGCCGTCGAACCGGCACCGGAAGCGCCGGCGGTCGAACCGGAAGTGGAAGCCGCTCCGGCACCGGAACCTGAACCGGTGACGCCGCCCCCCGGCGACGAACAGGGCTGAGGCCGCGCACCGACCGGCTTGCGGCGGGGCGCCACTAGACTCGCCCTGTGCCTGACGAGATGCGAGCCCTGTACCTGATCTCGGGGACCGACGGGGCGAAAATCGACGCGACCAGGGCGCGGCTGCGCGCTCGCGCCGAGCGCGAGGCGGGCGTCGACGCTCTGACCGTCTTCGAGCCCGGGGACGGGCGCTCGATGCCCGACCACGAGGCTCTGCTGGCGGAGCTGCCGGCTCTCTCGCTGACCCAGGCGCGCCGCTACCTGCTCGCCGACGGGGTCGAGAAATGGCGCGACAAGCAGCTCGAAGCGGTCGCCGCGGCGGTCGGCGAGTTGCCCCCCGACCTCACCCTCGTCCTCATCGCCCGCGCGAAAGCGCCTCCGAAGCTGCTGAAGGCCGTGAAGGCCGCCGGTGGTGAGGTACACCACTTCGAGGCGCCGAAAGCCCGAGAGCTGCCGCGGACGCTCGTCGCCGACGCCCAGGCGCTCGGTTTCAGGCTCGACCCGCAGGCGGCGCGGATGCTGGTCGAGCGGATGGGCGCCAACCCGGTGCGGCTGCGCAACGAGCTCGAGCGGCTGGCGCTCTGGGCGGGGCCGGGGGGAGAGGTCGGCGTCGCGGATCTCGAGGAGATGATCACCGACACCTCCGAGGCCGCCGTCTGGTCGCTCTCCGACGCCCTGCTCGAAGGCGACGAGGCCGCCGCCCAGCGCCTCGCTGAGCAACTGATAGCCCAGGGCGAGAACGTCACCGGGCTGGTCTATGGCCTCGCCTCGCGCCTGCGCAGCGCCTGCACCGCCGCTGCGATGCTGGCAGAGGGGATGCCACCGAAGCAGGTCGAGTCGTCCCTGAAGATGCACCCCTACGCCGCCAAGCAGCTGGTGGGCCGCGTCCGCGACGCGGATCTGGATGACCTCCGCCGCGCAACCGAGTCCCTCGCCGAACTGGAGCTCTGGTGCCGTGGGGGCGCCGACTACGGCGACCCGCTGGCGTTCACGCTGGCAATCCGGCAGATGGCCGGCGCCTAGGGCGCGAAAACCAAGCAGTTCAAGGACGAGCGAGGGAGTGTGCTCTGCACATGACCGAGCGAGGACGCCGAAATGCGCCCGGTTTGCAGCGCCCTAGGCGCCGGCCGCGATGCGCGCTGCTTTGGACTTCTTGCGGGCACCGGTGTTCTTATGCAGGGCGCCCTTCTGGACGGCCTTGTCGATCTTCGAGATCAGGGTCCGGTGCTCGGCGGCGATCGCCTCGGCTTCGCCGCCCTCGACCGCGCTCTCGAGGCGACGGAAGTAGGTCTTGACCGTGCTGGTGAGCAGCCGGTTCTCGGCGCGCTCGCGCTCGCTGCGTAGGATCCGCTTCTTCTGTGAGGCTATGTTGGCCATGTCGAGTGCCCGGGCAGGCTCGGTACCGGCCACGGGCGGCCGCCGACTATAGCGACTGCGGAGCTCCTGGGGCGCTCCCTTCCCAATTGAGGACTTCCCGGTGCGTCCCCGAATCCAACCTTGATGCGAAGCCAACCGGCGCCAGCGCTCCCTGAATTCGACGACCGGCCGATCAACGCCGACATGGACGTCTGGGCCGAAGTCGGCGTGCGCCAGGCCGAGGCCTTCGAACCGGGAGAGGAACCGATGGTCGAGACGCCGCCGCGGAACCAGGCCGGCCGCATCGCCCGCTCGACCGCTTTCTTCTCGGCCGCCACCGCCGCCAGCCGCGTCGCCGGCCTCGCCCGCGAAGTGGTCGCCGCCGGCTACTACGGGATCAGCGGCCCGATGTCGGCCTTCACGATCGCCTTCCAGGTTCCGAACCTGGTCCGGGCGCTGTTCGCCGACGCTGCCCTGCAGCCGGCCTTCGTCCCGGTCTTCACCGAACTGCTCGGCCGCAAGCAGTACCGCGAGGCCTTTCGCCTCGCCTCGACCCTGTTGCTGCTGATCACGATGGTGCTGGGCGCCATCACCGCCCTCTTCGTCCTCCTCGCGCCGGTGATCATGCCGGTCTTCGCGCCGGGCTTCGAAGGCCAGATCCTCGAACTCACGATCTCGCTCTCGCGGGTCCTCTTCCCGATCCTGATCCTGCTTGGCGTCAGCGGCATCGTCGTCGGCATCCTCAACAGCTACGACCGTTTCGGCGCCTTCGCGATCTCCCCGCTGTTCTGGAACCTGACGATCATCCTCGTCCTCGTCGTCGCCGAGCCGCGCTTCCACGGCGAAGACAAGATCTACGCCTACGCGATCGCGATCCTGATCGGCACCGCGGTGCAGCTGGCGATCCCGGCCTGGGACCTGCGCCACACCCCCTTCAGGTTCAGCTGGAGCCTCGACTGGCGCCACCCCGGCGTGCGGCGGGTGCTGCTGCTGATGCTGCCGGTCACGATCAGCCTCGGCCTGATCAACTTCAACCTCCTGATCAACAGCTTCTTCGGCAGCCTCGTCTCCGACGAAGCGCCGGCGGCGATCGACAAAGCGTTCCGCATCTACCAGCTGCCGCAGGGGATCTTCTCGGTGGCGATCGCGACCGTCCTCTTCCCGACCCTGGCCCGCTTCGCCAACGCCGGCGAAATCGACAACCTGCGTTCGACGATGGCGAACGGGATGCGCCAGATCCTCTTCGTCCTGCTGCCCGCCGCGGCGGTGATCTTCGCCCTCTCCGAACCGATCATCCGGCTCGTCTACCAGCGCGGGGAATTCAATCCGGCGGAGACCTCGATCGTCGCCACGGCCCTCTTCTGGTTCGCCTTCTCGTTGCCGACCAACGGCCTCTACCTGTTGCAGACGCGGACCTTCTTCAGCCTGCAGCGGCCCTGGATGGCAACCTGGCTGGCGATGATCGACCTGATCGTCTCGGCGCTGGCGGCGTGGGCCCTCTACTCCCCGTTCGGCGTCGGCGGGATCGTCGCTGGGACCGGGATCGGGACCACGGCGGCGGTGCTCGCCCAGGCGGTGATCCTGCGCCGCGAGTTCCATGGGCTCGAGCTGGGGCGGCTGCTCTCGGCGGCGATCCGGATCACGATTGCCTCGGCGGTGCTGGCCGGCGTCAGCTACGTCGTCTGGAAGGGCCTCGACGGGGTCGTGGGGAGGAGCCTGGTCGGCCAGATCGTCTCTCTCGGCACCGGGCTCATGGCCGGGGCCGCGGTCTACCTGGCGGCGGCCTGGGCGCTGCGGATCGCCGAGCTCGAACAGATCATGCGACTGCTGCGGCGCGGGCGTTAGGGGCGGGGAGGGATGCTCGGGCCCGGTCGGTACCTGCTCGGCGCGGTCGAGGTGCTCCTCTGGGCGGGGCTCGCCGGGGCGGCCGGGTGGCGGCTGCGGACCTGGTTGGTGCCGCGGCTGCGAGGCACCGCGGCGGCGCTGGCGACGACGCTGATCGCGGTCGCGATCCTGATCTGGTGCGCCGAGCTGCTCGGGAGCTTCGGGGTGTGGGAGCCGGTGCCGTATCTGGTGCTGGTCGGGATGGTGGCCGCCGGCGCGTGGCTGTGGGCGCCGCTTCCGGATCGGCCCGCGAGGGTGGGCCCGAGCTACTCGCGGCTGGTCGTCGCCCTCGCCCTCCTGGTCGCCCTGGTCGCCACCATCCATTTCGGGGGCGGGGTCAAGGACAAGCTGGGGA
This sequence comes from Actinomycetota bacterium, assembly GCA_018268655.1. Lineage (GTDB taxonomy): Bacteria > Actinomycetota > Thermoleophilia > Solirubrobacterales > 70-9 > VAYN01. The sequence goes on from JAFDWC010000007.1 coordinate 21,699, forward strand.
CGGGGATGACCGGGTTCGACTCGACCTGGTACCACGGGCCGTTCGCGGCTGGGTTCTTCCAGAGCGGCGACACCTGGAACCTGCACTTCATCGCGCCGCAGTTCCTGGCCTGGTTCTACCCGGCTAACAGCGAAGTCCTGCACGCAGCGGGAATGCTGGCGTTTGGGCGGGACCTGCTGTCGCCGCTACTCAACCTCGGCTGGTTCGTTGGCTGCCTGGTCGCCTGCTGGGCGATCGGGCGGCCCTACCGGGTGGCGCCTTGGTCGCTGGCTCTGGGGGCGGTGGCGCTGAGCGTGCCGGCGCTTTCCGACCAGGCCGGCGAGGCCCGCAACGACCTCGTCGGGATCTTCTTTCTGTTGGCGGCGGTCGCGGTGGCGCTGAACGCCTGGGGGGACGAGCGCCCGCGCCTCGACCTCGGCGCCCTCGCCGTCGTCGGCCTCGGGGCCGGCCTCGCAGCCGGCACCAAGCTCAACTTCATCCTGCCGGCGGCGGTCCTGGTGATCGGCTTGGTCGTCCTGGCGCCGCGCGGCCGCCGCTGGCGGGCGCTTGCCGCCGCCGGTCTGGCGGCGCTGGCCGGGTGCGGCTACTGGTACCTGCGCAACGTCGTCCACAGCGGCAACCCGCTGCCGTGGATCCACCATCTCGGCCCGATCTCGCTGCCGGCACCGGCCCAGGCCCTCGGCGGTCGCGAAGCCCACAGCGTCCTCGGCTACCTGACCGACGGCAGCGTCTGGTCGGACTGGTTCCTGCCCGGCCTCCACCACGGTCTCTGGATCGTCTGGCCGCTGCTGGCGCTCGGGGCCGTCGCCGGCCTCCTCCTCGCCCTCGTCCCCCTCGCCCGCCGGGTGTGGTTGTCCTTTGTCAACCAGGGCATGACAAAGGACAACCACACTGCCGCCGGGTTGACAAAGGACAACCACGCAGGCGCGGCCGGGGTGCTGGCGGTTGCGGGGCTGGTGGGGCTGGCCAGCGCCCTCGCCTGGCTCGTCGCCCCGACCTCGGCCTCGGGCCCCGACGGGATGCCGCGCGGCTTCGAATCGGGACTCCGCTACCTCGCCCCGGCGCTCGTCCTCGGCCTCGCCCTACTCCCGGCCGCTCCGCCCTTCCGCAAGCGCCTCGCGTCCCTCGCCACCGCTCCGTGGTTGTCCTTTGTCAACCAGGGCATGACAAAGGACAACCACACCGCCGCCGGGTTGACAAAGGACAACCACGCGGGGAGGCGGCTTGGGGTGGCGGCGCTCGCCCTCGGGCTGGTCGCGGTGGTGGCGGCCGGCTACGCCGTCCAGAGGCACTACCTGGCGAGCCGCTACAAGAACCCGTCGTTCACCACGCCTGGCCTCAACGCGGCGTTTGCCTGGGCACGGGGCGTCTCCGGGGCGCGGATCGCGACCACCAGCACCCGCCAGTACCCCCTGTTCGGCACCGACCTCTCGAACCGGGTCCAGTACCTCGGCGAGAGGACGGCCCACGGCGGCTTCGAGGCGCCGCCCAGCTGTCGTGCCTTCGTCCGCCTCCTCAACGCAGGCGATTACGACTACCTGGTCGCCTCCCGAGACCGGATCGAACCGGGGAAGCCGCCGTTCCCGCCGCAGGCGCGCTGGGCCGAACGGGGCGGCGCCGAAGTCGTCCTCCGCAAGCCGCCGACCGTCGTCTTCCGCCTCCACGGCCCGCTCGGCCCAGCCGCCTGCTCCTGAGCCCCGCGGAGGCCCGCGCGGCGCTGCCCGGCCCAGCTCGGCGCCCACGCCCGCCCCTCGCCATACTCATCGCTCCCGCATGGACCAGATCCGCAACTTCTCGATCATCGCCCACATCGACCACGGCAAGTCGACCCTGGCCGACCGCATCCTCGAGCTCACCGGGGCCGTCGACCCGAAGAAAATGCAGGCGCAGCTGCTCGACTCGATGGACCTCGAGCGCGAGCGCGGGATCACGATCAAGGCCCAGGCGGTACGGGTCGAGTACCGGGCCGACGACGGCCGGACCTATCACCTGCACCTGATCGACACCCCCGGCCACGTCGACTTCTCCTACGAGGTCTCGCGCAGCCTCGCCGCCTGCGAGGGCGCGCTGCTGGTCGTCGACGCCGCCCAGGGGGTCGAGGCGCAGACCGTCGCCAACACCTACCTGGCGATCGAGAACGGGCTCGAGCTGATCCCGGTGATCAACAAGGTCGACCTGCCGGGCGCCGAGCCCGACCGGGTCGCGGCTGAGGTCGCCGACCTGCTCGGCGTCGACCCCGGAGAGGCGCTGCGGATCTCGGCCAAGACCGGCCAGGGCGTGCACGAGGTGCTGGAGGCGATCGTCGCCCGCATCCCCGCGCCCGGCGGTGAGCCGCAGGCCCCGCCGCGGGCGCTGATCTTCGACTCGGAGTTCGATCAGTACCGCGGCGTCATCGCCTACGTCCGCATGGTCGACGGCTCCTTCCGCAAGAACGAGGGGATCCTGGCGATGCAGAACGGCACCCGAGCCGAGATCGACGACCTCGGCTTCTTCCGGCCGGCGATGACCGGGGTGGGGGAGATGGAAGCCGGCGACGTCGGCTACCTGATCACCGGGATCAAGGACGTGACGAAGCTGCGGGTCGGCGACACGCTGACCTCACAGGCGCGCCCGGCAGAGGAGGCGCTCGAGGGCTACCGCGAGGTGCGGCCGATGGTCTTCTGCGGCCTCTTCCCGATCGAGACCGACCGCTTCGAAGACCTTCGCGACGCGCTCGAGAAGCTGGCCCTCAACGACGCCGCCCTCTCCTGGGAGCCCGAGACCTCCGAGGCGCTCGGGTTCGGCTTCCGGGTCGGGTTCCTCGGCCTCCTCCACATGGAGATCGTGCGCGAGCGCCTGGAGCGCGAGTACGACCTCGACCTGCTGGCGACGACGCCGAACGTGCGCTACGTCGTCCACCTCACCAACGGCAGCGAGAAGGAGGTCCGCAGCCCCACCGATCTGCCCGACCCGGCCACGATCGAGACGATCGAAGAGCCCTACATCCGGGCCACGATCATCTGCCCGAAAGAGCAGGTCGGGGCGGTGATGGAGCTCTGCCAGCAGCGCCGGGGCACCCACGTCGACATGAACTACCTGAGCCCGCAGCGGGTCCAGATCCGCTACGACATGCCGCTCGGCGAGATCGTCCTCGACTTCTTCGACCAGCTCAAGAGCTCGACCCGCGGCTACGCCTCGCTCGACTACGAACCGATCGGCTACCGCCCCGCCGACCTGGTCAAGGTCGACATCCTGCTGGCCGGAGACCGGGTCGACGCGCTTTCGATCATCGTCCACCGCGACTTCGCCTACGACCAGGGCAAGCGCCTGGTCGGGCGGCTCCGCAAGACGATCCCGCGCCAGCTCTTCGACGTTCCGGTGCAGGCGGCGATCGGCTCCAACATCCTCGCCCGCGAGACCGTCAAGGCGCTCCGCAAGGACGTCACCGCGAAGCTCTACGGCGGCGACGTCACCCGCAAGAACAAGCTGCTGAAGAAGCAGAAAGCGGGGAAGAAACGGATGAAGGCGGTGGGTCGGGTCGAAGTGCCGCAGGAGGCGTTCCTGGCGGTGCTGGAGATCGACGAGTAGGTCGCTCCGGACCAGCCGGCCTCCTGGCTGCACAGCCAGTAGAGTGCCGCGGCGATGGCGCTGAAGACCGAGGCGGTCGGCAAGGAGTGGGAGGGGACGACCTACCAGGTAGGCCGCGAGAAGATCAAGGAGTACGCGACCGCGCTGGGGATCGAGAACCCGGTCCACTTCGACGTCGGCGCCGCCCGCGAGGCCGGTTTCCGCGATGTCGTCGCGCCGCCGATGTTCTGCGTGGTCTACGCCCTGCCGGCGATCGCGCCGGCGATCCTCGACCCCGAGGTCGGGATGAACTTCGCGACGATGGTCCACGGCGCCCAGGAATTCGAGTGGGGCGATGTGGTCTGCTCGGGCGACGAGATCACGACGGCGCCGAGATGCCTCTCGATCAAGGAGAAGCTCGGCAACGGCTTCTACGTCTTCGAATCGACCTCGGTCAACCAGGACGGCGCCCAGGTCCTGCGCGGCGTCTGGACCAACATCGTCAGGGGGGCGTGATGGCCGAGATCGAGGTCGGCGACGAGGTGCGGGAGCTGCGGGTAACCCCGGACAAGTACCTGCCGCATCGTTACGCCGGGGCTTCCGGTGACTTCAACCCGATCCACATCGACGACGAGTTCGCCAAGGCCGTCGGGCTTCCGCGCAACATCCTCCACGGTCTCTACACGATGGGGCTGGTCGCGAAAGCGAGCGCGGTGGCGCTCGCCGGTGGCGATCCAGCCGCCCTGAAAAGGCTCAGCGTCCAGTTCCGCGGCATGGGCGTCCCCGAGCAGGAGATCGTCGTCACCGGGACGGTGAAGTCGGTCAATGGCAACCGCGTCGTCGTCGACACGGTCGCCACCCAGGGCGAGACGAAGCTGGTCAAGAACGCCGAGGCCGAGCTCGAGCTCTAGCGGCGCCGCCGGGACCCGCTCGCCGGGTTTCTAGAATTGGCGATGTGCTTTCACCACGGCAAGAGCTGATCCTGCGGCTGGTCGTCGACGCCTACCTGGCGTCGGCGCGGCCGGTGCCCTCCAAGGAGGTCGCCGAGCTGCCCGAGGTCGAGTGCGCGCCGTCGACCGTCCGCGCCGAGCTGGCGGCGCTCGAGGCGGCCGGCTTCCTCACCCACCCGCACACCTCCGCCGGTCGCGTTCCCACCGACGCCGGCTACCGCCGCTACGTCGACGCCCTGCTGGCGGCGGGGAAGACGCCGGTGGAGTCCCATCTCGAGGTCCAGCTCTCGCAGCTGCGCCGGGAGGTCGACGAGGCGATGCGGGAGACGACCGCGGCCCTGGCCCGGGTCACCGACCTGGTGGCGATGGCGACGGCGCCGGCGCCCGGTGCGGCGGCGACGATCCACCGGGTCGAGGTGCTGCAGCTGGCGCCGAACCGGATCGTCGTGATCGCGATCGCCTCCAGCGGCGACGTCGCCCGCCGCGTCTTCGAGTTCGCGCAGCCGGTCGACACCGGCCTCGTCGCCTGGGCCTCGAGCTACCTGAACGAGTCGCTCTCCGGCCTTGGTGTCGGCGCCCGGATGATCGCCACCCGCCTCGCCGACCCCGAGCTGGGGCCGCTCGAGGCCGATTTCGTCGCCACCCTCGGCGGCGCCTTCACCGAGCTCGAGCCCGACGCCGGCGGTGACCTCTACCTCGACGGCGCCGCCCGCCTGCTCTCCCGCCAGCACCTGCCGGACCTGCCGCGGGCCGACGAGCTGATGACCGCGCTCGAGCGCCGCGCCGACGTGCTGCGGATGCTCCGCGCCACGATCGACGAGAGCTCGGTCTTCCTCTGGATCGGCGGCGAGAACCCGCAGCCGGCGCTGCGCACGGTCAGCGTCGTCGGCGCCAACTACGGCCTCGGGCACCGCAACCTCGGTACGGTCGGCGTCGTCGGCCCGCTGCGGATGGACTACGCGACCGCGATCTCCTCGGTTCGCAGCGCCGCCCGCGAGCTCTCCCGCTACTTCGAGACCGTCTACGACGGCTAGGTAACAGAACCCACACCGAATGCCACGCGATTACTACGAAGTGCTCGGGGTCGGCCGCGACGCCAGCGAGGCCGAAGTCAAGAAAGCGTTCCGGCGGCTCGCCCGCGAACTGCACCCGGACGTCAACGCCCACGACCCGGAAGCCGAGGAGAAGTTCAAGGAGGCGGCGGAGGCCTACGAGGTTCTCTCCGACGCCGAGCGGCGTGGCACCTACGACGCCTACGGCCATGAGGGCCTGCGCTCCGGCGGATTCGATCCGCGCGCCCAGAGCTTCGGCTCCTTCGAGGATCTCTTCTCCTCGATCTTCGGTGGCGCCGGCTTCGGCTTCGGCGGCGGCGGTGGGCCGGCCCCCGGCGGCGACGTCCTCGCCGCCGTCGAGGTCGAGCTCGCGGACGTCGCCACCGGAGCGCCGCGCGAGGTCAGCTACGAGGCAGTCGCCGCCTGCGAGCACTGCCGCGGCAACGGCGCCGAGCCCGGGACCCCGATCGTCAGCTGCGAGAAATGCGGTGGCGCCGGCCAGCTGCGTCAGGTCACCAACACGCCCTTCGGCCAGATGGTCCGCGGGGTCAGCTGCGACCGCTGCCATGGCGCCGGCCGCATTCCCGAGACCCCCTGCGGGGTCTGCCACGGCAGCGGACGGGTCCGCGGCCTGCAGACGAAGACGGTCGAAGTCCCGCCCGGGATCGAGGACGGGCAGCGGCTGCGAGTCAGCGGTGCCGGCCACGCCGGTGAGCCCAGGGCGCCCGCCGGCGACCTCTACGTCGAGGTCGCGGTCGCCGCGGACGAGCGCTTCCGCCGCGAGGGAACCGACCTCGTCCACGTCGTCTCGATCCCGGCCACCGAGGCGATGCTGGGGACCACCGTCACCGTCCCGACCCTCGACGGCGAGGAGGAGGTCGAGATCGGGCCGGGGACCCAGCCCGGCCACGAGGAGACGCTGCGCGGGCTCGGCCTGCCGCGGCTCGGCAGCCGCCGCCGCGGGAACCAGCGGGTGGTCATCGACGTCGTCGTCCCGACCCATCTCAGCGAGGAGCAGCGGGCGCTCGCCGAACGGCTCGACGAGACGCTCGAGGCGGCCAACCTCGAGCCCGAGCGCGAGGGGATCTTCGCCCGCGTTCGCCGCGCCTTCAGTTGATCCGGCTCGCGGTCCGCTGCGCGCCGGAAGCGGCCGATCTCGTCCTCGCCGAGCTGACCGTGCTGGCCCCGAACGGGGTCGAGGAGGAGCGCGGCCCGGGCTACGTCGAGTACGCGATCTACGGCGGCGAGGGTGAGCTACCGGAGCTGGGGGAGATCGAGGCGGTGGTCGGGGGCCGGCCGATCGAGGTCAGCGCCACGGAGATCCCCGACGACTGGGCCGACCGCTGGCGCGACTTCCACAAGCCGCTCCTGATCGGCCAGCGGCTCTGGCTGCGCCCCTCTTGGGAGCCGCCGCGGGCCGGGGCGATCGACCTCGTCGTCGATCCCGGTCGCGCCTTCGGCACCGGCGCCCACCCGACCACCCGGCTCTGCCTCGAGCTGCTGCTGGAGCTCGGGCAGGGGGGAGGGGCGGGGGGCGAGCTGGTCGACCTCGGCACCGGCTCCGGCGTCCTCGCGATCGCCGCCGCCAAGCTCGGCTGGGGTCCCGTCCGCGGCTACGACCACGAGGCGGCGGCGATCGAGGCGGCCGCCGCGAACGCCGCCGTCAACGGCGTCGAACTCCACCTGGAGCGCATGAACCTGCGCGAAACGCTCCCGAAACTCGCACCGACGGTGGTCGCCAACATGACCGCGCCTGTGCTGACCGCGGTCGCGAAGCTGATCGGCACCGGCGCCGCACCCGAGATCCTGATCTGCTCGGGCCTGCTGCCCAGCGAGCTCGACGCCACCGCCGCGGCCTTCGCCCCCTGCGGACTGGCCGAGGTCGAGCGCCGCCGCGACGGCGACTGGGCGGCGCTGCTCCTGCGGCTCCCCTGAGCCCGCTCCGTCGCCGCCGGGGGATATGTTGTCGCTGATGCTCCCGATCGGCATGTACCTGGACACGGGCTACAAGATCGCCCTGTTCTTCCACATCCTGGCGGTCGTCGTCGCCTTCGGGCCGACCTTCGGCTACGCCTTCCTCTTCTCCGTCGCGCCCCAGTTCCCGCGGGCCACGCCGGCGCTGCTGCGCGGGATCCAGCGGATCGACCGCTACCTGGTCAATCCCGGGATGGTGATCCTGCTGATCGCCGGCATCGTCCTGATGGCCGACGCCAGCAGCATCTGGAGCGGCAGCAGCTTCTTCATCGTCTGGGGGTTCATCGCGATCGTCGCCCTGTTCGGGATCCAGCACGGCTACTTCCAGCCGGCGGTGCGGAAGGCGATCGACCTCGCCGACCGCGACCTCGAGGCCGGCGAGGAGCTCAGCCCCGAGTTCGAAGCGCTATCCAAGCAGTACGGCCAGGTCGGGACGATTGCGGGCGTGCTCGTCGTCGTCACGATCTTCTTCATGGTCTACAAGCCGTTCATGTGAGCGGCGCGGCGCTGCCCGTGGCGATGTTCGACTCGGGCGTCGGCGGGCTCACCGTCCTCCACGAGTGCCTCGTCTCGCTGCCCCAGGAGGACTACGTCTACCTCGGCGATACGGCGCTCTTCCCCTACGGCTCGCGGCCGGTAGCCGAGCTCCGCGATCGCGTTGCCGCGATCGCCGGCCTCCTGCTCGGGCGCGGCGCCAAGCTGCTGGTGATCGCCTGCAACACGGCGACGGCGGTGGCCGAGGACGTCGCCCGTGAGGTCGCGGCCGTTCATGGGGTGGCGGTGGTGCCGGTGGTGACGCCGCAGGCGGAGATCGCCGCCGCGATCACCGACAACGGCCGCGTCGGCGTCCTCGCCACCCCGAACACGGTCGCCAGCGGCTCCTACCGCCGGGCGCTGGAAGCGCAGGGACGGGCGCTCGAGGTGATCGAGGTCAGCGCTCCCCGGCTCGCGCCCTTCATCCAGGAGGGCTCTCCCTTCGACGAGCAGACGATGGCGATGGCCCGCTCCTACTGCGCGCCGCTGCGCGAGGCCGGCATCGACACCCTGATCCTCGGCTGCACCCACTACCCGCTGGTGGCGCCGATGCTGCAGCGCATCCTCGGCCGCGACGTCCGCCTCGTCAGCGGCGGTCACGCGGTGGCCGCCGCTGTCCAGCGCGACCTCGACGGGGCCGGTCTCTCGCGCCCGAGCAGCGTCGGCGAGGGCAGCTACGACTTCATCTGCACCGGCGAGGCGGACGCCTTCCGCGAGGTCGGCACCCGGTTCCTGCAGATGCCGCTGGGCGAGGTCGAGCGGGTCGAGCTCGGCGTCGGCGTCTGAGCTGGTTGATTCGTCCATCTGAGCGCCGCGGGCGTTCGTCTTCTCTGCGCAAATCTGCTCGAAGCCGGCACCTCGGTTGCGCACCCGCGCGTACCTCCCTGGCAGGGTCCCCACATGGCCGTCACGATCACAAGACATACTGGATATACTCTGCCGGTGGCAAAGGTTCTCGTCTCCATCCCCGACGACCTGCTGGGGGCGATCGACGCGCGGGCGAAGGCGCTGCGCGAGAGCCGCAGCGGTTACCTGCGGAAGCTCGCCGAGGCCGACCTGGAGGATCTCTCCCAACGCCAGGCGGAGGTGAAGCGCCTCCTCGCCCTGATTCGGGAAGACGCCGCGAGCGGCGACCGGCCGATGCCCGATGGTGCAGCGATGATCCGCGCAATGCGGGACTCGCGGTAGCGATGCTCCTTCTCGACGCAGGCGTTTGGGTCGCGGCCTCCGACCCGGGGCAGCGGTTCTACCTGGAGGCGGGAAACCTGCTGGAATCGACCGAGCCCGTGGCGGCTCTCGATCTGACGCTTTTCGAGGTGGCCAACGCGATCGGGGCTGTCGCGAAGCAGCCCCGGCGCGCCCGCCTGATGCTCGACACGATCGCGACCCGGTGCGGCGAGCGAATCGTCCGCGCCGACGCGTCGCTGATGGTCGCTGCCCTCGACCACGCGGCGCCCCACGGCCTCACGGCCTACGACGCGGCCTATGTCGCGGTCGCCAAACGCAACGATTGGACCTTGGTCAGCACCGACTTCCGCGACCTCGTCTCCAAGGGCCTCGCCGTCGCCCCCGACGCCGCCGTCTAACCTTGACGCCGATGACGGTTCTCGAACAGGTGCAGAGCGATGTGCGGACGGCGATGAAAGCGCGCGAACGCGAACGGGCCGCGGCCCTGCGGCTGGTCGTCGACGTGCTCCAGCAGGACGCCAAGCTCGGCAAGGGCGACGAGGTCGCGGTCCTGCAGCGGGAGCGCAAGAAGCGGGTCGAGGCGGCGGAGGCCTACGAGGGGGCCGGCCGCGCCGAGCAGGCGGCGGCCGAGCGCTTCGAGGCAGAGCTGATCGAGGGGTACCTGCCGCAGCAGCTCTCCGATCAGGAGCTGGGGGAGCTGGTCGAGGCGGCGATCGCCGAAAGCGGCGCCACCGAGATCAAGCAGATGGGGCAGGTGATGTCGGCCCTGATGCCGAAAGTGGGGGGCCGCGCCGACGGCAAGCGGGTCAGCGCCGCCGTGCGCGAGAAGCTGGGTAGCTAGAGGCACTGACTTGGCTCGCCGACAGCTGACTCTCGACAACAGCGTCGCCGCCGAGCTGGCGGGTTCCGAGGACTCGGTCCTGCGCAGCCTCCGCGACCGGCTGCCGGTCGACCTGCACCTGCGCGGCAACGTGCTGACGCTGGACGGCGAGGCCGCCGACCTGCAGGAGGCGGCGACGGTGGTCGACGAGCTGGTCGAGCTGATCGAGCAGGGCCACGACGTCGCGCCGGGGACGATCGAGGCGGTGGCCGGTGCGCTCGACGCCGAGGAGAGCCCGGCGGCGATCCTCGACGACGTCGTCTGGCGCCACCGCAACACCAAGGTCGCGCCGAAAACGCTGAACCAGAAACGCTACGTCGACTCGATCCGGCGCAACACGATCACCTTCGGGATCGGCCCGGCCGGCACCGGCAAGACCTTTCTCGCGGTGGCGATGGCGGCGGCGGCACTGACCGAACGGCAGGTGCAGCGGATCATCCTCACCCGGCCCGCGGTCGAGGCGGGGGAGCGGCTGGGCTTCCTCCCCGGCGACATCCAGGCCAAGGTCGATCCGTACCTGCGGCCTCTGTTCGACGCGCTCTACGACATGATGGATCCGGACCGGGTGAACGGCTACTTCGAGCGCGACGTGATCGAGGTGGCGCCGCTCGCCTTCATGCGCGGCCGCACGCTCAACGACTCGTTCGTGATCCTCGACGAGGCCCAGAACACGAGCCCCGAGCAGATGAAAATGTTCCTCACCCGGCTCGGCTTCAACTCGCGCATGGTCGTCACCGGCGACGTCACCCAGATCGACCTCCCCAGCGACCAGCGCTCCGGGCTGAACGCCGTCCGCGAGATCCTCGACGACGTGCGTGAAATCGACTTCGTCGAGTTCGGCGGCGAAGACGTCGTCCGCCACAAGCTGGTGCAGCGGATCGTCGCCGCCTACGACCGCCACGGTGCCCGTCGACCTGAGTGACGTCCCCGCCGACCTGCGCGAGCCGGTCACCGCGGCCCTGGCGGCGGCTGGCGTCGAGGACGGCCACCTTGCCGTCGAGCTCGTCGGCGCGGAGCGGATCCGCGAGCTCAACCGCGAGCACCGGGGGAAGGACGAGGCGACCGACGTGCTCTCGTTCCCGCTCGACGGCGCCGGTCCGGTCGCCGGCCCGCGCGAGCTCGGCGACGTCGCGATCTGCCCCGAGCACTGCCGCGACATGAGCCTGGCCGAGACCGCCGTGCACGGCGTCCTCCACCTCTGCGGCTACGACCACGAGGTCGACGACGGCGAGATGCTCGCCCTTCAGGACGAGGTCTTGGCGGGGCTGGGACGGTGAGCCGGTCCGGGTTCATCGGGCTCGCCGGGCGGCCGAACGTCGGCAAGTCGACCCTGGTAAACGCCCTCGTCGGCTCCCACGTCGCGATCGTCTCCAACCGGCCCCAGACCACTCGGCGGGCGATTCGCGGCGTCTTCACGGACGCCGAGGCTGGCCGCCAGCTGGTGCTGGTCGACCTCCCCGGCGTCCAGCGCCCGCGCGACGTCCTCACCGCCCGCATGCAGAGCCGGGTCGAGCGCGAGCTCGCCGACTCCGACGTCGCCCTCGTCGTCATCAACGGCGAGCAGGGGGTCGGGCCGGGCGACCGCTTCATCGCCCGCACGCTGCTCGCCGCCAAGGCCGATCTGCCGATGATCTGCGCCGTCAACAAGGCCGACAGGGTCGGCCCCAACGAGCTGGTGCCGGTGCTCGCCGAGGCAGCGGAGCTGGAGGGCGTCGACGAGGTCTTCCCGATCAGCGCCCGCTCCGGCGAGGGGCTGCCGCCGCTGCTCGAGCGGCTCGGCGAGCTGGTTCCGGAGGGCCCGTTCCTCTATCCGCCCGAGGACCACAGCGACCAGTCGAGCGAGCTATTGCTGGCCGAGCTGATCCGCGAGCAGGTCCTGAACCGGACCCGGCAGGAGATCCCGCACTCGGTCGAGGTCTCGGTCCAGGAGGTCTCCGCGCCCCGCCCCGACGACGGCCTGGTCGAAGTCGTGGCCGAGATCTGGGCCGAGACCGAGAGCCAGAAGGGCATCCTGATCGGCAAGCGGGGGGCCAAGATCGGCGAGATCGGGATCGCGGCGCGGCGCTCGCTGGAGCGCGAGCTCGGTCACCGCGTCCACCTCGACCTCGAGGTGCGGGTGCGGCGGCACTGGCGCCGCGACGAGGACCTGCTCGACCGGCTCGGGATCGAGTAGCGGCAGGCGCCGACCCCTCCGCTTCGCGCCCCGAGGCGGCTTGCCCGTACGATTCACCGCGTGTTTGCCGAAATCGAATTCGACCAGCGTGGCCTCGCCCCCTGCGTCGTCCAGGACTTCAACACCGGCGAGGTGCTGACGCTTGCCTACGTCAGTCCGCAATCGCTGGAAATGACGCTCGAGACCGGCGAACTGCACTTCCACAGCCGTTCCCGGGACAAACTCTGGAAGAAAGGCGAAACCTCCGGTCACTTCATGCACGTGAAGCAGCTGCGCTACGACTGCGACGGCGACGCCGTCGTCGCTCTGGTCGACCCGGCCGGCCCGGCCTGCCACACCGGCCAGCGCTCCTGCTTCTACCGCGAGGTGCTGGGCTCGGCCTCGACTCGAAAGGACGCGCCGCCGGCCCCCGGCGAGCCGTTCCCGGTCGTCTTCGAAGCGCTCTCCTCGCTGGAGCGGACGCTGCGCACCCGCGCCGTCGAGCGCCCCAGCGGCAGCTACACCGTGACCCTGCTCGACGATCCCCCGCACATCGGCGAGAAGGTCGAGGAGGAGGCCGAGGAGGTGGCCCGGGCCGCCCGCGAAGAGAGCGACGAGCGGGTCGCCGAAGAGGCGGCCGACCTGCTGTACCACCTCTCGGTGCTGCTGTTCTCGCGCGGGGTGACGCAGGCCGAGGTGATGGAAGTGCTGAATGCCCGTCGCGGCTAGCGCCGAGCTGGCGCTCGAGCCGAGCCTCGAGCAGGCGCGCGAGCTGGTCCGGGAGGGCAACGTGGTCCCGGTCCGGGCCCGCTTCGTCGACGACTGCGAGACCCCCGTCTCGGCCTTCCTCAAGCTGCGAGCCGGTGAGCCGGAGGGGGCGCCCTGCTTCCTGCTCGAGTCGGCCGAGCAGGGCCAGGTCGGGCGCTACTCGTTCGTCGGGCTGCGGCCGCGGGCGGTGCTGCGGTGGAGCGACGGCACCCTCTCCGAATGGAGCGGCGATGCGGCCGCCGGCGAGCCGCCGCGGCGAACCGACCCCGAGCCCGACCCCTACGCCGCCGTCGCGGCCCGGCTCCGCGAGCTGACCCCGGCCCCGGTGCCGGACCTGCCGCCGTTCGCCGGCGGCGCCGTCGGCTTCTTCGGCTACGACCTCGTCCGCACCGTCGAGCCGCTGGCCGAGCCGAACCCCGACCCGCTCGGGCTCCCCGACCTCGCCCTGATGATCACCGACGCGATGCTCGTCTTCGACCACCTGCGCCACGAGCTGACGATCCTCGCCTGCGCCTTCGGCGACGAGGAGGGTGGGATCGACGCCGCCTACGAGCGGGCGGCGGCGACGATCGCGACGATGCGCGACCGCCTCCGCGGCGCCGTCCCGGCGCCGGCGCGGCCGACCGTCACCGAACCGCCGCAGTTCGAGTCGAATCTGCGGCGGGAGGAGTTCGAAGCAATGGTCTCCCGGATCATCGAGTACGTCCACGCCGGCGACGCCTTCCAGGTGGTCCCCTCGCAGCGCTTCTCGGCGCCGGCCTCGGTCGAGGCCTTCTCCGTCTACCGCGGCCTGCGCGCGGTCAACCCCTCGCCCTACATGTACTTCCTCGAGTTCGGCGACTTCCAGATCGCCGGTGCCTCGCCGGAGCCGCTGGTCAAGGTCGAGGGCCGGCGGGTCTCGACCCGGCCGATCGCCGGCACCTCGCCGCGCGGCCGCAGCGAGGACGAGGACCGTCGCCTCGCCGAGCGCCTGATCAACGACCCCAAGGAGCGGGCCGAGCACGTGATGCTCGTCGACCTCGGCCGCAACGACCTCGGCCGGGTCTGCGAGTACGGCTCGGTCCGGGTCGACGACCTGATGGCGGTCGAGACGTACTCGCACGTCCTCCACATCGTCAGCCAGGTCTCGGGCCGGCTGCGGGAGGGGGTGACGGCGCTCGACGTGCTGCGCTCGGCGCTGCCGGCGGGGACGCTCTCGGGGGCGCCGAAGGTGAGGGCGATGCAGATCATCGATGAGCTCGAGCCGGTCAAGCGCTGCGGCTACGGCGGCGCGATCGGCTACCTCTCCTGGAACGGCGACCTCGACACCGCGATCCACATCCGCACCGTCGTCGTCAAGGACGGCCAGCTCCACGTCCAGGCCGGCGGCGGCACCGTCGCCGACGCGAAGCCGAGCTACGAGTTCAACGAGTCGGTGAACAAGGCGAGGGCGGTCTTCCGCGCGGTCGAGGTCGCCTGCCAGCAGCCGGACTGGGCCTAGTGACCATTCGCCGGTCACTTAAGGTGAAGCTATGAATGGCGGCAAACGGGTCCTGGTGATCGACAACTACGACTCCTTCACCTACAACCTCGTCCAGTACCTGGGTGAGCTGGGGGCGGAGATCGAGGTCGTGCGCAACGACCGCGCCGAGGTCGGCGAGCTGCTCGAGCGCGGCTACGAGCGCCTGGTCGTCTCGCCCGGGCCCTGCACCCCGGCCGAGGCCGGGATCTCCGGCGATGCGATCCGCGCCTTCGGCGAGTCCGGGACCCCGGTCCTCGGCGTCTGCCTCGGCCACCAGGCGATGGTCGAGGCCTACGGCGGTCGGGTCGTCGTCGGCGAGCCGATCCACGGCAAGGAGGCCGAAGTCGAGCACGACGGGCGCGCCGTCTACGCCGGGCTGCCGAGCCCGCTCGTCGCCGGCCGCTACCACTCGTTGGTCGCCGACCCCGAGCTGCCGGCGGAGCTGGAACTGACCGCCAGCCTCGGCGAAGTGGTGATGGGGGCCCGCCATCGTGAGCTCCCGGTCGAGGGCGTCCAGTTCCACCCCGAGTCGGTGCTGACTCCCCAGGGCAAGCACCTGCTCGCCAACTTCCTCGGGGGCGAGGATGCCTAACGACATCGTCAGCCGCGCGATAGACGCCGTCTGCGCCGGCGAGCACCTGACCGCCGACCACGCCTCGGCGGTGCTGAGCGAGATCATGGAGGGCCGCGCCGACGCGGTGCAGACGGGGGCCTTCCTGATCGCCCTACGGGCGAAGGGCGAGACGGTGCCGGAGCTGGTCGGGCTGGCGCGGACGATGCGGTCGCTGGCGGCGCCGGTGCGCAGCTCGCGCGGCGAGCTGGTCGACACTGCCGGCACCGGCGGCGGCCCCTCGACCTTCAACGTCTCCACCGCGGCGGCGCTGGTCGCCGCCGGGGCCGGCTGCGCCGTCGCCAAGCACGGCAACCGCTCGAACACCAGCAGGTGCGGCTCCGCCGACCTGCTGGAGGCCTTCGGTGTCGACATCGAGGCCGCGCCGGAGACGGTGGGCGGCTGCATCGACGAGATCGGCTTCGGCTTCATGTTCGCGCCCAAGCACCACGCGGCGATGCAGCACGTCCAACCGGCGCGAAAGGCGCTCGGCGTGCGGACGATCTTCAACTTCCTCGGTCCGTTGACCAACCCCGCCGGCGCCGACCGCCAGCTGCTCGGCGTCGCCGACCGCCGCTACCAGGAGACGATCGCCGAGGCGCTGGTCGGGCTCGGCAGCGTCCGCGCCCTCGTCGTCAGCGCCGAAGACGGCCTCGACGAGCTCTCGCTCTCGGCGCCGACGCGGGTGATCGAGGTGTCCGACGGGCGCACCTCCGAGTGGTACGCGGAGGCGGCTCAGTTCGGGCTCGCCCCGGCCGAGCTCGCCGACGTCGCCGGCGGCACCCCGGCGGAGAACGCGGCGGCGGTTCGCGGGGTCCTCGCCGGCGAGCCCGGCCCGCGGCGGGACCTGACCCTGCTCAACGCGGCTGCCGCGATCTACGTCGGCGGCCTCGTCGCCGACCTCGGCGAGGGCGTCGCCCGCGCCGCCGAGGCGATCGACTCCGGTGCCGCCGCCGAGGTGCTCGACCGCCTGATCGCGACGACGGCCCGTGTCAGAGGCCAGTCCTAGGCGGCCGGTAACCTCTTCTGTTTCAAGTGGGAATGATCGAGCAGCTGATCGACGGTGCCCGCCGCGGGGTGGCGGCCCGCCGCGAGGAGGTGCCCCAGGCGGACCTCGAACGGCGCCTCTCGGCGCGCGCCGAAGACCGCCCCTTCAGCGAGGCGCTGGTGCGTCCGGGCCTCTCGGTGATCGCTGAGTTCAAGCGCCGCTCGCCCTCGGCTGGCGAGATCAAGGCCGGCGCCGACGTCGCCACCCAGGTCGCGGCCTACGAGCGCGGCGGCGCCGCCGCGGTCTCGGTCCTCACCGACGAACCGCACTTCGGCGGCTCGCTCGAGGATCTCCGCGCCGCCCGCTCCGCCAGCACCCTGCCGATCATCCGCAAGGACTTCATCGTCGACCCCTACCAGCTCTACGAGGCGGCGGTGAACGGCGCCGACGCCGTCCTCCTGATCGTCCGCGCGCTCGGCGACGACCAGCTGCGCCGCCTCTGCGAGGAAGCCGAGGCGCTCGACCTCGACACCCTGGTCGAGGTCCACAACGCCGAGGAGCTCGAGCGCGCCCTGCTCGCCGAGGCCGAGGTGGTCGGGATCAACAACCGCGACCTCGACGAGATGACGGTCAACGTCGAAACCACCTATGAGCTGATGCCTGACGTGCCGGCCGGGAAGACGGTGGTGGCCGAGAGCGGCATCTCGGGGCGGGAGGAGCTCGACGAGCTGGAGCGGGTCGGGGTCGACGCGGTGCTGATCGGCGGCTCGCTGATGGCGGCGCCGGACCCGGAGGCCAAGGTTCGGGAGCTGACCGGGATGGACGAGCACACCCGGGAGCATCACCTGCCCTAGGGCAGCGCTGGTTCCGGCGAGGGCGGTGGGGACAGCGGGTCCCCTTGCGCTTTTTCGCTGTGGAAGTGCTTTCAAGACCGATTCCGGCGGCTCTCGCTGGGGGATCCTCCCCTGCGCATCGGCCTCGCTTGACGGCATTCGGCTTCTTCCCTATGATCGTTTGACGAACACTTCTTTTCGATATTCGAACTCTGCTGCCGAGTAGATCTTCGGCGCTGAGAGGGGGCAAGGTGCTGGAAGGGGTCAAGCAGATCGGACACGTCGGGCTCGCGGTGCGCGACCTCGACCGCTCGGTCGCCTTCTACTGCGACACGCTCGGGCTCTCTCTGACGGAGCGCTTCGAGTACCCGGAGGACGAGGTCGGCCACGGGGTGACGGTCCGCGCCGGGGCGTTCCTGCGCTGCAACAGCACCCACCACTGCCTCTCGATCTTCGTCCTCAAGGACAGCGCCCTCGACCCCGGCGGCACCCCGGTCTACGGCCTCCACCACATCGCCTTCGAGGTCTCCACTCCCGAACAGCTGCTCGCCCTCTACCGGGACTTCAAGGCCCGGGGGATCGAGATCGTCAACGCCCGCGAGGGCGGGCCCGGCAACCAGCCGCGCTTCTACGCCCAGGACCCCGACGGCAACCTGCTCGAGTTCTACTGGGGCATCGACGAGATCGGCTGGGACGGGCGGGCCCGGGAGTACCCGCCGATCACCGAGATCGAGCTCGAGGACTTCGACTTCGAGCAGTTCGTCGAGACGCGCCGGCTGGCCGCCCTGGCCGCCGACCGGGTGCGCTGAGCGGGCGCGGGCGATGAGCGGCGAGAGCACGTTTCGCGGCGCCGGCGAGGTGGCGCTGCTGGAGCAGTTCGACAACCACGACGGCTTCCGGCCGCGTCCCAGCTCGGTCCTCGACGGGCGGTCGCTGACCCTTCACCTCGCCGAGCCGGCGGTTGAGCTCGAGCTCGAGCTCGGCGCCGGCGGCAACGCTCGCTGGCGGCTCGGAGAGGAGCGCGGCGAGTGCCCGTTCGAGGCCTTCGAGCTGCGCCAGGGGATCGTCGCCGTCGCCGCCCGGGTCGACGAGCGGCGCAGCGTCTTCGCGGTTTGCGCCAGGGAGCGGGGCCTCGCCGTCCTCACCGAGCTCGAGCTCGGTGGGGACGGCGGCGGTGGCGCCGGCGAGAGCTCCCGCTACGTCCAGTTCGGCATCGACGCTCCCCTCGCCGAGCGCTTCGAGCCGACGGCGGAGCTGGTCGGCAAGCGGGTCCAGTGGCGCTACAGCTCGACCCACTCCTTCGAGCACATCTACCTCAACCCGACCGCCTACTGTTGGCACTGCATCGAAGGCCCGGAGCGCTGGATCGGCGACGTCGACCCCTGCGTCTATTACCGGCTCGACCAGGACCTCTACCTGTTCGCCTGGTCGGAGACCGTCGTCCCGTTCAACGGCGCCGTGGCGATCGACCTCCGCAGCGGCACCTCGACCGGTCGCTTCTTCGGCTGGGACACCGAGCACGCCGAGATCGGCCAGATCGTCGTCGGCGCCTACGGCACCGTGCTCAACGAGACCGTCCACGTCCCCGCCTGAGCCGATGAGCGGCGCCGCCGGCTCGCGCTACGACGTCCTCTTCGAGCCGCTCGAGATCGGCCCGCGGACGCTGCCGAACCGCTTCTACCAGGTGCCCTACCTGCCCGGCTTCACCGCCTCGGGGCGGCCGCGGGTGAGCGCCGCCCACCGCGCGGTCAAGGCCGAGGGCGGCTGGGGGGCGGTCTGCACCGAGTGGTGCATGGTCGCTCCCGACGCCGACCCCGCCCCGGAGGGCGCCTCGACCCTGCTCGACGACGCCGACGAGCGCAACCTCGCCTCCTGGTGCGCCCAGGTGCAGGCGCACGGCGCCCTGGCCGGGGTCGAGCTCGCCCACGACGGCGGCAACGCCGGCGGCGAGCTCTCGCGCTGGCCGGCGATCGCGCCGAGCCAGCTGCGCTCCGACGCCTGGCTGTTCAGCGAAGCGACGCCGAAGGCGATGGAGCGGGCCGATATCGAGCGCGTGCAGGCGGCCTGGGCGGCGGCCGCCGAGCGCGCGGTCCGGGCCGGCTTCGACATCGTCTACGTCTACGGCGCCGCCAGCATGCTGCCGATGCAGTTCCTCTCGCCGTTCACGAACAAGCGCGACGACGCCTACGGCGGCAGCTTCGAGAACCGGGCCCGCTTCTGGCTGGAGACGCTGGCTGCGGTCAGCGAGACGGTCGCCGGCCGGGCCGCGGTGGCGGCTCGGATCGGCGTCGACGAGCTCGGCCCCTCCGGGATCGGGGTCGAGGAGGTGACCCGCCTGGTCGGGCTCGCCGACGAGCTGGTCGACCTCTGGGACGTCAACGTCGGCGGCCTCGCCAACTCCGCGATGGACCTGACCCCCTCGCGGGTCTTCGAGGAGGGCTACTCGCTGCAGTGGACCGCCCGGATCAAAGCGGCGACCCGCAAGCCGCTGGTCACCGTCGGCCGGCTCACCAACGCCGACCTGATGGCCGATCTCGTCCGCCAGGGCAAGATCGACATCGTCGGCGCCGCCCGCCCCTCGATCGCCGACCCGTTCCTGCCGCGCAAGGTCCGCGCCGGACGCTTCGAGGACATCCGCGAGTGCATCGGCTCCAACCATTGCGCGGTGAAAGCGACCACCGGCCACCTCGGCTGTAGCCAGAACGCGACGGCGGGGGAGGAGCATCGGCGCGGCTGGCACCCGGAGCGGTTCGCCCCGCTGGCCGACCCGAGCCGGCCGGTGATGGTGATCGGCGCCGGCCCGGCCGGGCTCGAGTGCGCGAAGGTGCTCGGCCGGCGCGGGGCGGAGCTGGTCCACGTGATCGACGCGGCGGCGGAGATGGGCGGCCACCTGAGCTGGTTCGGACGGCTGCCCGGGTTCCAGCCCTGGCTGCGCCTGATCGACTACCGCCGCACCCAGATCGAGAAGCTGCCGGCCGTCACCTTCGTCCCGGGGACGAGGCTGGGGCCGGCGGAGGTGCTCGACTACGGCGCCGCCGTCGTCGTCTGCGCGACCGGCTCGCGCTGGTCCGCGGACGGGGTCAACCTGCTCACCCACGAGCCGATCGCCGGCGCCGGGGAGGGGCTGCCGCACGTCCTCACCCCGGAGCAGATCGTGCTCGACGGCAAGCGCCCGCCCGGCCCGCGGGTGCTCGTGTACGACTGTGAGGCCTACCTGACCGGGCTCGGGATCGCCCAGTTCCTGCAGGCCGAGGGCTGGGTGCCGACCGTCGTCACCCCCGTCCACGAGGCGGGCGCCCACGCCTTCCACACAGGCGAGGGTCCGGTCATGCGGCGCGAGATCGCCGCTGGCGGCGGCCGCTTCGCGCACGGCCTGCGGCTGGAGGCGGTGGAGCCAGGCGGCGCCCGGCTCGAGGACGAGTTCGGGGCGGGGGTCGAGCTCGAGGCCGACGCCGTCGTCCTCGTCACCCAGCGGCTCTCCGAGGACGGGCTCTACCGCGAGCTCCTCGCCGACCCCGGGCGGCTGGCGGCTGCGGGGATCGAGGCGGTTTACCGCGCCGGCGACTGCGTGGCGCCGCGCCTGCTTCCCGACGCGGTCTTCGACGGCCACCGGCTCGGGCGCGAGATCGACGGTCCCGACCCGCGCTGGCCGCTGCCGCTGCGCCCCGACGACGCGCCGCCGCCGCGGTACCCGGACGGCCCCGGCGCCGGGATCGGCCGCGAGGACCTCGGCCTAGGTGCCCCGCCAGTAGCTCGCTGAGCCGCGTTCTGGTCAGGCCGGGGGGCCGGTGGCGATCGCGGCGACGCCGAGGTCGCGGAGGATCTGGCGGATCAGGTGGGCCCGGCGCGAGCGGGCCAGCGCCGCGTCGCCGGCGGGCTCTGCGTCCTCCGCCGCGAGGTAGAGGACGACGCCGCGGCCGCGGCCGACGACTGCCGCCAGCGCCGCCTGCGGAGGGCGATCGACTCCGGCGCTGGCGAAGGCGTCCGCGGGCGGGTCCTGGACGACGGTCTCGAGGTGGATCGGCTCCGGCAGGGCGGGGTCGCCGTGGAGGAGGGCGAAGTGGCGCCTGCCCCCGCCGCGACCGCGGTAGCTGACGCAGCGCAGAGGTCCGGCGGCGGTGGCGACGATCCGCTCGGCCCCGTCGCGGTGGACGAGGGCGGTGGCGCGGAGGCGGTGCTCGACCACCTCGAGCGAGTCGGCGAGGGGGATCTCGAGCCGGCGCGCCAGCTCCTCGGCCTCGGCGACCGCGGCCGGGGCGCCGTCGGCGTCGAGCACCTGGCAGAGCGCAGCGCCGCCGGGGCTGCCGGCGAGCGCCGCGAGCTCGAGCGCCGTCGCGGCGGCGTCGGGGCGGGAGAGCAGGCGGTCGGCCGGGACCCTGATCGGCAATACGTGCCCGGGCTTGACCACGTCAACCGCGGTGTAGGCGGGGCCGGCGGCGACCCGCATCGTCAGCGCCCGGTCGGAGGCCGAGATCCCGGTGCTGGTCCCGTGCCGGGACTCGATCGTGATCATCATCTCGCTGCCGGCGCCGATCGGGGTCAGCTCGAGCGCCTCGCAGCGCTCCTCGGAGAGCGCCAGGAACGGCATCCCGACCGCCTCTCGCAGCATCGTCGCCACCGTCTCGGCGCCGATCGAGCTGGCGACCGCGACCAGGTGCCCGCCGCCACCCGCGCCGCGGTCGACCAGCATCGCCATCGCGCCCCGGCGCAGGGCCTCGATCGCCGGCTCGAGCCGATCGCCGAGGGGTTCGACGCTTGCGATCTCCACCCGCGCGAGGATACAATATCGGACGATCACGATCTATTATCGGAGCGAAGGCAGAGGAGCCCCGGATCCGGTATTCAGGAGGACGATGGACGCCGCCGGCAAACTCCCGCAGCTGAACCTGTTCCTGGCCGGGCGCTGGGTCGACCCGGTCGAGTCCGACAGCTTCATCGACCTCAACCCGGCAACCGAGGAGGAGTTGGCAACGGTCGCCGCCGCCGGCCCGGCCGACGTCGACGCGGCGGTCGCCGCCGCCCGCGCCCAGCTCGACGGCGGCGCCTGGTCGCGGCTCTCCGGCGGCGACCGCGGCCGCCTGCTGACGCGGCTGGCCGAGGCGCTCGAGCGCGACGGCGACCGCCTCGCCGCGCTCGAGGCGCTCGACGTCGG
>JAFDWC010000080.1 GCA_018268655.1 Actinomycetota bacterium
GCTCGGTCCGGACCGAGCGCTGCGGCTCGTAGGCGGCGTGGTAGGTGGTCTCGGCGAAGGTCGCCTCGTGCAGGCGGTCGACCTCGCCGCGGACCAGCGGCATCAGCGAGCGCCCGCGCAGCCAGGCCGGCGGCTCGACCCCCGCGAGCTCGCAGAGGGTCGGGTAGACGTCGAGGTGGGTGACCGGGGCGTCGATCACCTTGCCGCCGCCGAAGCCGGGCCCGCGGATGATCATCAGCACCCCGGTGCCGCGGTCGTGCAGGGTGGCCTTGGCGCCGGGGAAGGCGATGCCGTGGTCGGTCGTGCAGAGGACCAGGGTGTCGTCGACCAGGCCGAGGTCGTGGAGGCCGTGGAGGACGGCGCCGATGCCGTGGTCGAGGGCCCGGGCGCTGGCCTTGAACGAGGCGACGTCGCGCCGCACCCCGGGCAGGTCGGGGAGGTTTTCCGGCGGCACCGAGTAGAGGGTGTCGCGAACCGAGGTCGGGGCGAAGAAGTCGCGGTGGGTCTCGAAGAACCCGACCGACATCAGCCAGGGCTGCTCGGTCGGGGCGCGGCGGAGCGCCTCGATCGTCAGCGGCGCCACGTCCTCGGCCCGGGTCGAGTCGACCTTGACGACCTCGTCGTAGCCGATCGCCCCCGGGTCGCGGGAGATGTGCTGCTCGCCGACCAGGATCGAGCGGTAGCCGGCGCGGCGGAGGGTGTGGACCCAGTGCTGGCGGTAGTCGCGGAGCTCCCAGCCGCGATGCGCGAGGCCCATCATCCCGTTCTCGTGGCAGTAGGTCCCGGTCAGCAGCGAGGCGCGCGAGCCGGAGCAGGTGGGGGCGGTGCAGAAGGCCTCGCGGAACAGCACCCCCTGGTCGGCGAGGAGCTGGATGTTTGGCGTCGGGACCTGGAATCCGTAGGGTTGGACGAAGCGGCCGGTGTCGTGGGAGTGGATGTAGACGATGTTCGGAAGCGCCAAGGGGCTGGAGGCTCCTTCGTCGGGTACTACGCCTCACAGTAGGCGATGACCCCCGACCGCTCATACCTGGTCTGCGCCACCCCCCGCAGCGGCAGCACCCTGGTCTGCCACGCGCTGACCGAAACGGGCGTCGCCGGGCATCCGGAGGAGTACTTCGAGGCGCTTCGCCACTCGGGCCGCCCGCGCCGGCCTGAGGAGTACTTCCTCGGGGTCGAGGACCAGTCGATCCGCGACCACCTCGGCGAGCGCTCGATCGGCTCCGAGCCGCCGCCCCGCTCGCCGCTCTGGAGCCGCGCGGCCTACGACCGCTACCTCGAGTGGACCTTTGAGGCCGGGACGACGGCCAATGGCGTCTTCGGCGCGAAGCTGATGTGGGGTTACTTCGGCGAGTTCGTCAGCCTCCTCCGCAACATCCCCTCCCACCGCGACGTACCGCTGGCCGAGCTGCTGCCGACCGTCTTCCCCGACCTCACCTTCGTCCGCGTCGTCCGCGCCAACAAGGTGCGGCAGGCGGTCTCGTTGTGGAAGGCGGTCCAGACCGCGAACTGGCGCGAGGACCAGGCCAACGCCAGCGCCGGCTCGGTCGAGGCCGACGGCTCTCCTCCCTACCACACCTTCATCGAGGAACACCGACCGCAGCTGCGCTTCCACTATCGGGCGATCGACCACCTGCTCGAGCAGCTGCTGCTGGAGGAGGCCTCCTGGGACGCCTTCTTCGAGCACTCCGGAATCCGGCCGATCCTGGTCCTGTACGAGAACTTCGCGGCCGACTACGAGAACAGCACCTTGAATCTGCTGGAGCGGCTGGACCTGGCACCGCCGGCCGGATTCGAGCTCGAACCGGGAATGCGGCGCCAGTCGGACGGGATCAACGACGACTGGACGCGGCGCTACAGCGAGCTGCGGCTGGGGACCGACTTCGACCTGGTGCCGACCCGAGCGGTGGCAGCGGAGCCTTAGACGGGCTGTTCTTGGGCGGGTGGGGCACTCGGGCAGGGGTCTCCCAGACGGAACGCCGCGCCCACAGAATTCCCTGGAAGCTCGAAACCCCGCTCGCGGCGTCCCTCAGTGTCTGGGAGACCCCCACCCGATCACCCCTCACAGGGTCATGAACGTCCCG
This sequence comes from Actinomycetota bacterium, assembly GCA_018268655.1. Taxonomy (GTDB): domain Bacteria; phylum Actinomycetota; class Thermoleophilia; order Solirubrobacterales; family 70-9; genus VAYN01. The sequence continues at coordinate 2,082 of JAFDWC010000080.1, forward strand.
CCGCAACGCCCCCATCCCTCGGAAGCTCAAACCAGGGGGGGGTCGGTCCCCCTTGCCTGGAGCTGACGAGGGTTCGGGCCGCCACCGCCCGCCGCCCCGAGCCCTAGCGAATGACGCCCTCCACCAGCTCCATCCGCTCGCTGACCCCGGTCATGTCCAGCACCCGCGTCACCCCAGCCGACCGACTCGGCACGAACTTCAACCTCGCCGTCCCGTCCTCGTCCCCCATCGCCCGCACCAGCACCGCGATCCCGGTCGAGTCGATGAATTCGAGCTCGCTGAGGTCGACCACCACGTCGCCGGCCGGCCGCCCCAGAGCCCCGTTCAGCTCGGCCTCGAGCGCCGGTACGGTGGCCAGGTCGAGCTCGCCGCCGACCCGGATAACCCGTTCGCCCGACTCATCGAAGACCCCAACGGTGAGCGTCCCGGTCGATGCGTCTCGATACTCGACGTCTCCCACTCGGGGCGAGCTTACCGACTTTTAGTTCGATAGTGCGCGATTTTTTAGCGGGGAGCCCAGGAATCGGGCTCGTTGGCGAAGTCGTCGACGATGCTCGGGAGGTCCCCCGAGGCGAGGTCGGCGAGCGTCACCTGCTCGAGGACCGAGCGGAGGCTGGCGCGGACGGCGATCCAGACCTCCTGCAGGTGCTCGGCGCTGCCGCGGTATTCGATCGCCTCCGGCGGCTGCGACTGGACGTTGGCGATCGGCCCCTCGACGGCGCGGACGACGTCGGCGACGCTGACCTCGTCGGCCGGCCGCGCCAGCCAGTAACCGCCCTTGGCGCCGCGACGGGCGCGGACGATCCCGCTGTGCTTGAGCTCGAGCAGGATGTGCTCGAGGAACTGCAGCGGGATTTCCTGGGCTTCGGCCAGGCGCTCGCCCTTGACCGGGCCGTCCTCGCCCACCGCCGCCAGCTCGACGGCGGCGCGCACGGCGTAATCGGCCTTGGCGGAGACGCGCATACGGCTATTGAATCAGGGCCTATCCCTAATCAGCCGGCAGCGTCTGTCCCGCCGCGGCGTTCCGAGCCGCTTCCTGCTCGTCTTGGCGGAGGCGGCGGCGGTTGAGCCAGTGGGGCGCGTAGAGGATGCCGGCGAGGCCGATCGCCGCCACCCCGGCCGCGATCGGCCACACGGTCGGATCGCCCTTGAGCACGGTGACGACCCCCGAGCCGACGAGGACGACGCCGAGGGCGGTACGGATGAAGCCCTGCGGGGCGCGGTCAGAGAGGGCGGCGCCGATGATCACCCCGGGGATCGAGCCGACCAGGATGTTGGCGGCGAGGCCGAAGTCGATGTTGCCGCCGACCCAGTGGGCGATCGCCGCCGCCGAGAGGAGCACCGCGGCGTGGACGATGTCGGTCCCGACCACCTTCTTCGGCGCCAACCGGTAGACGGCGATCAGCAGGATCGCGATCACGGTGCCGGAGCCGGCCGAGGTGATCCCGATCACGAAGCCGGTGGTGGCCCCGATCACCACCGCGGCCGCCTTGTGGCGAGCCTCGACCTCGAAGGTCTCGCGCTCGTCGATCAGGTTGCGGAGGATCAGCGCCCGCAGCAGGGTGACGACCCCGACCATCAGCAGGGTGCCGCCGAGCACCGCGTAGAGCAGTTCGTCCATCCGCTGTTCGGAGACGTGCTGTTTGACCACCGCGATCAGCGCCACCCCGGCGATCGCGGCGGGGACGCTGCCGTAGGCGAGCCAGCGGACCAGCTCCATGTTCACGGTCCGCATCTTCAGGTGGCGCCAGCTGCCGACGATCTTGGTGATCGCCGAGTAGAAGATGTCGGTGCCGATCGCGGTCGAGGGGTTGGTCCCGAAGATCAGGATCAGCAAGGGCGTCATCAGCGAACCGCCCCCCATGCCGGTCATGCCGACGAGGGCGCCGATTCCGAATCCGAAGAGGACGATTGCCGGGTCCATTTGATCGATCCCGCGCGACGCTTCTCTCGACTTTCCTGACTGCCTAAGTCAGGAGCGCGGAAACCGGCAGGATACCAACGATGGAAGCTGGGGCGGGAGCGAGGGACGAAGCTGGCGCCGCGGTTGCGATCGAGGGCCTCTCCCACGCCTTTGGCGAGCTCGAGGTGGTCGCCGGGCTCGACCTCGCGGTACCGCCCCACTCGGTGCTCGGGCTGGTCGGCCCCTCCGGCTGCGGCAAGTCGACCCTGCTCGAGATCCTCTGCGGGCTGCGCGAGCCGAGCGCTGGCTCGGTCGCCGTCGGCGGCGAACGAGCGGCGGCGGCGCGCCTCGCCCGCTGTGCCTTCATGCCCCAGCGCGACCTCCTCCTCCCCTGGTACTCGGCGCTCGACAACGCGGCGCTGGCGCTGCGCAACCGCGGCCTCGGCAGGGCGGAGGCGCGGCGGCGGGCCGGGGAGCTGTTCGGCCGCTTCGGCATCGCCGGCTTCGAGGGGGCGCGGCCGGATCGGCTCTCGGGCGGGATGCGACAGCGCGTCGCCTTCCTCCGCACCCTCGTCGCCGGCAAGCCGGTGCTCGCACTCGACGAGCCGTTCGCGGCGCTCGACGCGATCACCCGCGCCGAGATGCAGGAGTGGCTGGCGGGAGCCCTGCGCGAGGACCCCCGCACCGCGGTCCTCGTCAGCCACGACGTCGAGGAGGCGCTCTACCTCTGCGATCGGGTCGCCGTGCTCTCGGCGCGGCCGGGTCGGGTCGTCGCCGAGCTGCAGGCGCCGGCGCCACGCGCCGCTGACCGGCTCGCGGCGATCACCGACCCCGCCTTCGTCGCCGCCCGCGAAGCGGCGCTGCGGGCGCTGCGAGAGGGCTCGCGATGAGGGCCGCACGGCGGATCGTGCTGCCGCTGCTGGTGATCGCGGCGCTGATCGGCGCCTGGCAGGTCGCCGCCTCGAACGGGGCGATCGCGGCAGCCCTCAACATCGAAGCGTTCCTCGTGCCCTCGCCGGCGGAAGTCGGCAGCGCCCTCTGGGACAACCGCGCGCTGCTCTGGGAAAACACCTGGGTGACCCTGCGCGAGATCCTGGTCGGGCTCGGCTGCGGCGTCCTCGCCGGGATCCTGCTGGCGCTGCCGATGCGCTTCTCCTCGCTGCTGCGCGACGCCTTCTTCCCGCTCGCGATCGCCGCCCAGGCGATCCCGCTGGTCGCGATCGGCCCGATCCTCCTGGTCTGGTTCGGCTTCGGGATCTGGCCGAAGGTGATCCTGGTCGCCCTCGCCACCTTCTTCCCGATCCTCGTCACCACCCTCGACGGCCTGCGCGCGGTCGACCCGGAGGCGGTGAAGATGATGCGCACGCTGGACGCCTCGCGCTGGGCGATCTTCTGCCGGGTCGAGGTGCCGACGGCGCTGCCCTCCTTCTTCAGCGGCCTCAAGGTCGCCGCCGCGATCGCCCCGATCGTCGCCCTCTTCGCCGAGCTGGTCGGCTCCAGCTCGGGCCTGATGCACGAGATCGTCACCGACAACGCCAACCTCGAAGTCGCCCGCGTCTTCGCCGCGGTCGTCGTCCTGATGGTCGTCGGCCTCCTCCTCTTCGCCCTCGCCACCCTCGCCGAGCGCCTCGTCGTCAGCTGGCGCTAGTGCGTCGGCGACCCCCCTGCACGGCGAACGCCGGATCGATCATCTACAACTCAGGGCGTGATGCGCCCTCGAACCACGGCGATCGCGCTCGCGGTCGCGCTGATCGCGCTCGCCCTCGGCCTCGCCGCCTGCGGTGAGAAGTCAGAGAGCGAAAGCAAGGAAAAGCAGCCGCTCAGCCTGGCGCTCGACTTCTACCCCAACCCGGACCACGCCGGGATCTACATGGCGCAGGAAAAGGGCTACTTCGACGAAGCCGGGCTCGATGTCTCGATCAGCTCACCCTCGGACCCGAGCGCACCGCTGAAGCTGGTGGCCAGCGGCAAGGCCGACCTGGCGATCAGCTACGAGCCCGAGGTCGTCCTCGGCCACGAACAGGGGCTGCCGGTGACCGCGGTGGCGGCGCTGGTCAACCAGCCGCTGACCTCGCTGATCTGGCTCCGCAGCTCGGGGATCAAAGGCGTCGCCGACCTCAAGGGGAAGACCGTGGCGACGGCCGGCATCCCCTATCAGGAAGCCTTCCTGAAGACGATCCTCAACCGGGCCGGGGTGGCACCGGAAACGGTCAAATCGGTCAACGTCGGCTTCGGCCTGCTGCCGGCGCTGGTCGGCGGCCAGGCGCAGGCGATGCTGGGCGGATACAGCAACGTCGAGGGCGTCGACCTCCAGCAGCGCGGCAAGGCGCCGGTGATCACGCCCGTCGACCAGCTGGGCGTCCCCACCTACGACGAGCTGGTGCTGGTCGCCAACAGCGAAACGCTGGCAGAAAAGGGCGAACAGATCCGGCTCTTCATCGCCGCTCTCGAACGCGGCACCGAAGCCGCCGTCGCCGATCCCGAAGCGGCGACCGCGGCAATCACCGCCGCCAACCCGGAACTCGAACCGAAGCTGACCGCGGCCGAGATGGAAGCGACGCTGCCGCTGCTCGCCGCCCGCGAAGGCAACCACCCCTTCGGCTACATGGACCCGCGGCGCTGGCAGGCGTTCGCCGCCTGGATGCGCGACGAAGAACTGATCGCGGGCCTGCCGGAAGCGCCCGAACTGCTCAGCAACGCCTACCTCTCGGGCGCGATCCCCGAATAGCGGAGGGCGTCCTCGTCGATCAGGCGGGTGACCTCGGCCGGCGGCATCGCCGCGTGGAAGAGGTGGCCCTGGGCGTAATCGCAGCCGAGCCGGCTCAGCTCGGCGAGCTGGACCTCGTTCTCGACCCCCTCGGCGATGACGTCGAGCGATAGCGCCCGGGCCATCCCGATGATCGCCTCGACGATCGCGGTCCGCTCCTGTTCCATCCCCAGCGCGTCGACGAATGAGCGGTCGATCTTGAGCGCGTCGAAGGGGAAGCGGTTGAGGTAGGCGAGCGAGGAATACCCGGTGCCGAAGTCGTCGAGGACGAGGCGAACGCCGAGCTCGTTGAGCGCTTCCAGCGAGGTGATCGCCGTCGCCGACTCCTCGACCAGGACGCTCTCGGTGATCTCCAGCACGAGGTGGGCCGGGTCGATCCCGGTGACCGCGATCACCTCCTCGATCGTCGCCGGCAGGTCGCGGTGGGCCACCTGGCGGGCGGAGAGGTTGATGGCGACGTCGAGCGGCCGCGCGTCGGGCCGCAGCCGGTGCCACTCGAGCATCTGCCGTGCCGCCCGCTCCTGGACCCAGCGCCCGATCGGCTCGATCAGGCCGCTGTCCTCGGCGATCGAGACGAAGTCGGCCGGGTCGAGCAGCCCGCGGACCGGGTGCTGCCAGCGAACCAGCGCCTCGAGGCTCGAGATCTCGCCGCTGCGGAGGCTGACCACCGGCTGGTAGTGGAGGGCGAGCTCGTCGCGGTCGAGCGCCCCGCGCAGCTCGCGTTCGACCTCGAGCCGGCGGATCGCCCCGGCCCGCATCTCGGCGTCGAAGAGGACGCAGCGAGCGCGGCCGCCCTCCTTCGCCCTGTACATCGCGGCGTCGGCGTCGCGGATCAGGAGCTCGGCGTTGGCCGGGTTCCCGCCGTCCTGGCGGGCGACGGCGACGCCGATCGAAGCGGTGACGAAGTGCTCGACGCCGTCGATCGTGAAGGGGTGGTCGAAGGCGGCGGCGACGCGGTCGGCGATCGCCAGCGCCTCGCCTTCGTCGGCGAGGCGGTCGATCAGGATCCCGAACTCGTCGCCGCCGAAGCGGGCGACGAGGTCGCCGGGGCGGAGGTGGGCGCGCAGCCGCGGCGCCACCGCCCGCAGCAGGGCGTCGCCGGCGTGGTGGCCGAGGCTGTCGTTGATCAGCTTGAAGTGGTCGAGGTCGAGGAAGAGGATCCCGACCGGCGAGCCGGAGACGCAGGCGCTGCGCAGCCCCTCGGCGAGGGCGTCGACGAAGCTGAGCCGGTTGGGAAGGCCGGTGAGGGCGTCGTGGAGGACGCGGTGGCGCAGCGCCTTGTCTGCAGCGTGGCGCTCGATCGAGTCGGCAAGCACGTTGGCGGCGGCCTGGACGAAGGGGATGTCCTTGGCGCTGAAGCGAGCCGGCTCGGTCGAGTGGACGTCGAGGACGCCAAAGGGACGGTCCTTGCCGTCGATCGTCACCGCCAGGCTCGAGGCGGCGCCGAAGACGCGCAGCACCGGCGGCATCGTGAAGCGCTCCTCACTGCCCCAGTCGGAGACGATCGCGTAGGTGCCGGCGTCGAAGGCGGCACCGGCGTGCGAGTCGCGGGCAGCGGAGACGCGGCGTCCGGCGCCGACCACGTCCTCCTCCAACCCAGCCCGCAGCTGCAGCCGGCGGCCGTCGCGCCCAACCTCCCAGATGCAGGCGCTGTGGACCCCGGCGAGGCTGCCGATCAGCTCGGTGGCGGCGCTCATCAGCCGCTCCGGGTCGCCGTCGGAGAGGGCCCGTTCACCGAGCCTGGCGACGACTTCCTGCTGGGCGACCGACCGCTGCAGCTCGGCCTCGGCGCGTTTGCGCTTGGTGACGTCGTAGAGCACGCCGTGCCAGACCGGCACGCCGCCCTCGTCGGCTTCCAGCACCGCCTCGTCGACCATCCAGACGACCTCGCCGTCGCGACGGCGCATCCGGTACTCGACCGGCGTCGTCCGCCGCGAGCCGACCAGCTTCTCGTCTTCGACCGCGAGCGCCCGCTCGCGGTCGTCGGGGTGCAGCAGCCGCGCCCAGAGGCCGGAATCGGAGAGGAACTCCTCGGCGCTGTAGCCGAGGATCTCCTCGACCTGGGGGCTGACGTAACGCCACTGCCCGTGCTCGCCGATCTCAGAGGCGTAGACGATCACCGGCAGCCGCTCGACCATCCGCCGGTAGTCCTGACCGCCGCCGGAGGCGACCTGCTCGAAGAACTTGCGGACCTCCTCGTCCGGCCAGCGGCTGTCGTCGCTCTCGAGCATCGCGGAGGTATCGACAGATTCGGCCAGCGCTTGAACCCAGACCCGACCGGAGCCGGATCCCGCGCTTTCGGTGATCGTCTTCCTCGAGCTGCGAGCCATCCCTCCGCCCTACAAAACCACTGTCGCGGCACCGAGGTTCGAGTAGACCAGTTATTCGTTCAAACGGGTGCAAGAATTTGGTGTCCGCGGGTCAGCAAAACGTTGAGGGCTTCGGGCGAACGGCCGCAGGCGGACGAACGGGGGGTCGAGCAGGCCGCGCTCAGGCGGCGAGGCGGAGTGGCGGGCCGCTGGCGATGACCCGGTGCAGGCCGGCCAGGGTCAGGGCCCCAACCAGGCCACGGTAGGGCTCGTAGGGGGCGTAGAACTCCTCGACCTCGGCGACGGTGGCGCGGCGGCCGAGCTCGGCGAGGTGGCCGACCAGCTTGATGTAGCCGAGGTCGCCGGCCGGGAGCGAGTCCATCTCACCGCGGCCGAAGAGGCCGAGGCACTGGACCGTCCAGGGGCCGATTTCGGGGGTCGCGAGGAGGCGCGGGTCGTGGCCTCGGTCGGTGACGTCGACGCGGCCGGCGACGACTTCGCGGGCGAGTCGGCGCAGCGCCACGGCGCGGCCGGCGGAGAGGTCCATCGCCTGCAGTTCGGCGGGGGCGCGGCCGGCGATCGTCGCCGCCGGGACGGTGTCGCGGGGAGCGCGCTGGCCGTCGCCGAGGCGGGCGCCCCAGCGGCCGACGATGCGGCGTTCGATCAGCGCCGCCCGCGAGGCCTCGATCAGCTGCTTGACCACCGCCGAGGCAAGCGCCTCCCAGGGCCAGGGCGTCCGCAGCGGCCGGAACTCGGGTTGGCGGTGGATCAGCGGGGCCAGCAGCGGGTCGCGGCGGAAGCGGCGGTGGAACGGGCCGAGGTCGTAGTCGACGCCGAGGGCGAAGCGCATCCGCTCGATCGCGGTGCAGAGCTGGGCGCGGTTGGCCGGGGCGGTGGCGGCGCCGAGAGCGCGGCGAACCGCGAGCCCGTCGCGGGAGAAGCGCAGCGACCCCGGGTCGACCGCTTCGGCCCGCAGCACCACCCGGTCGCCGGCCGGCTGCCAGGCGCGAACCAGGACGGGCGCCCCGGCGACCGTCAGCAGCCGCCGCGCCACCCCGCCTTCGACCCGCAGGGTGCCGTCGCTGGAGCCGCGCGGAAGCCGGTAGGGCGAGGCTGGGCGAACCGCAACCTCGAGCGCGCCCATCGTCCCCTCAGCGGCCGAGCAGGTGGACGTCGACGAGGAACGAGCGGCTGGCGACGATGTTCTGCCGTTCGCGGCGGCGTAACCGCGGGCGGCGCGGCGACCGGGGGCGGGAGCTGACCGCCGAGACCGCGCGGACGGCGGCGACGGTGGCGGCGCCGGCGATGACGCCACCGGCGGCGGCGATCGCCGCGGTGCGGACGTCGGCCCGCAGCACCGGCGAGCCGGCCCCCTTATAGGTGACGGGGAGGGCGCGGACCGCGGCGGTAGCCTCGCGCGGCTCCGCGTCTTCCTCGGCCACGACCTCACCCTCGAGTTCGAACTCGCGCATGCCGCGACTGTAACGACGGCACTGGTCGGCGTTCCGGAGCCGCCGCCGGGCACCCCGCGGATCGCCCACGTTGCGGATTCGCCACCGGCCATGGCAATACACTTGGCGACGATGAGCGAGACCGCGAAGGCTCCGGTCGACGTCTTCGAGAAGGCCCGCAGCCACGACCGTCTCGAGCAGCTGGAAGCCGCCAAGGAGCACGACCTCCTCCCCTATTTCCGCCTGCTCACCTCGCAGGCCGGCCCGGTGGTCGAGATGGAAGGCCGGGAGACGATCATGCTCGGCTCCAACAACTACCTCGGCCTGACCGGCGACGAGCGGGTCAAGGCCGGCGCCCGCGAGGCGCTCGAGACCTACGGCACCGGGGTCACCGGCTCGCGCCTGCTGAACGGGACGACGCCGCTGCACCTGGAGCTCGAGCGCGAGCTGGCGGAATGGATGGAGACCGAGGACGCGATCGTCTTCACCACCGGCTACCAGGCCAACGCCGGAGCCCTCGGCACGATCCTCGGCCCCGGCGACACGGTGATCTGCGACTCCGGCGACCACGCCTCGATCCTCGACGGCTGCCGCCTCGCCGGCGCCAAGCTGCGCCCCTTCCGCCACAACCGGATGGAGAAGCTGGAGAAGATGCTCGGCCGCGCCGCCGAGGACGGCGGCGGCGTCCTCGTCGTCGTCGACGGCGTCTTCTCGATGGAGGGAGACGTCTGCGACCTGCCCCGCATCGTCGAGCTCTGCCAGGCCTACGGCGCCCGGCTGATGCTGGACGAAGCGCACGGGGCGGGCGTCCTCGGCGCCCGTGGCGCCGGCGCCGCCGAGCTGTTCGGGCTCGAGGACGCGGTCGACCTGCGGATGGGCACCTTCTCCAAGAGCCTCGCCTCCTGCGGCGGCTTCGTCGCCGGGCCGGCCGACGTGGTCGAGTACCTGCGGATCTCCTCGCGGGCCTTCATCTTCAGCGCCTCGGCGGTGCCGGCGGCGGTGGGAGCGGCGCTGGCGGCGCTGCGGGTGATCCGCAGCGAGGGGCCCGAGCTGTTCGCGCGGCTGCTCGCCAACGCCGAGTACCTGCGCGAGGGCCTGCGCGACCTCGGGCTGCGGGTGGTCGAGCCGGGGACGCTGCCCGACGGCAGCGTCGCGACGACGCCGGTGGTGCCGGTCGTGGTCGGCGACGACTGGCAGGCGGTGCTGCTGTGGAAGGCCCTGTTCGAGGCCGGCATCTACACCAACGTGGCGATCCACCCGGCGGTGCCGCCGGGGGGGGCGCTGCTGCGGACGAGCCTGATGGCGACCCACGATCGCGAGCACCTCGACGGCGCCCTCGGGACGATCGCCAGGGTGATCGCCGACTTTCCCGACCTCCCGCGCGCCTGATTCGAACCGGGTCGGCCCGGCCCGAAGGGGCGCGCTTGCCGGAGTCCACGCGATAACCGAACTTTGACATCCCCCTGCGGGGGGAGTTTCAGGCTTGTTCGGATCTGGACAAGACCCCCCATGTGTCGAAATTGTTGCTCTTAGCGGGTGGCCCCGCTGCCTTTTCCGTCCGATCCGGTTGACGGGCGCCACCGCAAAGCCGTAGCTTGGCCCCCTCGCCGCTGCGGCACCGGGCGGGGCGATCGGACCGCACGGGAACCCGATCGAAGCCACACACGCGCCGCAGGCGAAGACCCAGTTAATTCTCCGATTCCTTTTGAAGGGAGGAGTCCCAGTGGACGCTGCCGCCACCATGGCACCCGCATCGCCGCAAGCACCCTCAACCGAGGCCCCCCAACACATGAGAGCGCTCGAACGCGCCAACAGCGTGCGCCTCGCCCGGGCCGAGTTGAAGCGGGCGATCGCCCGCGGCGACCGCGATGCTGCCGAGGTGGTCCGCGACTGCCCCTGGGAGACCGAGAGCATGACGATCGCCGAGCTGCTGACCAGCCAGCGCCGTTGGGGCCGCACCCGCGCCCGTAAATTCCTGATGCCGCTCTCCCTCAACGAGAACAAGCAGCTCGGCACCCTCACCTCCCGCCAGCGCCGGCTGCTGTCGACCGAGCTCGCCAGCCGCGCCCGCGGCGTCTCCTCCCCCTCGGCGACCGTCGTCGTCTGACGAACCTGCCCCCCGGCCACCCAAGGCGACGGGCCGGAAATCGCTCGACAGCGATTTCCGGCCCGTCGGCCGGCGCTAGGCCCTTGGGCCAGGTTCTCAGTGGCGGCCGCCGATCCGGTAGCTGAGCCCGCCCGAGGCGCGCTGGAAGGCGCGGCGAAGTAAGAGGAAGGCGACGAGGAAGCAGGCGGCGCCGATCGGTAGCGCGACCGCCAGCACCTGCTTGAAGGCGTAGAAGAGCAGGCCGACGACGACGACGAAGACGAACCCGGCGAGCAGCGTGGTGTGGGAGCGGTAACCGCCGATGTGCTCGCGGATCGCCACCTCCATTCCGCCCAGCCCGGCCATCGCGACACCGACCCCGATCAGGGTCTCGGTGTTGCCGAAGATCCCGATCGCGAGGCAGATCATCCCGATGAAGATCGCGATCTCGGCGAGCGGGGCGTCGCCCCACGGGGCCGGCGGCCGCTCGTCAGGAGATGGGGCGCGCGGCGGCTTGGCCGACCCGCTCGGGCGGGGGGCGGTGGTCGACCCCCGCGTCGGCGCCTGCGCCTTCGCGGGCGCGGCCTTGCGCGGGCGCCGTCCGCCCCGCTTCCGCTTCGCGCTGCTGCTCAACGGCCGCCAGCCGCCCGGCTATGGGGCATCCGGAGGAGACCTTGACCCGCCACCAGCCCATCAGCATTCCCAGCAGCCCGTAGCGGGGGACCGAGCGCCAGCCCCCGCAGCCCGGCTCGCCGACGTCGGCGCGGCCGATCTCGAGGCCCCGATGCCGCTCCGGGGCCGCGAGCAGCGCCTGCAGCAGCTCGCGGTTGCGGGCCTCGAACGCGGCCCGCTCGGCGAGGTCGCGGCGCGCCTCGGAGACCCGGTCGGCCAGATCGTCGCGAATCCGCTCGAGCTCGCCGAGGCCCAGCACCCGCGGCGCCGGCGAGGAGCCCGCGACCCGGTGGTCGATCACGAGCCGGGGAAATGCCTCGGCGCTGAGCCGCGCGAGCTCGCGCTCGAGGCGGCCGACCTGGGAGCGCAGCTGGGCGCGGGCGGCGAGCTCGGCGACGGCGGTCGTGTCCCCGATCCTGGCCCGGTCTCGAGTGAGAAGCTGCGGCATGGGCTCAGTGGCGAGTGTAGATGAGGTCTGAGGAGTGACGGTTAAGGATCAGGGGTTGCGGGGGCGGGCGTTGAGGGATCAGGGGTTGGCCGGGGGAGGGCCGCCGGGGAGGGTCCTGAAAACGCTCCGCCTGCGGCTCCGCTGGAGTGTTCTCAGGACCCGCCCCGACACCCCTCCCTCAACGCCCACCGGCCAGAGGTCAGACCTCCATCCCTCTTCCAGAGCTGACAAGGGACGAAGGTCCGCCGTAGCTCGCCGAGCCGTTCCTTATGTCGGAATGGCATACATAAGGAAC
>JAFDWC010000081.1 GCA_018268655.1 Actinomycetota bacterium
GGTCTTCGCCGACGCCAAAGCGGCGGCGAGTGAGATCGCGGCGGAGATTCAGAATCTGTAGGGCGGTTTGCGGGGCTTGAAGGTCTGCCTTTTGTCTCGATAGGGGCGTTTGCCGGGGGGGAGGGACTCGGGGGACCCTCCTCTCTCGGCCTGTCGGCTGGGGAGCATTCGGGCTTCGCCCCGGTCGAGCTCCCGGCCTCAGCCGCAAAACGTTCGGAGGGTCCCCCGAGTCCCTCCCGAGCAAAGTCAGCTCAGGACAAGCAGGGCGGCGCAATCAATCGGTAAACGCCCTCAGCTTTTCGTTAGCTGCGGGAGGTTGCGAGTTCTGCGGCGGATTCGTAGGGAGCGGTGGCGCTCCCCTCGCCAACCCTGATCACTGGGCGGTGCGGTCCGCGACCAGTTCACGGACCTGCGCCTTGGCGACCTTGCCGGTGGCCGTCTTCGGCAGCTCCGCCACTGTGACGACGACCGTGGGGCACTTGTAGTGGGCGATTCGTTGGCGGCAGTGGGCGATCAGGTCGGCGGGGTCGAGGTCGTCGCCGTCGCTGGTGGTGAGGACCGCGCACGGGGTCTCGCCCCAGCGCTCGTGCGGCAGCGCCACCACCGCTGCCTCCGCGACCCGCGGGTGGGAGAGCACCGCCGCCTCGACCTCGATCGAGGAGATGTTCTCGCCGCCGGAGATGATCAGGTCCTTCTTGCGGTCGACGATCCAGATGAAGCCCTCCTCGTCGGCGCGGCCGACGTCGCCGGTCGCGAACCAGCCCTCGGGGTCGAACGCTTCCGCCGTCTCCTTCGGCTTGCGCCAGTAGCCGGCGCAGAGGTTGCGGCCGCGGAGCTGGATCTCGCCCGTTTCGCCGGGGCGGAGGGCGCGGCCCTCCTCGTCGACGATCCGCGCCTCGACGTGGAAGAACGGGCGGCCGATCGAGCCCGGCTTGCGGCGCTGGTCGCCGGGGCCCATCGTCGTCGCCGAGGAGGTCGTCTCCGACAGCCCGTACCCCTGCCGGTACTCGAGCCCGAGCTCGGCGAAGCGGTCCATCAGCGACTGCGGGCAGGCGGCGCCGCCGGAGCCGACGAAGCGCAGCCGCGAGGCGTCGAGCCGCTCCGCCTCGGGGGTCGCCAGCATCATCTGCCAGGCGGTCGGGATCGCGAACCAGACCGTGATCTCCTCCGCCTCGGCCAGCCGCACCGCCGCGGCCGGGTCGAAGTCCTCCATCAGCACCACCTTGCCGCCCTTGTAGAGGAGCGGCACGCTGAGGATGTAGAGGACTACGTGGAAGATCGGGTTGACGACGACGGTGGCGTCGTCGCGGCGCAGGTCCCAGTCGGCGAGGTAGTTCTCGACGTTTGCCAGGACGCCGCCGTGGGAGAGGACCGCGCCCTTCGGAGCCCCGGTGGTGCCCGAGGTGTAGACGATCGAGACCGGGTCCTCGGGGCGGACCGGGTGCGGATCGAGCGGCAGCGCCGCGTCGCGCCAGGCGGCGTAGCCGGCGTCCGGGCCGTCGACCGAGATCAACGCCGGCGGCTCGCCCTCGAGCAGCTCCAGCGCGGCGGTGACCGCGGCCGCCGTGTCGGCCTGGACGACGACGAGCTCGGCCCCCGAGTCGGCCAGCGCGTAGGCGACCTCCTCGCTCGAGAGGCGGAAGTTGAGGGGGACGAAGATCGCCCCGGCGCGGGCGGTCCCGAACAGCAGCTCGACGAACTCGACCCGGTTCTTCAGCGCCGTCGCCACCCGCCGGCCGGGCTTGACCCCGGCCTCGCGCAGGGCGCCGGCGACGCGGCCGGCGTTGCGCTCGAGACGGGCGTAGGAGATCCGCTGCTCGCCGCAGACCAGCGCCGTCCGCTGCGGGTCGCGGCGCGCCCGCAGGGCCGTCCAGGAGCCGATGTTGTCGCTCAGGTAGCGGGCCGCCACCGTCGCCTCCTCGCCGCTCGGGCGATCACCGGTCACGGCCGGCAGGCATCTAGGGCTGGCCGCCGTGGTGGGGGACGTCGACCTCCACCGTCCACAGCGACGCCCGCGGCTCCTCGCCGCCCATTCCGGCTCGCCAGTCCGGCGCCACGCACATCAGCAGCGTCCGCCCGTCGGCGCCGCCGAGCTGGACCGCGTAGGTCGCCATCCCCGCTTCGGGAGCCTCGATCCGCTCCAGCGTCTCGCCGGCGGGGGAGACGCGGGCGATGTAGGTGCCGAGCGAGTTGCCGGCCCAGACGCAGCCCTCGGCGTCGAGGGTGCAGCCGTCGGGGCCGTAGCCGACGTTCGAGTAGCGCTCGTCGATCTCCTCCAGCGGCGGGCTGGGGGCGATCTGGGCGTAGACGCGGCGGTTGGAGAGGCCGCCGTCGGGGCCGATGTCGAAGGCGGTGAGGCGGGCGGCGATCGTCTCGGCGACGATCAGGGTGTCGCCGGCCGGCGGCACCATGATCGAGTTCGGGAAGCGGAGGCCGTCGGCGACCGCGGTGACGGTGCCGTCGGGATCGACCCGCATCAGCGGCGACCCGACCGGCCGCTCGCCGGCGTAGAGGTCGTAGCCGAAGGAGTCGACCCAGACCCGGCCCTCGGCGTCGACGGTCATGTCGTTCGACTCGCCCCGCGCCAGCGCCGAGAGGTCGGCATAGAGCTCGGGCTCGCGACTGCCGCCGTCGCCGTCGAAGCGCCAGATCCGGTGGCTGCTCATCGAGACCGCGAGCAGGTCGCCGTCGGGCAGCCAGCCGAGCCCCGAGGGCTGCTCGAGCGCGATCTCTCGCTCGATCGCGCCCTCGGAATCGACCGCCAGGATCCGACCTCCGTCGGTGTAGAAGTCGGAGACCCACCAGCGACCGTCGCGCCAGCGGGGCCCCTCGAAGAAGGTGCCACCGTCGAGGAGCTTGCTCGGCCTGCGCATCTGGGGTCAGCGTATGGGCGGCCCCCGAGCCCTCGCCGGGGCCTGGCGGGGAGGGATTGGAGGATCTCCATGGCCGCGGTGGGTGGCGGCCGGGACGCTCGCCGCGGCTGCCTAGCCTCCCTCTCGATGGGGTCAGCACTCGCGCGTTCGCGCCGGCTCGTCGTGCCCGAGCTGGTCGCCCGCTCGGCCCGCCGTGACCCGGCGGCGCCGGCGCTCGCCTGCGAGGGCGAGACCCGGACCTTCGGCCAGCTCGAGGCGCGGGCGCGGCGGCTCGCCGCGGCGCTGGCCGAGCGCGGCGTCGCCGCCGGCGCCAGGGTGGCGATCCTGATGCACAACCGGGTCGAGTTCGTCGAGGCTTTCCTCGGCGTCCAGCTGCTCGGCGCCTGCGCGGTCCCGGTCAACTTCCGCCTCGCCCGCGAGGAGGTCGCCCACGTGCTGGCCGACTCCGGCGCGGTCGCGCTCCTCGCCGACCCCGAGCTGGCGCCGCTCGGCGGGGCAGCGGCGGCCGGGCTGGGGTTGCGGTTCACACTGGTCGTCGGGGAGGCGCCCGCCGCCGCGGAGTCCTACGAGGCGGCGCTCGCCGCCGCCCTGGCCGAGCCGCCGGAGGTCGCGGTCGACGACGAGGACCTCGCCTTCCTGATGTACACGTCCGGCACGACCGGGCGGCCGAAGGGGGCGATGCTGAGCCACCAGAACCTCGTCGTCAACACCACCAACTGGCTCTACGAGGTCGGCGCCCGCCCCGACGACGTCTGGCTCTCCGGGCTGCCGCTGTTCCACATCGGCGGCCTCAACGGGATCCTCCCCTTCCTTCACCTCGGTGCCCTTGCCGTGATCGAGCCCTCGGGCGGCTTCGACCCGGCCCGCTCGATCGCCCGCCTCGCCGCCCACCGGGTCTCGATCTGCTTCTTCGTCCCCACCCAGTGGCGGGAGATCTGCACGGCGCCGGCACTGGCGGAGCTCGACCGCGGCCGGCTGCGGGTGGCGATGTGGGGCGCCTCGCAGGCGCCGCTGCCGACGCTCGAGCTGCTCTCCGGCACCTTCCCCGCGGCCGAGATCGTCAACGCCTTCGGCCAGACCGAGATGTCGTCCAACACCTGCTTCCTGCGCGGCGAGGACGCGGTCCGCAAGATGGGGTCGGTGGGGCGGCCGGCGCTCGGAGTCGAGGCGCGGATCGTCGGCCCCGACGGGGCGGAGGTGCGGCGCGGCGAGGTCGGCGAGATCGTCTACCGAGGCCCGACCGTGATGCAGGGCTACCACGGCCAGCCCGAGGCCACCGCCGAGGCCTTCGCCGGGGGCTGGTTTCACAGCGGCGACCTCGTCCGCGAGGACGGCGAGGGGTTCATCTACGTCGTCGACCGGCTCAAGGACATGCTGATCTCCGGCGGCGAGAACGTCTACCCGGCCGAGGTCGAGCGGGCGCTGGCCGAGCATCCGGCGGTGGCCGACGTGGCAGTGGTCGGGGTCGCCCACCCGCGCTGGGTGGAAACGCCGTTGGCGGTTGTCGTAAGGGCGCCCGGCGCCGCCGCCGGCGAGGAGGAGCTGATCGCCCACTGCCGCCAGCGGCTCGCCGGCTACAAGAAGCCGGCGGCGGTCGTCTTCGTCGCCGAGCTGCCGCGGAACGCCGCCGGCAAGGTGCTGAAGCGGGAGCTGCGCGAGCGCTACGGGGACGTCGTCAGCGGCGGTTGAGGCGGCGGCGAGCCGGGCGCTCTCAGCCCGCCGATTCGGCCTCGGCCCGAGCGCGGTCGATCTCGGCCTGGAAGCGCTGCATCCCGGCCAGCCAGCGCTCGGGGTCGGCGACCTTGCGCTCCTGGTAGGTGCGCACCTCCGGGTGGGAGAGGATCAGGAAGCGGTCGGCCGCGATCCCGGCGACCAGCGCCGCCGCCGCCTGCTCGGCGCTGATCGTCTCACCGGAGGCGCTGGCGAGCCGCGAGCTCGGGTCCTCGCGGCGCCAGGTTTCGAGCATCGGCGTCGCCACTCCCTGCGGGCAGAAGCAGGAGAAGCCGACGCCGGAGCCGCCGCCGTAGGTGATCGCCAGCCACTCGGCGACCGCGACCGCGGCGTGCTTGGTGACCGAGTAGGGCATCAGCCCGGGATTGGCGAGCAGCCCGGCGGCGGAGGCGGTCGAGCTGAGGTGGCCGTGGCGGCGTCCCAGCATCCCCGGCAGCAGCAGCCGGGCGGCCCAGATGTGGGCCATCACGTTGACGTTCCAGGTCAGCTGCCAGCTCTCGTCGCTGACCTCGGGGCCGCCGTAGGGGCCGGCGATGCCGGCGTTCGAGCAGAAGACGTCGACCGGGCCGTACTCGGCTTCGGCTCGCGTGACCAGGGTGGCGACGCCCGCCTCGCTGCCGAGGTCGACCTCGACCCCGAGGCCGCCGACCTCCCGCGCCGTCGCCGCCGCCCCGGCGCCGTCGCGGTCGGCGACGACGACCCCGCGGGCGCCCGCCCCGGCGAAGGCGCGGGCCGCCGCGGCGCCGATCCCGGCGGCGCCGCCGGTGACGACGACATGGGCCTCTTCGAGCTCCACAAAGGCGACGCTAGAGGCTCCGGCGTGGCCCGGCGCGGGCGCGTACGCTCGGCTTCGTGGATTCCTTCAAGGCGATCTCCTGCTGGTCGGCGCCGCGTCCCGGCGAGGTCGAGGAGTTCGAGCGCCACTACTGGGAGGTCCACGTGCCGCTGGCGGCGGCGATCCCCGGCACCGTCAGCCTCACCCTGACCCGCACCGACGAGGGGCTGGAAGGGGCGCCGCCCTCCTACTACCGGGTGGCGGAGACCGTGTTCGAGAGCAGGGAGGCGCTGGCGGCGGCGATGCGGACACCGCAGTGGGCGGCGCTGCGCGCCGACGCGGCCGTGATGCACGAGCGCTTCGGCGTCACCCTCGCCAACGGGCTCGGGACGCCGCGGCCGGTCGAGCTGAGCGCCGGGGGTTGAGCCGGTGCGCCTCGTCAAGAGCGCCGAGGAGGTCGCCGCGATCGAGGCGGTGCTGGCGGCGCCGCGCTTCGGCGCCGCCCAGATGCTCTCGGTCGAGTTCCTCGCCGCGCCTGACTTCGTCGCCGCGGTGCTGCCGCCGCCGTTGCAGCCGCTGCAGGTGCAGCGGATGCGGGCGATGGTCGGGCGCTGGCAGTCGAACTGCGTCGGCGATTTCGCCGGCGGCACCGTCTACGTCGCCTGCGTCCACGACGGAGTCGAGGGCGAATACAACCTCGCCCAGTACATGGACGGCGAGGCCGCGACGATCTTCGGCCGCGAGGTCTTCGGCGAGCCGAAGAAGATCGCCCGCTCGACTCTGCGGCGGCGCGGGGACCTGATGCGGGGGACGATCGAGCGCAGGGGCGTCGCCCTGATCACGCTCGAAGCCGAGCTGCGGCGCGAGCTCGGCCCGTTCGAGGCGACCCGCGAGAGCTACAACGTCAAGTCGCGCCCGGCCGCCGACGGCCGCGGGCTCGAGGAGGACGCGATCCTCACCCGCGCCCATTACGAGATCAGCGCCCGGGTCGCGCTCGAGGGGGAGGGTCGGGTGGACTTCGGCGGCAGCGTCCACGACCCGCTCGACGAGATCCCCGTCGCCGAGGTGCTCCGCGCCGCCTACTTCGAGGGCGATCTGCGGGCGACGGTCGCGGTCGCCGCGACGATCCCCGCCGCCGCCTTCGCGCCCTACCACCACGGCCGCAACGACGACTGGAGCGCCCTGGCGACCGCGGTAGATGGTTGATTCCACGACCAGGCCCACCTGGATGACGCACCCGCGCCCCAAAACGCACTTCGCATCTCTTCGTCCTCGGCCCAGCCGGGTTGCCAACCGGCAAAGGCGGCGGCCTGCGTCCTCGATCTGCTCGGCCGGGCGCGCCCCCAGTCACACCTCGCCGGTGGAATCAACCATTCAGGACACTAGATGTCGCCGGGCCGGTGGGCGCGCATCGCGGCGCCGACCATCGTCGCCAGGCGCTCGGCCTCGGCGCCCTCGCGGGTGGCTCCGGGGGCGAGGCCGCCGATCACGGTGCGGCTGAACTGGTTGGCGATCTCCTCGGCGCTGCGGCGGCCACCGGGCTTGAACCAGGTCCAGGCCCAGTTGGTCATGCCGAAGATCTGCAGCGAGGTCAGCCGCGGGTCGACGTCGGCGAAGGCGCCGCTCTTCACCCCGCGCTCGAGGATCCCGACCAGGACCGCCGAGAATTCGTCGCGTAGCTGGCGCACCTCGGCCATCAGCGGCTCCGAGGCGGAGCGGACGATCTCCCGCGAGAAGGCGACGGTCGCGGCCCGGTCGTCCTGCTGGGAGAGCATCAGCTGGCAGATGAAGGCCTGCAGTTCGTCGACCGGGTCATCGAGCGCGGGCAGGTAGTCGCGGGCCTCGGCCAGGCGGCGCCGCATGTAGTCGTTGTTGATCTGCTCGAGGATCGCTTCCTTGGAGCCGAAGTGGTGGAGGACGGTGCCCTTGCTGATCGCCAGCGCCTCGGCGACGTCGCGGACGCTGACCTCGTCGTAGCCGCGTTCGGCGACCAGCTCGGTGAAGCAGAGGACGATCTCGTTGCGCTTGCTCTTGCGGGGGGCGCTCGCCATCGGCTGAGGCTATTCGACACCCGCAGACGCACACTCAGAGACGCACACTCAGCCGAGCAGGGCGCGGGCGATGATCGTGCGCTGGATCTCGGCGGTGCCACCGCCGATCTGCATCAGCTTCGCGTCGCGCATGTAGCGCTCGACCGGGAACTCGTCGATGTAGCCGTAGCCGCCGAGCACCTGGACCGCCTCGGTCGTCACCCCCATCGCCACGTCGCCGGCCAGCAGCTTCGCTGCCGAGGCCAGCTCGCGGGCGCCGGCGGCTTCGGCCTGCACCCGCGCCGCCGCGGCCCAGGTCAGCGCCCGTGCCGCCTCGGTCTCGGCGAACATGTCGGCGAGCTTGCCCTGGATCAGCTGGAACTCGCCGATCGGGCGGCCGAACTGGCGCCGCTCGCGGGCGTAGGCGAGAGCCGCTTCGAGCGCGCCCTGGGCGAGCCCGACCGACTCGGCGGCGAGCAGGATCCGCTCGCTGTCGAGCCCGGCGAAGAGGATCGCCCGGCCCTCGGCGGCGCCGCCCACCAGCGCCTCGGGGCCGACCTCGCAGTCGTCGAGGACCAGCTCCCCGGTCGGCGAGCCGCGCCAGCCCATCTTCGAGAACTTGCGGCCGCGGGCGAAGCCGGGGGCGTCGGTGGGGATCGCGAAGAGGGCGAGCTGGCGTGCCTCGGCGGCGCCGGTGCGGGCGTAGACGAGGGCGAGGTCGGCGACCGGCCCGTTGGTGATGAAGGTCTTGGTCCCGTTCAGGCGCCAGCCCTCTCCGGCCGGCTCGGCCCGGGTCCGCATCGACATCACGTCGGAGCCGGCCTCGGGCTCGGTCATCGCCAGGCACCCGATCAGCGAGCCGTCGATCAGCCCCGGCAGCCAGCGCTCCTTCTGGGCCTCGCTGCCGTGGCGGGCGAGCCGGCCGACGACCATGTCGGCCTGGTGCAGGACGGTGGCCGCGGTGGCGACGCAGACCGCCGCCAGCTCTTCGCCGACGATGCAGAGCTCGGCCAGGCCGAGGCCGGCGCCGCCGTGCTCGGGCGGCGCGGTTGCGCCGAGCAGGCCCAGCTCGGCCGCCTGCCGCCAGCTCTCCTCCGGGAAGCCCTGGGCGGCGTCGAGGGCGGTGGCGCGGGGGGCGACGTCGCGGCGGGCGAACTCGCGCACGGTGCGGCGCAGCAGCACCTGCTCGGCGCTCAGACCGAGGTCGCCGGGGGGCGCCAGCGGCACCGCTCAGGCCCCCTCGAACTCGGGCTCTCGGCGCTCGAGGAAGGCGCGGGCTCCCTCGTGGCGGTCGCGCGAGGCGAGCAGCGAGGCGAGCCGGTCTTCGACCCGCAGGTTGGCGTCGGCGATCGGCAGGTTGGCGTCGCGGCAGAGGCTCTGGACGATCGCCCGCGCCGAGAGCGGCGCGACCCGGGCGATCCGCGCCGCCAGCTCCAGCGCCCGTTCCATCACCTTCGCCGCCGGCACCGCTTGGTTGACGAGCCCGAGCTCCCTCGCTTCGGCGCCGCTGATCAGCTCGCCGGTCAGGACGAGCTCGGCGGCGGTGGCGCGGGGGACGAGCAGCGGCAGCCGCGCCAGGCCGCCGGTCGCGGGGATGATCCCGAGCCGGACCTCGGGCAGCCCCAGCTTCGCCTCGGTCGAGGCGACCCGCAGCAGGCAGGCGAGGGCGAGCTCGAGGCCGCCGCCGATCGCGTGGCCGTTGAGCGCCGCGATCGTCGGCATCGGCAGCGCCGCGACCGCGTTGACCGCGGCGCGGAGGCGGCGGTTGTAGGCGAGGTTCTCCTCGGTGCTGGCGGCGTCGAGCTCGCGAATGTCGGCGCCGGAGGCGAAGACGCCGTCGCTGCCGGCGATCACCACGCAGCGGACGCCGCCGTCGCGGCCGATGCATTCGACCGCCTCCTGCATCGCGGTCGCGGTGGCGAGGTCGAGCACGTTGCGGCGCTCGCCGTTGGTCAGCCTCAGGACCGCGACCGCGCCCCGGCGCGAGACCTCGACCCGCCCGCCGCCGTCCCCGTTCCTCACGGTGCCGGCACCGCTTCCCGCTGGACCATCACGATCTCGGGGACGACGCAATGGGGGGAGAGGCGGAGCAGCGAGCGGACCGCCTCGGCGACGTCCTCGGCGCGGATCATCGTCGCCGCCGGCACCGTGTCCTTGACGTAGTCGGAGAGCTGGGTGTCGACGAAGCCCGGGCAGAGGACGCAGGACTTGACTCCGGCCGGGCCGAGCTCGCGCTGCATCGCCTGGGTGAAGCCGACGATGCCGTGCTTGGTCGCCGAGTAGACGCCGAGCTCGGGCTCGCCGACCTTGCCGGTGATCGAGGAGGTGTTGACGACCAGCGCCTCGCCGTGGGCGGCGCCGGCGGCGCGCAGCAGCGGCTCGGCTTCGCGGTAGAAGAGGATCGTCGCCCGCAGGTTGACGGCGAGCTGGAGGTCGAGGTGGCCGGTCTCGATCGCGGCCAGGGGGGCGACGATGCCGAGGCCGGCGTTGTTGACGAGGACGTCGAGGCGGCCGTAGCGGTCGCGGTGGGCGGCGACGACGCGGGTCACCTCGTCGGGGTCGCGGACGTCGGCGGCGACCGTGGCGACGGCGCCCCCGCGGCCGGCGAGCGGGGCGGCCGCGGCCTCGAGCTTGGGGCCGGTGCGCGAGGTCAGGGTGAGGTCGTAGCCCTCCTCCCCCAGCATCGCCGCGATCGCCAGCCCGATCCCGCTGGAGGCGCCGGTGACGAGGGCCGCCCGGCGCTCGGCACCGTGGTCCTCACCACCCGTGACCCCGTTGCCCGTGCTCGTGCCCTTCCCCACGGTTATAGACTAACCGTCCGGACGGTCAGTTTGGGATTTGGGGCGCTTTATCCATCCCTGAGATGAAGAAAGCGCCCCGGACCGGGATCGGAGGGCCCGCTGTGAGCACCAGGACCGAGAAAACGGGGGAGACCGGGACGGCGAGCGCCGAGCTCGCGCTCGACCTCTACCGCCAGGTGACCCGGATCCGGGCGCTCGAGCTGCTCCTGCACCGCTACGTCAAGGAGCACGGCTTCGGCGGCTTCTGGCACCCCGGTTTGGGGCAGGAGGCGGTCCAGGCCGGGGCGGTCTCGGCGCTGCGGCGCGAGGACTACCTCTTCTACGCCCACCGCGGGCTCGGCTACGCGCTGGTCAAGGGGATGGCGCCGGAGGTCCTGCTCGGCGACCTCTTCGGCCGCACCGGCGGCAGCGTCGGCGGCAAGGGCGGCGGCACCGTTCACTTCGTCGACCCCGAGCTCGGCGTGCTCGGCCAGGGCGGCACCCTCGGCTCCAACTTCGTGCTCGGGGCGGGGGCGGCGACCTCGGTCCAGCTGCTCGGCGAAGACCGGGTCGTCGCCGTCTTCTTCGGCGACGGCGCCGCCTCCCGCGGCACCTTCCACGAGGCGGCGCTGCAGGCCTCGGTCTGGAAGCTGCCGGTGGTCTGGATCTGCGAGAACAACGGCTGGCACCTCTCGGCCCCGTTCTCGGCCCAGAGCCCGACCGAGGACGTCGCCGACCGCGCCGCCGGCTACGGGATGCCCGGGGTGGTCGTCGACGGCCAGGACTCGGTCGCGGTGCGGGCGGCGACGCTGGCTGCGGTGGAGCGGGCGCGGGCGGGGGAGGGGCCGTCGCTGGTCGAGGCGAAGACGCTGCGGATCCGCGGCCACTACGAGGGCGACCCGCAGCGGTACCGCGACGACATCGCCGACGGGCTAGAGGTGCCGCGCGACCCGCTGCGGATCCTCCGCGAGCGAGTGCCGGCGGCCGCGGCGGACGACCTCGACGCCGCCGCCGAGAGCGAGGCCGAGGCGGCGCTGGAGGCGGCGCTGGAGATGCCGAAGGCCGACCCCGGAATCGTCACCGAGGGGGTCTGGACGTGAGCGCGATCGCCGAGGTACCCGAGGGGGTCGAGACCGAGCAGCTCGGCTACGGGCGGGCGATCAACGCCGCCCTGGCGGAGGAGATGCGCCGCGACGAGCGGGTCTGGATGATGGGCCAGGATGTGGCGAAGATGGGCGGCGTCTTCGGCGTCACCCGCGGCCTCCTCGACGAGTTCGGCCCGAGCCGGGTCCGCGACACGACGATCAACGAGACCTTCATCGTCGGCGGCGCCGCCGGGGCGGCGCTGACCGGGACGATCCCGGTGGTCGAGCTGCAGTTCGCCGACTTCGGCCTCGTCGCCGGCGACGAGATCTTCCACAAGCTGGCGAAGTGGCGCTACATGCACGGCGGCAAGCTCTCGCTGCCGGTGGTGGTGCGGCTGCCGACCGGCGTCGTCGGCGGCGCCGGCGCCGAACACTCGCAGAGCCTGGAGGCGATCGCGATGCACGTGCCGGGGCTGAAGGTGGCGCTGCCCGCCACCCCGGCCGACGCCAAGGGCCTGCTGAAGACGGCGATCCGCGACCCCAACCCGGTCCTCTTCTTCGAGCACAAGGGGATGTACCGGACCAAGGGGCCGGTCCCCAGCGGCGATGACTACCTGGTCCCCTTCGGCGAGGCGGCGACGCGGCGACGCGGCGACGCCCTCACCGTCGTCGCCACCGGGCTGATGGTGCCGCGGGCGCTGGCCGCGGCGGAGCGGCTGGCCGCCGACGGGATCGAGCTCGAGGTGATCGACCCCCGCACCCTGGTCCCGCTCGACATGGAGACGATCGTCGCCTCGGTCGAGCGCACCGGCCGCGCCCTCGTCGTCCACGAGGCGGTCCGCACCGCCGGTGCCGGCGCCGAGATCGCCGCCCGCATCCAGGAAGCGGCCTTCTTCTCCCTCGACGCGCCGATCTGGCGCCTCGGCGCCCTCGACACCCCGATCCCCCAGGACCCGGACCTCGAGCAGCTGGTCATCCCCAGCGGCGAGCAGATCGAGGCCGCGGCCCGCGAGCTGGTCGCGCTCTGAGCGCGAGAAACCTGCGGCGAGCGGGGCTGCTCCCGCCCGAGGCCCGGCCCTAGTAGGCGGTCCAGACTTCCCAGCGCCGGTTGTCGTACTGGACCACGTAGGCGTGGAGGTTGCAGGCCGAGCAGCGCATCCCGAGCGGGTGGACGTTGACGTAGACGGATTTGCGAAGGACGGCGGCGCCGCAGACGCGCTTGACCGCGGCGGCGTAGGTCGAGCCCGGCCCGCGCCTGACTTCGAGCACCCGCCCGGGTGAGCCGAGCGCCGCCTTGGCGGCGGGGATCGCGCCGCGGGGGTTGCTCGGCAGCAGCAGTTCGCCGGGGTTGGGGCAGCGGGGGCTCGCCGCCGGCGAGGGCGCCGGTGCCGGCGCAGCGGCGGCGCCGGCGACGCTTGCCGCGAGCGCCAGGCAGGCCACCGTGACCACCGCCAGAACCGAACGCCATGACAAGCTCGAATTCACCGGCTCAGAGTACTTCGCGCACCCTTTCCCGAAGCTAAAGATCAGCTGTAGGCGCCGACGCCCCAGGTTTCGAGCCGGTCCTTGACGGCGACGGCGAAGCGGGTGGCATCGGCGCCGTCGACGGCGCGGTGGTCGAAGGTGACGGCGAGGCGGAGGATCGAGCGGATCGCGATCATCTCCTCGCCGTCGGGGCCGGCCACGACCCAGGGGCGGCGCTGGATAGCGGGGATGCCGAGGATCGCGACCTGGGGTTGGTTGATGATCGCCGGAGCGGAGACGGCGCCGACCGAGCCGGGGTTGGAGATCGTGAAGGTGCCGCCGGCGAGATCGTCAGGGACGAGCTGGCGATCGCGGGCGCGGGCGGCGAGGTCGGCGATCGCGGCGCCGATCGCGGGCGCGGTCATCGCCCCGGCGTCCCGCACCACCGGGACCAGGAGGCCGGCCTCGGTGTCGACCGCGATCCCGAGGTTGACCTGGCCCCAGCGGATCGTCCGCTCGCCCTGGAAGCTGGCGTTGAGGTCGGGGTGCTCGGCCAGGGCCGCGCAGGTGGCGCGGGCGATCAGCGGCAGGAAGGAGAGCCTGGCGGCGCCGGCGGCGAGCCGGGCCCGGTTCAGCTCGGCCCGCGCCCGGACCGCGGCGCCGAGATCGACGTCGACCTCGGTCGTCATGTGGGCGGCGGTCTGGCGCGAGCGGATCATGTGCTCGGCGATCGCCCGCCGCACCCGCGTCGTCGTCACGATCTCGTGCGGCACGCCGTCGTAGCCGCTGGGGAGGCCCGCGGTCGCGCCGGTATCGGCGGCCGCCCGACGTGCCGCGGCAGCTCCGGAAGAGGAGGAACCGGCCGCTGCCGCGGCGAGCACGTCGGCTTTTCGGATCCGGCCGCGGCGGCCCGTCCCCGCAACGGCATCGAGCCTGACGCCACGCTCCGCGGCCATCCTCCGCGCGACCGGCGACGCCAACGGCTGGTCCCGAGGCAAGCTCGTGACAGCCTCCGCGGCGGCTCCCGGATCGAAGCTCCCGAACTCGTTCCGCCCGGCAGCCGCCCGCG